>JAXMJU010000001.1:0-15137 GCA_034376265.1 Sulfuritalea sp.
CCAGATGGTCCGCCGGATCTTCGCTGGCCTCGTCGGCCATCGAATCGGACATCGACAAGTCGGGATCGATATCGAGCGGCGAATCGAGCGAGGCGGAGCGTTCGTTGAGCAGCAGCAACTGGCGAATTTCCGCGACGGGACGATCCAGCAGACGGGCCACACCTTCCAGCATGGCGCCGGGCGTCTCCTCGTCCGCGCCGCGTTCGCGATCGAGCCGGCGCATGGCGCGCAAGACGATATTGAGTTCCTTGATCACGTAGATCGGCAGGCGCACGGTGCGCGACTGGTTCATGATCGCGCGTTCGACGTTTTGCCGGATCCACCAAGTGGCGTAGGTCGAGAAACGAAAGCCGCGTTCCGGATCGAACTTTTCCAGCGCATGGATCAGGCCCAGGTTGCCTTCCTCGATCAAGTCGTCGAGCGGCAGGCCGCGATGCAGGTAGTGGCGGGCGATACTGACCACCAGCCGCAAATTGGCCTCGATCATGTGCTGCCGCGCCAGGAAGTCGCCGGCGCGCACGGCACGCGCCAACTTGATTTCCTCGGCGGCGGTCAACAGCGGCGTCGCGCCGATCTCGTGCAGGTAGAACTGGGTGATGTCTTCGATGAAACCGGACTCCTGCGAGTCCGCAATCGCCTCGGCGGCCGCGGCGGCGTCGCGTTCCGGCAGCAAGGCGTCGTCGTTCATCGGCCCTCAGCGCGCCGGAAGAAACTTCTGCGGATCGGCCGGTTTCGCTTCGCGGCGAATCTCGAAATGCAGGCGCGGACTTTCGGCATCGGTGCTGCCCATTTCGGCAATCTTCTGGCCGCGGGCGACGGTTTCCTTTTCCTTGACCAATATCTTGCTGTTGTGGGCGTAAACAGAGAGGGTAGCTGCGTTGTGACGCACCACAATCAGATTACCGTAACCGCGGTAACCATTTCCGATATAGGTAACAATGCCACTTGCGGCGGCTAGCACAGGGTCTCCTACCTTGCCAGCAATATCGATGCCTTTGCTGCGCCCCTCGGCAAACGGAGTTATCACTTGGCCATTGGCCGGCCAAGTCCAATCAAAATTATCGCCAGCAAGCACCGGCTTCTCGGCAGCTTTGGGTTCCGCCGGACGCGCCTCGGGTTTGACTTCCGCCGGCGCTTCGGCCTTTTCAGACTGCTGCGCCTTGGCCAGCGCCGCATCGGACCAGGCCAGCTTGCCGCCCTTGGGTTCGCGCTTCAGGCTTGCGCTGTTGCTGCCGCCAGTCGCTGCGCCCGCCGCCGACTTGACCTCGATCGGCGCGCTGGAAGTCACCGGCTTCGCCACCGCCACCGGTGCGCCGTTGTCCGGCGGCGTGACGCGCAGTTGCTGGCCGATATGCAGCACATTCGGATTGTCGAGATTGTTCCAGGCCGCCACGTCCTTGTGGTCCTGACCATAATCGAGCGCGATGCTGTAGAGCGTATCGCCTTTCTTGACCGTGTGATAGCGGACGCCGGGATCGCTTGCCGCTGCCGGCTCGGCCGGTTGCGCCGCTGCCAGCGCCTGTTGCGTCGCCGCGCCGCGCTCCTCGACCGGCGCGGGCGCATGGCTGGCGCAACCGCCGAGGATAGGCAGCAGCACAACCAGAATCAGGCGTGTAGAGATCATTCGACTCCCGGTAACAACGGCACGAAGCGCACCGCGTCAAATCTGGTTTCGACAAAGCCGCTTGCGCTGCGTTCGACCAGGCTGATCACCTGTTCAGCGCTGCCCAGCGGCATGATCAGCCGCCCCCCCGGCGCCAACTGCGCCAGCAGAGTCTGCGGCACCGCGGCCGCAGCGGCGGCCAATATGATGGTATCAAACGGCGCCGCTTCCGGCAGCCCCAGATTGCCGTCGGCGTGTTTCAGGCGAATATGCGACAGCTTGATCTGCTTCAGATTGTCGCGCGCCCGCGCCAAGAGCGGCGCAATGCGCTCCACCGCGAATACCTGCTTCGACAGCACCCCCAGTATCGCCGCCTGATAGCCGCAGCCGGCGCCGATCTCCAGTGTCTTGCCCAACTGGCGGCCGGCGATCAGCAGCTCGATCATGCGCGCCACGACATAAGGCTGGGAGATGGTCTGACCGAATCCCAGGGGCAGCGCCGTGTCGTCGTAGGCACGGTTCGCCAGCGCCTGCTCAATGAAAATATGGCGCGGCACCAGTCCCATGGCATGCAACACGCGCGCATCGCCGATGCCCTGCGCGCGCAGGCGCTCGACCATGCGCGTCCGGGTACGCTGCGAGGTCATGCCGATACCGGTCAGCGCAACGGTATTCATCGGTCCGGCGTGAGCCAGTTGCGCACGCTGGCCAGCTGCGCGGCATGGGTCAGGTCGATTTGCAGCGGCGTAACCGACACCCAGCCGTGCTCCACGGCGTGGAAATCCGTGCCTTCGCCGGCGTCCGCCGCGGGACCGGCAGCGCCGATCCAGTACAGCGTCTCGCCGCGCGGACTGACCGATTTCACGGCCGGCTCGGCCTTGTGGCGGCGTCCCAGACGAGTAACCTGGATGCCGCGCAATTCCTCATAGGGCAGGTCCGGCACGTTGACATTGAGCAGCACGGGTTCGGCAAACGGCGTCGCGCTGAAGCGCTGCACCAGTTCGCGCGCTACGCGTCCGGCGGTGTCGAAATGCTTGCCGGCGAAGCTGCCCAGAGAGATGGCGATCGACGGCACGCCGAGCAGATAACCTTCGGTCGCCGCGGCCACGGTACCGGAGTAGATCGTGTCGTCGCCCATGTTGGCGCCGAGATTGATGCCCGACACCACCATGTCCGGCTGGTGATCGAGCAAGCCGGTGACCGCCAGATGCACGCAATCCGACGGTGTGCCGCTGACGTACATGTAGCCATTGGCCGCACGGCGCAGGTGCATCGGACGATCCAGCGTCAATGAATTGCTGGCACCGCTGCGGTTGAGTTCCGGCGCCACCACCGTAATGTCACCGAGATCGGCGAGACTGGTCGCAAGCTGGGCGAGCCCCGGCGCGAAATAGCCGTCGTCGTTGCTGAGCAGGATGCGCATGGAAGTCAGAGCCGGGGTGATAAAAATCCAGCGCATATTTTAGCGTATCGCGGCATGCGCCCTAAGACCGGAACAGAAAGGGACTATGGCGCCAAGCCGCCTGGCTGCAAAAGCCCGTCGCGTGCGCTTCCGGCTGGCGGCGCGGGTTAGGATTGCCTTCATGAGAACCGTGCTGCACGAAACCGCTACCGCTATCCCGGATGACGACTGGGCTCTGCTCGACCACGGCGATGACCCGTTCGCCAGTCGCGCCTTCCTCGGCACGGCCGAGAAAGTTGGCGCTGGCGGCCCGGCGATGGGCTGGCAGGCCCGGCATCTGGCGCTGTACGACGGCAAGCGGCTGGCGGGTCTGTTGCCGCTCTACCTGCGCAGCCATTCCTTCGGCGACTTCTCGCGCGACTGGAACTGGGCATCGGCCTGGCAACGCGCCGGACTCGACTACTACCCGAAGCTGGTCAGCGGCATGCCCTACACGCCCTCGCCCGGCCCGCGCCTGCTGGTGCGGCGGGACATGGCAAGGGAAAGCGTGGCGCCGGCGCTGATCGCGGCGGCGCTGGACGTTACGCGCCAACTCGGCGCGTCCTCCTGGCAATGCCTGTTCGTCGAAGAGGAAGATCGCGCCCGGCTGGCTGCGGCCGGCCTCCTGATGCGGCGCGGCGTGCAGTTCCACTGGTTCAATCGGGGCTACCGCGACTTCGACGACTTCCTCGCCGGCTTCACCGCCGACAAGCGCAAGAAACTCAAGCGCGAACGCCGCGCCGTCGCCGAGTCCGACCTCAGGCTTGAAGTCCGGCATGGCGACGAAATCGATGCCGAACTCTGGCGGGCGATCCACCGCCAGTATCGCGACACCTTCGCCCGCTACGGCAACCATCCGGCCTTCCCGCTGGAATTCTTCATCGAGGCCGGCGCCCTGCTCGCCAAGCGCCTGGTCGTCTTCATCGCCTTTCGCGGGCAGACCCCGGTCGCCTCGGCCATCTGCTACCGCGATACCGGCACGCTGTACGGTCGGCATTGGGGCAGCGAAATCGAAATGCCCGGCCTGCATTTCGAGCTGTGCTACTACCAGGGCATCGACTACTGCATCCGCCACCGCCTGCAAAGCTTCGAGCCCGGCGCGCAGGGCGAGCACAAACTCGCCCGCGGCTTCGAACCGGTCGCCACCTGGTCAGCGTTCTGGATCGCCCATCCCGGCATGCGCCGCGCGGTGGCCGACTTCATCGTCCGCGAAGACGCGGCGATGCAGGACTACGAAGCGGAAACCGCGAACCACCTGCCCTTCAAGCAGGCAGGCTGAAGCTGCCGGCGTCAATGGTTGCCGGAGGCGATGGCGAACATCCGTTCGTTGCGCCGTTTCCGCGCCTCATCGACGGTCAGTCCGACCAGGCTCTCGGGCGGCAAGGGCACGTCCCAGTGCTGCTGGAACAAATCCATGTCCTCGCCGGTATCGAGGTGGGCACGGTAAACCTTCTCCTGCCAGGTCGGGGCGTTGGGCAGGGCAACCAGTTCGACGGATTCGATGCGCATGGAAGTTTCCTCTTGAGGCTGGGGTTTTCCATCATCCTGCGCCCCGGACCGGCGCCCCGTAATCCGGAAATTGAACGGGAATCGCCCCTTGTTTCCGCTTCCCCGGCAGCCCGAATCGCGATCAAGACGAAAGTTGCCGCTGGCAGCACGGCGCGACTCGAACCCGCTAATCCTTGTACCGCGCGGAAACAGGCTTTTCGCGCAGCGGATCGAGCAGGCTCGTCAGCCCGTTGTGGTCAAGCTCATGCATCAGCGCCAGCAGACGACCGATCTCGCCCGGCGGGAAGCCTTCCCGCGCAAACCAGTTCAGGTAGTTTCCGGGCAGATCGGCTATCAGTCGCCCCTTGTGCTTGCCGAAGGGCATGGTTCGAGTGACCAGCAGCTCCAGGAGTTCCGCGCCCGCCATCGGGCCTCAGCCGGCACCGGGAACCAGTATCGGGAACAGGCCGCGCAAGCCCGTCGCCATCATTTCCACCGCCATCGCAGCAAGGATGAAGCCGCCGACGCGTTCGACGACATCCAGCGTCGCCTGGCGAATTCTCCGGTGCGCCCGAGCCGCGACGCGAAAGGTCACCCAGCAGGAGATGCCGACGATGAATATCGGCAGGACGACATGGATCAGATCGGCATAATCATGCCAGGCGCTGTTGCCCATGACATAACTGAATGCCGCCGGACCGGCCAGCAGCGGCACCGCCAGCGGCACGATCGACGCGCTGTGGACCTCCTGGTTGCCGGTCACCGGCGGCGAGCCCTTGAAGCTGGTTTCCTTGCCCAGCACCATGGCGATCGCCAGCAGCAGCACGATGACGCCGCCACCCACCTGCATTGCGCCGAGCGTGACGCCGAGCAGGCCCAGCAGCGGCATGCCGAGAAAGGTGGCGACCAGCAAGGCCACGGTGACGCTGAGCGCGATGGTGCGCGCGAAGCGGGCTTTCCCGGCGAAATCCAGACCGGCCGCCGCGGCGAGAAAGATCGGGATCATCGACACCGGCCCCACCAGGGCGAACAGCGCGACGGCTTTTTTCAGCGTGAGGGCGATGACGACGAGCATGGCTTGCAAGCTTACCTCAAGGGCTCAGCAGCCATGGCGATCGCGGCCGCAAATGGAAAAAGGGTTTCCGGCGATTAACCGGAAACCCTTGGTATTACTGGTCGGGGCGGGATTCGACCGCGCGACCCCTTGCACCCCATGCAAACGACTCGAATTGGTGACACGCAACGACGACAACGCCGTCACCCTGAAGCGGCGCAACAAGTCAGCGGAAACACGGACCGTCTGAGCCTAATTAACCAACTTGCCAAATATCACCAAATAGGTTAATTTTGAGCCATGGAGAAGAGAACGCCCCGTTGCCCGTTACCAGTGATCAAAACATTGATCGAGGCCGGCAAGGTGCGAACCACACATGCGGCACGTACCGGTGCCAACGCTTTGGGGTTCGACTATGCCGAAATGCTGGCAGTGGTGGCAGGACTCAAACCGACGGATTTTTACAAGTGCATGACCACGCACGCGGATCACACCATCTGGCAAGACGTCTATCGCCCCAGCACAGCACTGGGCGACGTCTATCTGAAGCTGACGGTGATCGACGACGTGCTCATCGTGTCTTTCAAGGAGCTATGACCATGAAATGCCCAGTTTGCGGCGCGGCGGAATTGATTCACGACACCCGCGACATGCCCTACACCTACAAGGGCGAGACCACCGTCATCCAAGCCGTGACCGGCGACTACTGTCCGGCTTGTGCGGAATCACTCCTTGACGCGGACGAGACGGATCGCGTCATGAAGGAAATGCGCGATTTCTCGAAACAAGTAAATGCCGCCATCGTCGATCCGCAATTCATTGCCGGCGTGCGCAAGAAACTGAAACTGGACCAGCGCGAAGCGGCGGAACTATTCGGCGGTGGAGTGAATGCTTTCTCACGCTACGAGAACGGCAAGACCAAACCGCCGCTGGCATTGGTGAAACTGCTCAAGGTACTGGATCGACACCCGGATTTATTGAACGAGGTGCGGGCGGCGTAATCGGTTAACCGCTGTCCCGCCAGAGTCGCAGCTACGGATTTCCCAAGCAGTCCCGTTCGTTGCAAACACCATGGCAGAGCGGTCCGAGAGTTGGTGCGCATCATCGCCGCGATCCCACCAGTAGCGCTCGCTCCTGTATGGGGCAGTTTTGAATTTCCGCGACAGGAAAGAAAAAGGGTTTCCGGCGATTAACCGGAAACCCTTGGTATTACTGGTCGGGGCGGCGGGATTCGAACTCGCGACCCCTTGCACCCCATGCAAGTGCGCTACCAGGCTGCGCCACGCCCCGACTGCGCGAATTATAACAAAGGAAATGCGCGGCGGCGTCAGGCGGCGCGCAGGAATTCGATGATGGCAGCGAGTTCGGCGCGCACCGACGCCGGCGACGCGTTGCCCTGCGCCCCGGCGGCGTCCTGCAGCTTGCCCGGGGCATCTTCCAGGCGATTGCGTGCGCCGCTGATGGTGAAGCCTTCCTGATACAGCAGTTCGCGGATGCGTCGCACCAGCAGGACTTCGTGGTGCTGGTAGTAGCGGCGGTTGCCGCGCCGCTTGACGGGACGCAGTTGGGTGAACTCCTGCTCCCAGTAGCGCAGGACATGCGGCTTGACCCCGCAAAGTTCGCTCACTTCACCGATGGTGAAGTAGCGCTTGGCCGGTATCGGCGGCAGTTCGTCCCGGCTATGGCTGGACGTTGCCACGCGGGAATGCCTCGACCGCCGCCTTGAGTTTCTGGCTGGCATGGAAGGTGACGACGCGGCGCGCCGTGATCGGGATTTCCTCGCCGGTCTTGGGATTGCGCCCCGGCCGTTGCGGCTTTTCGCGCAACTGGAAATTACCAAAGCCGGAAAGCTTCACGCTGTCGCCCTTTTCGAGGGCCAGACGAACTTCGTCGAAAAAGGCTTCGACCATGTCCTTGGCTTCGCGTTTGTTGAGGCCAACTTTCTCGAACAACAGGTCGGCGAGTTCCGCCTTGGTCAATGTCATATAAGCTCCGACTGCGTTTATCCGCGCAAGGACGCATGGAAATCCCGGCTGGCGACTGCCAGCAGATCGGCGATTACCGCCTCCACTTCCGCATCCTCGAGAGTACGTTGAGTATCTTGCATAACTATGCGAAAGGCAAGGCTCTTTTCGTTTTCGGCCAGGCCCTTGCCCTGATATACGTCGAACAGGGCGACATCGCGCACGATGGCCGGCGCCGCGACGCGCAGGGCGGTCAGCAAGGGCGCCAAAGTTTGGTTTTGCGGCACCACCAGGGCCAGATCCCGGATCACCGCGGGGAAACGGGACACTTCCTCATAGCCGGAGAAGGGTGTCGCCAGCAGGGCGGCCAATTCGAGTTCGAACACCACCGGGGCGGTGCCCAGTTCGTACTTCTGCACCCAGCGCGGATGCAGTTCGCCAAGGAAGCCCACCGGCCGGCCATCGAGACTGACCGTGGCGCAGCGGCCCGGATGCAGCGCCGGATGCCCGGCTTTGGCGAATTCGAGGCGACGCGGCGCGAAGAGGGCTTCGACGTCGGCCTTGACGTCGTAGAAATCGACCCGGCTGGCGGGCGCGCCCCATTGCTCCGGCAGCGCCGATCCGGCGGCCAGGCCGGCCAGGCGCAGCGGCTGATCGAATCCTGCGACCGGACCGGCACCGGCGGCGCGCATGAAACAGCGCCCCAGTTCGAAAATACGCACCCGCTCCGTCTGCCGCTTGCGGTTGGCGACCAGGGCTCCAACCAGGCCGCCGATCAGCGTCGAGCGCATCACACCCATCTGGCTGGCGATCGGATTGGCCAGCACGATGGGCGCAGCACCCTCGGCCTGGGCGACGGAGAAGTCGGCTTCCCAGGCGGCTTCGACGAAGCTGTAAGTCACCACCTCGTGATAATCGCGTTCGGCCGCCAGACGGCGCAGGCTCATGGCCGTGCGGCTGTGCTCGGTGGCCGGCATCATGGCCATCTGCGCCACCGGCGGCGGCGACGGGATGTTGTCGTAACCGTGGATGCGCGCGATCTCCTCGATCAGGTCTTCCTCGATTTCGATGTCGAAACGGAAGGACGGCGGCGTGACCAGGAAATCCTCGCCCTGCCGCTCGACGCCGAGGCCGAGGCCCTTGAGCAGGCTTTCGATGCGCTCGGCACCGAGTCGAATGCCGATCACCTTGGCGGCACGCGCCGTGCGCAGGCGCACTGGTTTGCGTGTGGGCAGGTGCGCGGCCGAGAACGCCTCGACCACCGGGCCGGGCTGACCGCCGCAGGTGTCGACGATCAGTTGCGTCGCGCGTTCGATGGCCTTGCGTTGCAGTTGAAAATCGACGCCGCGCTCGTAGCGGTGCGAGGCGTCCGAGCTGAAGCCCAGCGCGCGGGCCTTGCCGGCGATGGCGGCGGGCGGGAAAAAGGCGCTTTCGAGAAACAGGTCGCGGGTGGCATCGCCGATGCCCGAATGCTCGCCGCCCATGACGCCGGCCATCGCCAGCGGCTTTACGTCGTCAGCGATCAGGGCAGTATTCTTACCGGGCATACCTCGAATTCCGTTGAGCAACAGCAGTTGCTCGCCTGGATTGGGCAGGCGCACATGGATCGCACCGGACAGTTCGGCGTCGTCGAAGGCATGCAGCGGCTGGCCGAGTTCGAGCATCACGTAGTTGGTGACGTCGACCAGGAAGGAAATCGAGCGGATGCCGCTGCGCTCGATGCGCCGCTTCATCCATTCCGGCGTCGCGGCGCGGGCATCGACACCGCGCACGATGCGGCCGCAGTAGCGCGAGCACGACGCGGGGGCATCGAGCACCACCTGGCGCGTGTCGGGGACAACCGCCGCAACGGGCTCGATCTCGGGCGCCAGCAGCGGCGCACCGGTCAGGGCCGAGAGTTCGCGCGCAATGCCGAGCAGCGACAGGCAGTCGGCGCGGTTCGGCGTCAGCTTGAGCGTGATCAGGTGATCATCGAGATCCAGGTGGCGGCCGATGTCCTCGCCAACTTGGGCCTCGGCGGCCAGCGGCAGCAGGCCGCCGTGGTCGTCGGAAAGACCGAGTTCGCGCGCCGAGCAGAGCATGCCGAAGCTTTCGATGCCGCGCACCTTGGCGCGCTTGATTTCGATGCCCGGCAGCCTGGCGCCGACGCGTGCGCACGGTACCTTCATGCCGGCGGCGACATTCGGCGCGCCGCAGACGATCTGCAACGGCGCGGCTTCGCCGACATCGACCGCGCAGAGCTTGAGCTTGTCTGCGTCGGGATGCTTGTCGACGCTCAGCACCTGCGCCACGACGACATTCGAAAAGTTGGCGCTGGCGGGACGGCGTTCCTCGACTTCGAGGCCGGCCATGGTCAGTACGTGGCAGAGTTCCTCGCTCGACAACGAGGGATTGCACAGGCTGCGCAGCCAGGATTCGGAGAATTGCATGACGGTTCAGACTCGCATGTAGCGCTCAGTGGAACTGCGCAAGGAAGCGCAGATCGCCTTCGAAGAACAGGCGCAGATCGGGAATCGAGTAGCGCAGCATGGTCAGCCGGTCCGGTCCCATGCCGAAGGCAAAACCCGTGTACTTTTCGGGATCGAAGCCGCCGAAGCGCAAGACGTTGGGATGGACCATGCCGCAACCGGCAATTTCCAGCCAGCGGCCTTCCAGCGCGCCACTCATGAAGGCGACGTCGATTTCTGCGGACGGCTCGGTGAAGGGAAAAAAGGAGGGGCGAAAGCGCACCTTGAGATCATCGGATTCGAAAAAGCGCCGCAGGAAATCGGCGACCACGCCCTTGAGGTCGGCGAAGCTGACATTCTCGCCCACCCAGAGGCCTTCCACCTGATGGAACATCGGCGAATGCGTGGCATCGGAATCGACGCGATAGACGCGGCCCGGGCAGATCACCCGCAGCTCGGGCATCGATTCCAGGTGTTTGTAGCGTTCCGTGTGCGCCAGCATGGAGCGGATCTGCACCGGGCTGGTGTGGGTGCGCAGCAATACGTCGTCCTGCAGCTTGCCGTCTTCGCCCTGCAGGTAAAAGGTGTCGTGCATGGAACGCGCCGGGTGATTCTCCGGCGTGTTGAGCGCGGTAAAGTTGTGCCAGTCGGTTTCGATCTCGGGGCCGTCGGCCACGTCGAAACCGATGGAACGGAACAGCTGTTCGATGCGATCCAGGCTGATAATTACCGGATGCAGGCTGCCACGCAGGCTGCCGCGGCCCGGTAAGGTCACGTCCAGAGCCTCGGTCGCCAGTTGGGCTTCGAGCTGGCCGTTCTTCAGCGCCTCGCGCCGTGTCGTCAGCGCCGACTCTATGCGCTCCTTGGCGATGTTGATTGCCGCGCCGGCACTCTTGCGCTCTTCGGCCGGCAGTTTGCCGAGGCCCTTGAGCAAGGCCGTGAGCGAACCTTCCTTGCCCAGATAGCGCGCCTTGGCGTCTTCCAGCTTGGCCGGCTCGGCGGCAGCGGCAAAGTCAGCCGTCGCCGAAGCTACGAGTTGATCCAGGTTATTCATCGATCAGAACAAATAGACACAAGAAAAAAAGGAGGCCCCAACAGCCCTGGGCCTCCTTCTCCGGGTAGTGCGAGACTCAGGCAGTCAGCTGGGCCTTGGCCTTTTCGGCCAGGGCGGCAAATGCCGGCTTGTCGAACACCGCGAGGTCGGACAGCACCTTGCGATCGACTTCGATCGAGGCCTTCTTCAGGCCGTTCATGAAGGTGCTGTACTTCATGCCCAGTTCGCGGGCCGCCGCATTGATACGGGCGATCCACAGCACGCGGAACTGCCGCTTCCGCTGACGACGGTCGCGGTAGGCATATTGCCCGGCCTTCATCACGGCTTCCTTGGCGATGCGATAGACCTTGCTGCGCCGGCCGCGGTAACCCTTGGCCAGGTCGAGAACCTTCTTGTGGCGCGCGCGCGCCGTTACACCACGTTTGACTCTTGGCATGGTGTCTCTCCTTAACCGTTAGGCAGCATGGCGCGAACCGACTTGACGTCGGAGGCGTGCACGGTGTGCACACCGCGCAACTGGCGCTTGCTCTTGGTGGTTTTCTTGGTCAGGATGTGACGCTTGAACGCACTCCCGCGCTTGATGCCGCCGGAAGCGCGCACGACAAAGCGCTTCTTGGCACCGCTCTTGGTCTTCATCTTCGGCATCGAAGATCTCCCTATTACATGGCTGCCAGGTGTTTCCCGCCTCGGGAATGCTTGGTGACCTGCAACCACTTCTTGTTTCCGCATGCATTGCATGCGGAACAAATTCTCAATAACTCAATGCGGCTTCTTCTTGGAAGCTGCCAGCACCATGATCAACTGACGGCCTTCCATCTTCGGCCACTGCTCGACCATCGCCTGCTGCTCCAGATCGACCTTGATTCGCTCCAGCATGCGCATGCCGATTTCCTGGTGCGCCATTTCACGTCCGCGGAAACGCAAGGTAATTTTTGCCTTGTCGCCTTCGCTCAGAAACTTGATCACATTGCGCAGCTTGATCTGGTAATCGTTCTCGTCGGTACCGGGGCGGAACTTGACTTCCTTCACCACCACCTGCTTCTGCTTCAGCTTGGCCTCGTGCTGACGCTTGGCTTCCTGATACTTGAACTTGCCGATGTCCATGATCTTGCAGACGGGCGGCACGGCCGTGGGGGCGATTTCCACCAGATCTACACCGGCCTCTTCGGCCAGCGCCAGCGCCTGACGAATCGGGACGATGCCCAGTTGCTCTCCGTCTTCCCCGACCAGACGAACCTCGGGGGTGGTGATCTCTTCGTTGAGACGCTGCGATTTATCCTGAGCGATGGTTCAAATCTCCAAAAAATTCAAAAAATCAGACCGTTGCGCCTCTGTTGCACTGTTCATGCAACAGACGCTCGATCAAGGCCTTGGGGGACATCTGCCCGAGATCCTGATTGCCGCGGGCACGTAAAGCAACCAACCCTGCAGCCTTTTCCTTGTCACCCACGACAACGATGTAAGGCCGCTTCAACAAGCTATGTTCGCGGATTTTATAGTTTATTTTCTCTCCGCGCAAATCGCTGTCGACCCGCAGGCCGGCGTCGCGCAGCATTTTCGCCACATTTTCCGCGTAATCCGTCTGCGCTTCGGAGATATTCGTGACCACCACCTGCACCGGCGCCAACCAAAGCGGGAGGGCGCCGGCGTGGTTTTCGATCAGGATGCCGATGAAACGCTCCAGCGAACCGAGGATCGCGCGGTGCAGCATGACTGGCGTATGGCGGCTGTTGTCCTCACCGACATATTCGGCACCGAGACGCCCGGGCATCGAGAAATCGACCTGCACAGTGCCGCATTGCCAGGAGCGGCCAATGGCGTCCTTGATGTGGAATTCGATCTTGGGACCGTAAAAAGCCCCTTCGCCGGGAAGTTCGCCCCATGACAGGTTGCTGGCGGTGAGCGCAGCGCGCAGGGCGTTTTCGGCCTTGTCCCAGAGATGATCCTCGCCGACGCGGCTATCGGGGCGCAGGGCCAGCTTGACGGCCACGTCGTGAAATCCGAAGTCGCCATAAACCTTGCGCAACAGGTCGTTGAAGGCCGTGACTTCGGACTGGATCTGGTCTTCGGTGCAAAAAATATGTCCGTCGTCCTGGGTAAAGGCACGCACGCGCATCACGCCATGCAGTGCGCCCGAGGGCTCGTTGCGATGGCAGGAACCGAACTCGCCATAGCGCAGCGGCAGTTCGCGGTAGGAGCGCACGTCGGTATTGAAAATCTGCACATGGCCCGGGCAGTTCATCGGCTTCACCGCGTAATCGCGATTCTCCGACTCGGTGGTGAACATGTTGTGCTTGAAATGCTCCCAGTGGCCGGAGCGCTCCCACAGGCTGCGATCGAGGATCTGCGGGCAGCGCACTTCCTTGTAGCCGTTGTCGCGATAGACGCGGCGCATGTATTGCTCCACCTCCTGCCACACGGCCCAGCCGTGCGGATGCCAGAACACCATGCCGGGCGCTTCCTCCTGCAGGTGAAACAGGTCGAGCTGGCGGCCGAGCTTGCGATGGTCGCGTTTCTCGGCTTCCTCCAGCATGTGCAGGTAGGCGTCGAGCTCGTCCTTTTTGGCCCAGGCGGTGCCATAGATGCGCTGCAGCTGCTCGTTGTTCTGGTCGCCGCGCCAGTAGGCGCCGGCCACCTTCATCAATTTGAAGACCTTGAGCTTGCCGGTGGACGGCACATGCGGGCCGCGGCAAAGATCGATGAAGTCGCCCTCGCGATACAAGGACACGTCCTCGCCCTGCGGAATTGCCGCGATCAGTTCGGCCTTGTAGTGCTCGCCGATGGACTTGAAGAATTCCACCGCCTTGTCGCGCGACCAGACTTCGCGGGTGACCGGAAAATCCTTCTTCGCCAGTTCCGCCATGCGCTTTTCGATGGCTTCCAGGTCTTCCGGCGTGAACGGTCGCTTGTAGGCGAAGTCGTAGTAGAAGCCGTTTTCGATGACCGGGCCGATGGTGACCTGGGCGTCGGGAAACAGTTCCTTGACCGCGTGAGCGAGCAGGTGCGCCGCCGAATGGCGCAGGATTTCGACACCTTCCTTGTCGCGCTCGGTGATGATGGCGAGATCCGCGTCGCCCTCGATGCGGCAGGACGTATCGACCAGTGTGCCGTCGACTCTGCCCGCAAGTGCGGCGCGCGCGAGGCCGGCGCCGATGGATGCGGCGACCTCGGCGACGGTCACCGGGCCGTCAAAAGTCTTCTGCGAGCCGTCAGGTAATCGGATTGCGGGCATCGGTCAAAAAAACAAAGCCAGTGAACCGGGGAAGTCCCCTGTCCGCTGGCCTGTGATCTGGTAGGCGCGATTGGACTCGAACCAACGACCCCCACCATGTCAAGGTGATGCTCTAACCAGCTGAGCTACGCGCCTGTAAGGGGTGGAATTCTACCGCAACCGACCCCTAGGCACAAACTTGAGCGCCTCTGGCGGCAAAGGATTGCCGACCTGCGGCTGACCTTGACTCCCCGCCGCTGCGAGATGCAGGTATGCCACGAACCTGCAGGTCGGTACGCTGTTCTAGCCGCGCCAGGCCTTGGTCCGGGAGTCGTAGCTGTAGGGCCGCATCTTGAACGCGACCTTTTCGCAGCCGAGCGTGAATTCCGTCCCGGAGAGCGCATACGTAAACGGCTCGCCGGCGGGGCATTCAGGCACCGCCGCAATGAATTTCGGTGCCAGCTTGTCGATCGTATCCGGATAGGCACCCACCGCGGCCTTATGCTTGGAGAGCCCCTGGAGGATCTGCATGCCGCGCGACTCGGTCATCGTCATGTACCTTTCGCCCTCGCCGTACATGTCGAGGCCGCCGTATCCGATTGCGAGCAACACGGCAACCAGGATCAGCACGATCAGCTTTGTATCGCCGGCCTGCCTTGTTCTTGTCATATGCCCTGCCCCTTTGATCCGCATCGTTTATCCCCCCAAAAGACCATCCAAAAGACCATCCCTTTCCCACTTTACCAAAAACGGCCGCTGCCAGGGCCTGTTTACAATCAGCAGGTAAATCCCACGGCGGCGAGCGCAGACAGGCCCTAACCCAACCCTAGCATTTCGGCGGCGTGCTTGCGCGTGGTGGCCGTCACCTCGACCCC
>JAXMJU010000002.1:0-22028 GCA_034376265.1 Sulfuritalea sp.
GCCACGCACCAGCGCTACCCGCGCATCGCCTTGCTGCGTCAGTGGCAGGGTACGGCCGTGCTGCAGTTGGAGCTCGCCGTGGACGGCCGCCTGCTCGGAGTCCGCGTGCTAAGCTCAAGCGGCCATGACACACTTGATCGGCAGGCCCTGGAAATGGTGCGCGAGGCCGTCCCCCTGCCGTCCCTGCCCGCGGCCCTGGCCGGCCGGCCGCTCACCGTCGACGTTCCCGTGGTTTTCCGGATCACGTCCTAGACATTTCCCAGCACGCCGAGTGATGCATCGATGAGCCTGCGCCTGCGGCTGAACCTGCTGGTGGCCGGGCTCAATCTGGGCTTCCTGGTCGCTCTGACCTGGCTGCTGGTGGACAACCATCGCAGCTCGATACAGGAAGAAGTCGAGGCCGCGCACCGCGTCACGGTGCAGATGCTCGGCACCGCGGCGCAGACCAGCCGGATGTTCGGCTCGGCGCCGATGGTGATGGTCGATTATTTGCAAAGCCTGAAGCGGGTGCGCGCCAACGTGATTCGGCTTTACTCCAACGACGGCGTGTTGCGCTACGAGTCGCCCCCGGCCACCTACAAGGCCGGGCGCCGCGCGCCCGACTGGTTCGAGGCGCGCATGCGGCCGCGGCTGGAGGCGACCGTGATCGGCGTGCCCGGCGCGCGCATCGAGATCGTGCCCGATGCCTCGCGTTCGGTGCTCGATGCCTGGGACAGCATGACCGCAATTTTCCTGCTCGGCCTGGGTTTTGTCGCCGTGCTGCATGGGGCGCTGCTGCTGTTCCTGCGCCGCCTGCTGCGCCCGACCGAGGCCGATGCGCGGCGGCTGGTGGCGACCACCCTGCAACTGGCGGAAAACCGCGAGGTGACGCGCCTGATCCATGCCGGTGTCGAGGAGGAGCGCAAGCGCCTGGCGCGCGAACTGCACGACGAACTCGGCCAGTCGGTGACCGCGATCCGCCTCATCGCGGCGTCGATCGCACGCAGCACGGAATCGGACGGCGCGGTGCAGGGCTCGGCCAAGATCAACGAGATTGCGGCCGGTCTTTACGACAGCGTGCATCGCATCGTGCGCGAGTTGCGCCCCGCGGTGCTCGAACAGCCGGATCTCGCTGCGGCCCTGGCCGACCTCGGGCGTGAATGGCGGGTCCGCCATCCGGAAATCGAACTTGCGCTCGAACTCGAAGGCGATCTCGGCGACCTCGGCGAGGCCGTGACCCTGGCCGCGTTTCGCGGCGTGCAGGAGGCGCTGACCAATGTGCTCAAACACGCGCAGGCGAGCCGCATTCAGCTCGCGGTGAGGCGACGTGACGGCCGCCTGGAGGCCGGCATCGAGGACAACGGCCGGGGCTTGGCGGCGGATGGCGCGGCAACTGGCGTGGCAGGTGCGGGCCACGGCCTGATCGGCATGCGCGAGCGGGTCGTGGCGCTGGGCGGCAGCCTCGATGCGGCGCCGCGTGCGGAGGGCGGGTTCCGCGTTAGCATGGTGCTTCCGTTGCCAGGAGATTCCGAGTGAGCCCGACGTTGCGCATCATGCTGGTCGACGATCACGCCGTGGTGCGCATGGGTTTTCGCCTGCTGCTCGATACCACCAGCGACCTGCGCGTGGTGGCCGAATGCGGCAGCGGCGAGGAGGCGCTGAAGCGTTATGCCGAGGTCGATCCCGACGTGGTCGTGCTGGACCTGTCGATGGGCGGCATGGGCGGTCTGGAAACCCTGTCGCGCCTCTTGGCCAAATGGCCGGCGGCCCGCGTCTTGGTGCTTTCCGCCCATGAAGATACCTCGCACCCGCGGCGCGCGCTGGTGGCCGGGGCACTCGGTTACCTGACCAAGCGCAGTGCCGCCGACGCCCTGATCGAGGCGATCCGCCAGGTGGCGACGCGCAAGGTCTATCTCGACCCCGGCCTGGCGCAGGAGCTCGCCGTGCAGCAGGTCGGCAGCCCCGGCAATCCGGTCGAAGCCCTGAGCGCGCGCGAATTCGAAGTCTTCCTCATGCTGGCGCGCGGCAAATCGGTGAACGAAATCGCCGAAGTCCTGTTCCTCAGCCCGCGCACGGTCGGCACCCATCTCTACAACATCAAGCAGAAGCTCAATGCCGGCAATGCCGCCGAACTGACGCTGATCGCCATTCGCAACGGCCTGATCGACGCCTGAATTGCGCTTCGGGCGTTGTTTCGGGCGGCTGGGCGCCGTCCCGTCAGCGCCGACTTTCCATGATTTTCATGAGCCGCGAATGCGCAGATTCGCTCGGGGCAGGGCGAACGCGGACGCTCACAATGCGTTCCACGTTAACTCTTCCGGATACCTGCAATGCGCCCCGTCCACTTTCGCCTGCATTCCCTCGCCCTCGCCCTGGCCGGCGTCCTGCCCTTCAGCACCCACGCCGCCGAGTCGCGCCTGACCACCGACCAGGTGGTGGTGACGGCGACCCGGGTGGCGCAGAACACCTTCGACCTGCCGCTGTCGATCGACGTGATCGGCGCGGAAACACTGGGCGAAGGACGCTCGCAGATCAATCTCACCGAAACCGCGGTGCGGATTCCCGGGGTGGTGGTGAACAACCGCTTCAATGCTGCCCAGGATCTCGCCGTATCGAGCCGGGGCTTCGGCGCGCGGGCTTCGTTCGGCGTGCGCGGCGTCCGCATCTACGCCGATGGCATTCCCATCACCATGCCCGACGGCCAGGGCCAGACCGGCACCTTCAACCTCGATACGGCGAAGTCGGTCGAATTCATGCGCGGCCCGTTTTCCGCGCTGTACGGCAACTCCTCCGGCGGCGTGGTGCAGATCCTGACCCGCGACGGCGCCAAGACGCCGACGCTGGGCGCAACCCTCGCCGCCGGCAGCTATGACATCCAGCGCCTGAGCCTGATCGCCGAGGGCCAAGCCGGCGGACTCAACTACATCGTCAATGCCACCGACCTCGAATCGGACGGCTACCGCGATCACAGCCGCTCTTCGCGCCAAACCCTGCATGCCAAGCTGGGCTACGAGCTGAACGATGCCACCCGCCTGACCCTGCTGGCGACCTCGCTCGACCAGTTTGCCGAAGACCCGCTGGGGCTGACCGAGACCCAGTACCGGCAGGATCCGCAGCAGGCCGGCACCAATGCGGTGGCCCGCAATACCCGCGTCTATCGCAAACACACGCAAGCCGGCATGGTGATCGATCATGCGCTGTCGGCGCAGAACACGCTGACCGCGATGGGCTACCACGGTAGCCGCGACAACCAGCAATACCAGACGCTGGGCGCCACCGGACGGGTAGCCGCCATCGACCGCCAGTTTTCCGGGGCGGAGCTGAAATGGACGCACAATTCGATGCTGGCCGGCTCGCCCTTCAGCCTGGTGGCCGGGCTGAATTACGACACCATGAAGGATGTGCGCAACCAGTACAACGCCGCCGCCGGCAACCTGATTCCCGGCGCCACCCGGGATGAACTGCAGAAGGTGAATAGCTTCGACCAGTTCGTCCAGGCCAGCTTCGAGCCCACCGAGCGCTGGTTGCTGATCGCCGGCTTGCGCCACAGCCAGATCAATTTCGACATCACCGACAACATTCCGGCGCCGGTCGACGGCAGCGGCAAGCTCAAGTTCTCGAATACCTCGCCGGTGCTGGGCGCCACCTTCCGGCTGGCGCCGGCGGTCAACCTGTATGCCAACTACGGCCAGGGCTTCGAGACGCCGACCTTCATCGAGCTGACCTATATCGGCAATCCGCTGACCAATGGCGGCGCCGGCCCGAATCTCACGCTGCAGCCGAGCAAGAGCAAAAACTACGAAATCGGCGCCAAGGCCCTGATCGCCGACAACACCCGCGCCAATCTGGCCCTGTTCCGCGTCGATACCGAAAATGAAATCGTCACCGACCTGGGCAACGGTGCCACGGCCTCGTTCAAGAACGTCGGCAAGACCCGCCGCACCGGGCTGGAACTGTCGGTGGATAGCGCCTTGCCCCACAACTTCAACCTGTATGGTGCCTTCAGCTGGATGCGCGCCGAATTCAGGGATGATTTCTGCACCGGCACGCCGCCCTGCGTGGCGGTACCGGCGGGCAACCGGATTCCAGGCACCTACGCGGCCACCGCCTACGGGGAAATCTCATGGAAGCACCCCGCCAGCGGCTTCTTCTCGGCGCTCGAAGCGCTGCGCTTCGGCGACACCTATACCAACGACAGCAATGTACAGCGTGCCGATGGCTACAGCCTGTTCAATCTGCGCGCCGGCTTCGCGCAGACGCTGGGCGGCTGGAAATTGCGTGAATTCATCCGCCTCGAGAACCTGGCCGACAAGGTCTATGTCAGCTCGGTGCGGGTGAATGCGTCGCAAGCAACCACCGGCGCCGCCTTCGAACCGGGAGCCCGCCGCAACTTCCTGCTCGGCCTGAGCGCCAGCTACGGCTTCTGAGTCACGCGGCGCGGGCAACTTCCAGGCGGGACAAGCGACTGTTCCGTTCTGCAACACTTGACTGCTTTTGGAGCAGAGGGGGGCGTGCAGAAATTCGGCTATTGATCCGAAAACAGGAAGTTTCAAGCTTTTGATGAGTTCGGCGGGCCTGGCATCCTGATTGCTATCAAGTCTGGGACGGACATGCGAGGGCATGTCCGATGAACCATAATTCCAAGGAGGAAGACTTGATGAAACCCACCCTGAGCTCGGTGCTGATCGCCGGCGCCCTGATGACCCTGGCCACTGCGCCCGTAATGGCCGCGGTCACCGACAAGGATATTGAAAGCGACGCGAAGACCCCAGGCGACGTCTTGTCCTGGGGCCTTGGCACTCAGGGCCAGCGCTACAGCCCGCTGGCCAAGATCAACACCAAGACGGTCAAGGATCTGGTGCCGGTGTGGTCCTTCTCCTTCGGCGGCGAGAAGCAGCGCGGCCAGGAATCGCAACCGGTGATCCACAACGGCAAGATGTTCGTGACGGGTTCCTACTCGCGCCTGTTCGCCCTCGACGCCAGGACCGGCAAGAAACTGTGGCAATACGACCACCGTCTGCCCGACGGCATCATGCCCTGCTGCGACGTGGTCAATCGCGGTGCGGCGCTGTATGACAACCTGGTGATCTTCGCCACGCTGGATGCGCAGCTGGTGGCGCTGAACCAGGACACCGGCAAGGTGGTGTGGAAGGAAAAGATCGACGAGTACTCGGCCGGCTATTCCGCCACGGCGGCGCCGATCATCGCCAAGGGCATGGTCCTCACCGGTGTCTCCGGCGGCGAGTTCGGCGTCATTGGCCGCGTTGAAGCCCGCGACGCCAAGACCGGCAAGCTGGTCTGGGTGCGCCCGACCATCGAAGGCCACATGGGCATGAAGGATGGCAAGGAAAACGGCATATCCGGCACCACCAACGCGACCTGGCCCGGCGACCTGTGGAAGACCGGCGGCGCCGCCACCTGGCTCGGCGGCACCTACGATCCCGAAACCGGCCTGGCCTATTTCGGCACCGGCAATCCGGCGCCGTGGAACAGCGCGCTGCGTCCCGGCGACAACCTGTATTCTTGCTCCACCGTGGCCATCGACGTCGCCACCGGCAAGATCGTGTGGCACTTCCAGGGCACGCCGAACGACGGCTGGGACTATGACGGCGTCAACGAGTTCGTCACCTTCAAGGGCAAGGACGGCAAGCGCCTCGGCGGCAAGGCCGACCGCAATGGCTTCTTCTATGTGCTCGATGCCAAGACCGGCAAGTTCCAGAAGGGCTTCCCCTTCGTCAAGAAAATCACCTGGGCCACCGGCCTCGACGCGGATGGCCGTCCCAAGTTCGATCCGGCCAACCGTCCCGGCGATCCGGCCAAGAGCGCCGATGGCAAGAAGGGTACGTCCGTATTTTCCGCGCCGTCCTTCCTCGGCGGCAAGAACCAGATGCCGATGGCCTACAGCCCGGATACCGGCTACTTCTACGTGCCGGCCAACGAATGGGGCATGGAAATCTGGAACGAGCCGGTCAGCTACAAGAAGGGCGCGGCCTATCTCGGCGCCGGTTTCACCATCAGGACGCTGGACCCGAAGGACATCGGCGGCGACTACATCGGCGCCATGCGCGCGGTCGATCCGGCCAGCGGCAAGATCGTCTGGGAAGTCAAGAACAATGCTCCGCTGTGGGGTGGTGTGATGACGACCAAGGGCGGCCTGGTGTTCTGGGGCACGCCGGAAGGATTCCTCAAGGCGGCCGACGCCAAGACCGGCAAGGAAGTCTGGTCGTTCAATGTGGGGACCGGCATCGTCGCGCCTCCGATCAGTTGGGAACAGGACGGCGAGCAGTACATCGGCGTGGCCTCGGGTTGGGGTGGCGCGGTGCCGCTGTGGGGCGGGGACGTGGCGAAGAAGGTCAACTACCTGAACCAGGGTGGTTCGATGTGGGCCTTCAAGCTGCACAAGAGCGGCAAGTAGGACAGGGTGGGCTCCTCCTGATGTGATCCGAACGAGAATGCGGATCGCTTCATTCAAAGACCGGCGCAACGCGAGTTGTGGCCGGTCTTTTTTCCTCCGGATTAGCCACATAGTTCAGCAAGCGGCGATCTCCCTCTCCCTTGATGGGAGAGGGTTGGGGAGAGGGTGGCGTGGCGGTGTGAGCGACTTCTCGACGCCCCCCTCCATCTCCCCCCATGAAGGGGGAGAGCCGCGTTGAGAGACGCTCCGGCGGATCGGCTGAACTTTGTGGCTAATCAAGTTTTTCTTTTTCTGAAGTGGCCGGGAGGGGGCGCGTCATGGACCTGCGACGCGTGCTGAGCTTGTTGTCGGGCATCCTGCTGTCGCTGAGCAGTCTCGCCGCCGACCTGTCCGGTAGTCGCGGCATCTGGCTGAGCAATGCCGAGGGTGAACGGCAGCGCATCGGCACCATCACGTTCACGCCCGAGTCGGCGGGGAAAACCCGCTTCAGCATTGCCATGGCGGAAACGCTGGAGGAATATTTTCTGGCCATGCGACCGTTCCGCTGCCTGACCGGACCGCGCCAGCGGCTATGCCATTTTCCGGTGGCGCGCGAGGCGCAGGTGATCAGCGCCGACGACCTGGTTCCGCTCGAATACGCCTTGCTGTTCATGCGCACGGCGCCGAAGTCGCTGCACATCGATCCCTTCAACGGCGTCTACTACCGCATGACCCTGAGCGAACGCGGCATTGTCGGCCGGTTGCACGATGTCGATATGGACCCCTTCATCACCCCCGACAGCGTTCCCGCCGAGCGCCGCCAGCGCCCGATTCGCGCCGCCGACCTGAGCCCGGGCGATCCGCGCAGCCACTGGCTGCCGATCCTGAGCATCGAGTGACAGCGGCGCGCCGTGCCGTCAGCGCCAACTCTTGAAACGCCCGTGTTTCAGGGCGTATCCAGGCTGCCGAAGGATTTCGGATAGGTGACGATGCCCCAGGGCATCTGCTTGTCGGCGATGCGCTTGACGATCCTGCCGCTAGCGGCGTCGAGCACCACCACGTCGTCCGAGCGGCCGCAGGCGACCAGAATGTGCCGGTCGTCGGGGGTGAAGGTGAAATGCCAGCAGCGCTCGCCGATCGGGTATTCGGCGATGCTGGTCCAACTCGCGACGTCGAACACCTGCAGGGTCTTGCCCTTGGCCAGCGCGACATAGAGGCGGCTGCCGTCGCGGCTGAAGGCGACGCCATAGGGCGTCTCGCCGGTCGCCACGACCTTCGTCACGTTGAAGCCGGCATCGAGCACCACCAGCTTGTTGCCGAACTCGATAGTGGCGACGTAGGACTTGCCGTCGGGCGCCATCTTGATGCCGCGCGGCCGGTTGCCGTAAGGCTTCGTGTCGATGGCCTTGAGCAGCTTGCCGCTGGCGATGTCATGCACCGTGAGGTTGTTGTCGTCCTCGTTGGTGACGATGATCTTGTCGCCGTCGGCGGAGAATTCGATGCCCTCGGTCTCCATGCCGCCGGTGATCTCGGCGGTTTTCTTGCCGGCCTTGAGATCGACGATCGCAATCCGTGCCGGCTGCTCCTTGTCGTCGGCGCGCTTCTGCTTGAGTTCCGCGGCTTCCTTCGAGCCGGGTTTGGGCGGTGGGCCACCGACGGAGGCCGGTTCGAAGGAGACGAAGGCCTGGTCGCCGCGCACCCTGACGAACTCGGGGTTCTTGCCGATCGGGATGCGCCTGACGACTTTGCCGGTCGCGAGCTCGACTACGGCGAGGTCGCCCTTGTCGCGCGAGGCGACCACCAGCAGCTTGCCGTCGGCGGTGACGCCCAGCCCACGCGGTGCGGCGCCGCCGATGTCGATTTCGCCGACGGTATCGAATGTGCGCAAATCGATGGTGGTGACATTGCCCTTCTGGTTGCTGACATAGGCGATGCCGTCGGCGGCAATCGCCGGCAGCGTGAGGACGAGTCCGCAAGCAGCGAGCAGCAGACGGGCAGGGCGGAGCGGATTGGGTTTCATCAGGAGTCCTTGAGTGCTTCGACCGGAATCGTAATCCTGACGTCGTCGGCGATGCCGGGCAGGTTGGCGTTCATGCCGAAATCGGAGCGTTTGATGCTGGTCTCCAGATCGGCGCCGCAAAGCTGGCGCGGCAGGATCGGATGCTTGGCGCAGCGCCACTGGCCGACCTTGAGCTGCACCGGGCGGGTTACGCCGAGCAGGGTCAGTTCACCGCTGACCGGGCTCGGCTGCGCTGCGTCGAAGGCGAAGTCGCGGGCGACGAAGCGCGCCTGCGGAAACTTTTCGGTCTGGAAGAAACGCTCGCCGCGCATCTGCTTGTTCCAGTCCTCGAAACCCATGTCCACCGAGGTCATGTCGATGCTGATGTCGACCGAGCCTTTCTTCGCGCCGGGGTCCAGTTCGAGCTTGCCGGCGAGTTTGTTGAAGCGTCCGCGCTGCAGCGAAAAGCCGTAGTGGCTGACCTCGAACACGGGGAAGGTATGGCGCGGGTCGATGGTATAGCTCTCGGCGCTGGCTGCCGTGGCAGCGAACATCGAAAGCAGGGCGATCACGTGGCGGGGTTTCATTCGGGCTCCTTCGTGGGCTCAGTCGAGGCTGAGATTGAGTGCAAGAAATATACTCCGCGGCGCACCGGGGGCGTAGAAGCTTTCCCGCGTCCAGTCGTTCGAATTGGTCTGGAATACGCCGGCGGCATTGACGGGATTTTCGGCCAGGGCACCCGCCGTGGCATAGCGCCGGTCGAGCACATTGTTGATCCGTGCCGAGAGCTGCCAGCGCGGGTCGAGCTTGACCCGGGCCGCCAGATTCAGCACGGCATGGCCCGGCGCCGTGCCGGCACCGAGAAAGCTGCGCGGCCCGCCGCCGAGGATGTCGGAGGTGGTGCCGGGCTGATGCGCGTTGTTCTCGTTGCCGCGCAGGTACTGGCTCGAATACGCCAGCACATCAGCCGACAGGGTCCAGCTGGCGCTGGCGCGCCAGTCGGCACCGAGCTTGAGGCTGTGCAGCGGAATGCCGGGAATCCGATTGCCGGCCTGCACCAGGATCTCGTCGTCCTGGCCGCCGGCCGTGCAGGCCGCGGTCTGTCCGCGCGTGCTGTTGTTTTCCGCCAGCAGGCAGGCCGCCGACTGGTAGGTGGCCTTGACGTAGCCGTAGTCGGCGCGCAAGGAGACGGCGCCGACGTCGGCGGCCGCGCCGAGCTCGATGCCCTCGCGGCGCGTGCGGCCGAAGTTGGTGAAGTAGCCCTGGCTGGTCGAGGTGCCGACGAAGAGGATGTCGTCGCGGTTGTCGGCACGGAACAGCGTGGCGTTCCAGCGCAGCTTGCCGGCTTTGCCGCGCATTCCGGTTTCGAAGGTCTGCGTTACCACCTGATCGAGGAAGGGGTCGGCCTGCATGGCGTTGGGCAGCGAGCAGGGGTTGGCCCGATCGGCGCAACCCAGTTCGATCGGGCTCGGCGCGCGGTTGCCTTGGGCCGCATTGGCAAACACCGAAAAGCCCGGCGCGAGCGTCCAGTTGGCGCCGATCGCCGGATTCAGCTTGGTGTAGAGCTGGTCGCCGTCGAGATTGGGCGCCGCGGCGCGCAGTTCGTCCTTGGTGGTGACGCGGGTCTGGTTCAGGCGCAGCGAAGTCGTGATCGCCAGATCCGCCCATGGCTTCCAGGTGTCGGTGGCGAACAGGCTCCAACTGCGCGATGTTCCGGTCAGGCGGTTGTTCAGCACCTCGCCCGCGCCGGCGGCGCTCACGCCGCGCTGGCTGTCGAAAATGCCGAGTTCGGTGGTCTGCTGGAAGGTCGAGCTGCTGAAATCGCCGGTCAGGCCGAAGGCGACGTGATTGTTGTCGTCGATCCGCGACCACTGCAGGGCGCCGCCCCAGCCGCGCTGCTCGGTGGCGGTGCGATTGCTGGCGGCGGTGTCGGTGTTGAAGCCGAGGCCGCCGTTGGCGCCCGCATCGCCGTCCAGCGCGGCGTCGCCTTCGAAGGCGTCATTGGCGTCGCCGTTGAGGGTTCGCACCCGGTTGCTGCGATGGTAGAGCGTGGCGGTAACGCGCGCCTTGTCGTCGAGCCAGTAGCTGAGGCCGAGATTCAGCATGTGCAGCCGATTGCGCGTGTTGTCGGGCTGGGTGAAGATGCTCTGGCGCCGCGCCTGCAGCATCGAGTCGGGCAACAGGCCGTTGCCGATCAGGTCGGTGTCGGCATGGGTGTAGGCGAGGTCCCACTCCAAGGGGCCGCGCTGCTGCGACAGCTTGAGGAACCACTGGTCGACGCGGGAAGGGGAGAAGTCGCGCCAGCCATTCTCGCGGAAGGTCGAGCCGGCGGCGAACAGGCCCAGGTCGCCCTGCTTGCCGCCGAATTGCGCTTCGACTTCGCGCCGACCGAAACTGCCGCCACCGGCTTCGATCGAGACTCCGGGATTGGCGAAGCCGTCCTTGGTGCGGATCGACAGCGCGCCGCCCAGGGTATTGAGGCCGAACAGCGGGTTCGAGCCCGGAATCAGGTCGATCGAACCGATCGCCGCGCGCGGCACCAGATCCCAGTTCACGGTATCGCCGAAGGGTTCGTTGATGCGCACCCCGTCCTGATACACCGATATTCCCTGCGGCGTTCCCAGCAGCGGGCTGGCGCTGAAGCCGCGGAAGTTGACATCGGCCTGGTAGGGATTGCCCTGTATCTCATTGACATTGATGCCCGAGATGCGGCTGCCCAGCAGCTCCGGCAGCGGCTGCAGCCTGTTCTCGTTCAGCACCCGCCTGCCCAGCGACTGGACATGGGCCGGCACTTCGTCACGCGCCTGTTCCAGGCCCTTGATCGGCGAGAGGCCGACCACCTCGACCGTCGGTGCCTCGATGTCGGCCGCTGCCGCCGGCGCCTGCATCGTTATCGACAGCAAGGCGAGCAGGGTCAGGTCGGCAGCAGGCTTGGAGTTTGCGAAAGGTGAAAACAATTCGGCGGCTTTTGCGCAAGACGCGCATTCAGGATTGATGGTGCCCGTATCCCAGCAAATCCTAAGCCCGTAGCGCCGGAATGAGGCTTAGCGTTGGCCAAATCATGAAAATCATGACGAAAAAGGCCGGGGCAAGCCCCGGCCTTTCCTTTTCCTGAATAGCAGTTGAAGCTTACGCTTTGGTCATGGCCGCACCCCAGCGCGCGGAAAGCAGGCCGAACAGGCCGCCGGCCACCAGCGACAGCGAGATGACGACGAGTGAATTCTTCAGGCTCAGTGACAGCAGCACCTCGGGCTTCAGCACATCGGGGGTTTGCAGCAGATAGGCAAACGACGAGGCGAAACCGAACACGGTGGCGGGAATCGTCGCCAGTGCCGGAAAGTTGGCGGCCAGCACCACCACCACGACGCCTGCGCCGACCACCAGCGCGGCCCACAGCGGCAGGCCCAGGGAGGCGGCCAGCGGCACGGTGAGGATCACCACTGCCACTAGCCAGGCCACCAGTGCGCCGAAGATTCCGCAGATGACCAGCTTCTGCAGCGCCGCGACATCGGCACCGAGGGCATAGAACGCACCCCAGGCCACAAACGCCGCCCAGATCAGGTACACGCCGCCCAGCGGGCCCAGCGCAAGATAGGTGGCCAGGGCTCCCAGCACGGATATGCTTATGGCAAGTGCGTTCAAACTCTTCATGTAGTCGTCTCCTTTGTATTGGTATCGTATCGATCGAGTTTTCAAAGCAGCGACGCCGATCGATGGTTCGGGCCAGTGGCCCGTCAGTCGATCAGAACTTGCCGGTCAGGTGTCCGCATATGACGCACAGCCTGTGCGCTTGTGCATCATTGTTGGACACATCATGCTTCTGCCATCGCCCTGACAGAGATTTCAGCAATGAACATGCCATGGCCGGCGCGGCGGCCAGGCCGTGCGACGCCTACTGAGAGAAACCCTCAGCCGTGCAGTTTGCGATAGAGGGTGCTGCGGCTGACGCCGAGCTCGCGGGCGGCGCCCGAGATGTTGCCGCCGCTGCGCGCCAGCGCTTCGCGAATGGCATGCAGCGCAAGGTCCTGCAGGCGTCCGGCAGCGGCTTCGGGCGGCGGGGTGGGGTGCGCAAGAGTTGGCGCTGGCGGCACGGCGCCGGCGCTTGTCACTTGCGCTGTCGGAGCGCTTGCCGCCGCAGGCGAGGCGACCAGAATCTGCTCGATGTCTTCGACGAAATCGTCGGGCAGATGCTCGCGGCGGATGGTCGATTCGCCTTCCGCCATGACCACCGCCGTGCGCAACAGATTCGACAGCTGGCGCAGGTTGCCGGGCCAGGGATGCCGGCGAAACAGTTCGAGCACCTCGGGGTCGATCGACGGCGGGTGCTCGCCGCCGAGTTCCGTCAGCAGCGAAGCGAGCAGGGCGTCGAGGTCGGTGCGCGCGCGCAGCGGCGGCAACATCACGGTCAGCCCGTTGAGCCGGAAATACAGGTCTTCGCGAAACAGGCCGCTGCTGACGCTGTCGCGGATGCGGCGGTGCGTGGCACAGATCACGGCGATGTTCACCGGGTAGGACTTCGCGCTGCCCAGCGGCACCACCACGCGCTCCTGCAGCACGCGCAGCAGGCGCGCCTGCAAAGACAACGGCATGTCGCCGATTTCGTCGAGAAACAGTGTGCCGCCGTCGGCCTGGAGGATGCGGCCGATGCTGCCCTTGCGCCGGGCGCCGGTGAAGGCGCCGTCCTCGTAGCCGAACAGTTCCGATTCGATCAGGCCCTCGGGGATGGCGGCGCAGTTGACCGCGACGAAGGCCTTTGCGGCGCGCGGTCCGACGCAGTGAATTGCGTTCGCCAGGAGTTCCTTGCCGGTGCCGGTTTCGCCCTGGATCAGGATGGGTATGTCCTTGCCGATCACCTTCTTGACCTTGCTGACCACGGCATCGATCTGCGGGTCGCCGGTCTGCAGTCTATCCATCGGGCAGCCGCGGCGGGCAACGGTTGCTGCCGATTGCACCGTGGCTTCGTTGATAGTGGCAGCTTGAGTCGTCGCCGACTGGCTCTCGATGGCCAGTCGCGAATGCCGGCGCAGGTGCGATGGACGAAAATCGGCGTGTGCCTGGACGCGGACACCGCTGCTCAGGGTGAGCACCATCGAATCCTGCGGGCGCACCAGCAGGTGGTCGAGCAGGCGGCTGATCGGTTGCCCGAACAGCGCGCTGAAGTTGGCGCCGCGCAACTGCTCCAGGTTCTGGCCGAACTGGAAGCAGGCATTGCGGTTCGCCGAGAGCAGGGTGCCGTCGTCGGCAAAGGCCGCCATGCCTTCGCAGAGCGTGCCGACGAACTCCGGCCGGGCATGGAAGCGCAGGGTCAGCACGTCGTTGAAGGCTGCCGCGAACATGCGGTTCTCGATCATCTGCACCGACATGCGCACCAGGGCAATGGTGTGGCGGTTCGAACTGCGGTGATCGCCGGATACATCGAGCACGCCGCTCAGATGTCCGTGCGGATCGAAGATCGGCGACGCGGAACAGGTCAGGAAGCGATTTGCCGCAAGAAAGTGCTGGCCGCCGTCGACGACTACCGGCACGCCCATGGCGAGCGCGGTGCCTATCGCATTGGTGCCGCGATGGGATTCGGACCATTCGACGCCCGGCGCCAGGGCAACCTTCTCGGCCCGCGTCAAGAATTCCGGATCGCCGCAGCTGTGCAGGATGTAACCGGCGCTGTTGGCCAGCACCACCACGTTCTGGGTATCGACGATCTGGTCGAAGAGCACATCCATCACCGGCTGGGCATGGGTCAGCAGGTGGCGGCTTTTTTCAATCTGTTCGGTCAGCAGCACGCGTTCGAGCGGATCGAACTCGCTGCCCTGGTCGCTGTCCAGCCCGTAGTCGAGGCAGCGCGCCCATGACATTTAGATTGCCGAGGGCAGCAGTCCGCTCGGCACGGTGCCGACGCTGCGCACCAAGTCGCGCGCCTTGCCCGCTGCGCTGAACTCGAGCCCGCCATAACTGTTGGTCTGTCTCATGGACCGATCTCCTCGCTCCGGCCCCGCTGCGCTCCATGAGCGCGCAAAGCTATTGGTGTCGTTGTCTTGGAACGCACCATATGTGTTACTTGGCCGGTAATGATACATCCGATGTTTCAACTTGCGACAGCCCATGTCGAGAACCAGAACAGGCTGAGTGCAGGTTTCGTGCCTGCTGCATCGGATCGGGTAGGAATCAGAACATTGCGCAAGCCGGTCCGCCTTTGGCACGCTAAGTGCTCTTGCAAAACGATTCAGTGCCGGCCAAGTTCCGGCACAAGCGAAGCCGATTACTTCCTGGAGGAAACCATTACATGCACGCAACCATTCGATTTCTGACGACCTTGGCGCTGGCGACCGGCGCGGTATTTTCGCCGATTGTCCTGGCTCATGGCGATGTAACGCCACAGGCGGTCGACGTCAGTACCTTGAAGCCGCTGGGCGAACAGAAGCGGGACGAAAATCCGTTTCGCGGCGACAAGGAGGCGATTCGCGTCGGCACCTCCGCGTACAACCAGAACTGCGCTCGCTGCCATGGTCTGGAGGCCATCAGCGGCGGCATTGCGCCGGATCTGCGCAAGCTCGAGATCGACAAGGAAACCGATATCTATTTCCGGGACTCCGTAATGCGCGGCAAGGTGCGCAACGGTGCGGTGTACATGCCGCCCTTCGAAGGCATTTTGTCGCAGGAAGCGATCTGGGCCATCCGTTCCTATCTTGACACCCGGTATGAGGACGAAGCGGCGCCGGTGAATGAAATGGCGGCGCTGGCCAAGAAGTCGAACTGCCTGTCCTGCCACGCCGTCGATGCCCGTGGCGTCGGTCCGGCTTACCGCGAAGTGGCCAAAAAATATGCAAAGGACAAGAATGCCGAAGCCAAGTTGCTGACCAAGGTGAAGAAAGGTGGATCGGGAAGCTGGGGCAAGGTGCCGATGCCGCCGATGGACGGCGTGCCCGAGCAGGATCTGAAGTCCCTGATCAAGTGGATCATGGCTGGCGCGAATTGATGCGGCTGCGCGCGTCCCGCTCGGGCGTCGCTGATTGCGCTGCTTGTTATGATCGCCGGCCGGCAGGACAAAAAGAGGGGTTCACCATGATTCGATGGCTTGTTGTGGCTTTGCGATGTTTCCGCGTGAATATTTCTGCCGTGGCAGCGCTGTTTGTATGCATTGCGGTGCCGTCACTGGCGAATGCCGAGGAGTTGTCCGCGCTGGAGAAGATTCGTCAAAGCGGGGTGCTCAAGGTGGCGCTCTACAAGAACTTCGCGCCCTTCTCGCATGACAATCGCGGTGTCGATGTCGATCTCGCCGAGGCGCTGGCGGCGAAGCTCGGCGTCAAGATGTCGCCGCTGTGGTTCGAGGCGGACGAGAACATGGAAGACGACCTGCGCAACATGGTCTGGAAGGGCCACTATCTGGGCTACGGCCCGGCCGACGTGCTGATGCATGCGCCGATCGATCCGGCCTACATGGCCAAGGTGGATAAGGTCAAGTTCTTTGCGCCCTATCACCGGGAACGCTACGCAATCGCGCGCCAGCTCGACAAGCTGCCGACGCTGGACGGCTTCGAGCCCTTTGAAAAACTCACGCTCGGCATCGAGGGCGACACCCTCGCGGCCAGCGTGATGCTTTCCGCCGATAACGGACGTTATCGAAATACCATCAAGACCTTCCGCACCACGGGTGAGGCAGTGACTGCCTTGAAGGCAGGCGAAGTCGCCGCGGTAATGGCGCAACAGGGCGAGCTCGAAGGCGGCCTCAAGGGCGATGCGCGCATGGCCATCGATTTGCCGCCGCATCCGATCCTGCAGAAGCGCCAATGGCCGTTGGGCCTTGCCGTGAAGAAGCAAAGCGACGATCTGGCGCAGGCACTTCAGGCAGCGATCAACCAGCTGCTGGCGGATGGCACGGTGAAGGCCATCATGCAGCGGCACGGCGTGCAGCATCGCCAGCCATGACACTCATGCCTTCGATAAGCCACCTCGCACTATGAAATCCCGCAGCTTTGATAGGCCTCAAGCTGGCAAATGGGCCCGCCCCTCCCATCCTCCCCTCGCGGGGAGGCTACCGATCGGCTCGCTGCGCTCGAACCTGACACATTGCGCTTGACGATGTATTTCACGGTAAGGCAAAACTGTCCCGCTTTGCGACAGTTGTAGCGTTTCGCTGCGACAGTTATGCAAGCGGCTGCCGAAATGCAGGAATCCTGCGAATAAATGCGTGGCATGCGAATTGCAAATGGATATTGTCCTGTCGCATGCTGAACAGGAACGGGATTCAGTCCAAGAATATTCGATTCAAACAGGAGGTTGGAAATGCAAAAATCGTTGCACATCGACGCCAACAAATGCACTGGCTGTCTGCAGTGCGAGATGGCCTGTTCTTACGAGAACCATGGAGTGTTCAACATCTCCAAGTCGCGCATCAAGGTCTTCAATTTCGAACACGCCGGACGCAAGGTGCCCTACACCTGCACCCAGTGTGCAGAAGCCTGGTGCATGAACGCCTGCCCGGTTGATGCCATCCGCATCGACGCGACGACCGGCGCCAAGACCGTGCATGAAGACATCTGCGTCGGCTGCAAGGTGTGCACGATTGCCTGCCCCTTCGGCACCGTGAATTACGTTGCCGAAACCGGCAAGGTGCAGAAATGCGACCTTTGCGGCGGCGAACCGGCCTGCGCCGATGCCTGCCCGACCGGCGCCATCACCTATGTCGATGCCGACTGGACCGGGCTCGACAAGATGCGCGCCTGGGCCGGCAAGACCGACACCCAACCCCGCGCCACCGCCTAAGGAGACTGCCATGGCCTGGAACAGAAAAGTACTGCGCGTAGACCTCACCAAGGGCACCTGCAAAGCCGAACCCCTCAACATGGAATGGGCCCAGGAATACCTGGGACAACGCGGACTCGCCACCAAATACTTCGTCGAGGAAGTCGACCCCAAGGTCGACCCGCTGTCACCCGAGAACAAGCTGATCATGACCACGGGGCCATTGACCGGCACCGTCGCCTCCACCGGCGGTCGCTACTCGGTCGTCACCAAGGGTGCCTTGACCGGCGCCATCGCCTGCTCCAACTCGGGCGGCTACTTCGGCTCCGAACTCAAGTTCTCCGGCTGGGACATGATCATCTTCGAAGGCAAGAGCCCGAAGCCGGTGTATCTGTCGATCGAGGACGACAAGGCCGAACTCAAGGATGCGGCTCACCTCTGGGGCAAGACCGTGTTCCAGACCGAAGAGATCATCAAGAGCAGCCACCAGGACCCGCAAATCCGGGTATCGAGCATCGGCCGCTCCGGCGAGAACGGCGTGCTATTCGCCTGCATCGTCAATGACCTGCACCGCGCCGCCGGCCGCTCCGGGGTTGGCACCGTGATGGGCAGCAAGAACCTCAAGGCCGTCGCCGTACGCGGCAAGCAAGGCAGTGGCGGGGCGCTCAAGGATGCCAAGGGATTCATGGCCGCGACCAAGGCGGCGAAGAAGGTGCTGGCCGACAATGCCGTCACCGGCCAGGGCCTGCCGACCTACGGCACCCAGGTGCTGATGAACGTCATCAACGAAATGGGCGCGCTGCCGACGCGCAACCACCGCGATGTGCAGTTCGAGGACGCCCGCAAGATCTCCGGCGAAGCCATGCACGAGAAGCGGCCCACCGACGGCAAGACCCATCTCGTCACCAACGCCGCCTGCTTCGGCTGCACCATTGCCTGCGGCCGCATTTCCAGGATCGACGAGTCCCACTTCAGCGTAGTGAACAAGCCGCAATACTGGGGTGCCTCCGGCGGCCTCGAATACGAAGCGGCCTGGGCGTTGGGCGCCGCCAACGGCGTCGGCGACCTGGAAGCCCTGCAGTACGTCAATGTGCTGTGCAACGAAGACGGCTTCGACCCGATCACCTTCGGCGCCACCGTCGCCGCGGCGATGGAACTCTACGATCTGGGGATACTGACCAAGGAACAGATCGGCATGGATACGCCCTTCGGTTCCGCCCAGGCCCTGGTCGAACTGGCGCAGATGACTGCGCAGGGCATCGGCTTCGGCAAGGAACTCGGCATGGGCTCGGCGCGACTGTGCGCCAAGTACGGCCGTCCGGAACTTTCGATGGGCGTCAAGAAGCAGGAATTCCCGGCTTACGACTCGCGCGGCATCCAGGGCATGGGCCTGGGCTACGCCACCTCGAATCGCGGCGCCTGTCACCTGCGCGCCTACACCGTGGCCTCCGAAGTGCTGGGCATTCCGGTCAAGACCGATCCACTGGTCACCGAGGGCAAGGCCGACCTGGTCAAGGCCTTCCAGGACGCCACCAGCGTCTTCGACAGTGCCGGCGTCTGCGCCTTCACCACCTTCGCCTGGTCGCTCGCCGACCTGCAGCCACAGCTCGACACGGCCTGCGAGGGCGACTGGACCATGGAGAAGCTGACACTGCTGGGCGAGCGCATCTGGAACATGGAGCGCCTGTTCAACAACGCCGCCGGCTTCACCGCCAAGGACGACGACCTGCCGCCGCGCCTGAAGACCGAGCCGGCCAAGACCGGCCCGGCCAAGGGCCTGGTGAATGGCATCGACAAGATGCGGCCCGAGTATTACAAGGCCCGCGGCTGGACGCCGGAAGGCGTACCGACCAAGGAAACCCTGGATCGCCTGGGACTGTAATTCCTGCTCCACCCCTCAGGGGATCGGCACGGCCGATCCCCTGATCGTTTAAGGAAATGCCATGAAACACGTCATCATCGGTAACGGGCCCGCGGGCGTCGTCGCTGCAGAAGTCCTGCGCAAGGCGGATTCCGCAGCCGAAATCGTCCTCATCGGCGCCGAGCCGGAACCCGCCTATTCGCGCATGGCGATTCCCTACCTGCTGGAAGGCGACATCGACGAAAGCGGCACCTATCTGCGCAAGACGGAAGGCCATTTCGCCAAGTTGCGCATTCGCGAGCTGCAGGCCCGGGTGGTCTCCATGGATACCTCGCAGCGCAAGCTGCTGCTCGCCGACGGGCAGTTCGAAACCTACGACCGGCTGCTGGTCGCCAGCGGCTCGCACCCGGTGCGGCCGTCGATTCCCGGCATCGACCTACCGCAGGTGCAAACCTGCTGGACGCTGGCCGATGCGCGCGCCATCGCCAAGCTGGCAAAGCCGGGCAGCCGCGTGCTGCAGCTGGGCGCCGGCTTCATCGGCTGCATCATCATGGAAGCATTGGCGGCGCGCGGCGTCGAACTGACCGTGGTCGAAATGGGCGACCGCATGGTGCCGCGCATGATGACGCCCAAGGCCGGCAACATGATCCGGCAATGGGTCGAAAACAAGGGCGTGCGCGTGCTGACCGGCAAGGGCGTGCAACGCATCGCCCCGGCGGTTTCCAACCCGGGCTTGCTCGACCGGCTGGCGCAGGCGGTGGGCGTCGGTGGCAAGGCCGCCGATGCCAGCGGCCTCACGGTGACCCTCTCCGACGGCGAGGAGATCGCCTGCGATCTGGTGATCGTCGCGGCGGGCGTGGCACCGAACGTGGGCTTTCTCGACAATACCGGGGTGCAGGTGGCGAAGGGTGTGCTGGTCGATAACCGGATGCAGACCTCGGTGCCCGGCATTTACGCGGCCGGCGACGTGGCCGAAGCCCCCGACCTGTTCACCGGAGCCCACCTCGTCGCGGCGATTCAGCCCAATGCAGCCGACCAGGCGCGGGTCGCCGCACTCAACATGGCCGGCCGCGAGGCGCGTCTGCCGGGCGTCCTGGCGATCAACGTGCTCGATACGCTGGGCCTGGTGTCGACCTCGTTTGGTCAGTGGTGGGGTGAAACCGCGCAGAACGGCGGCTCGGGCGTCGAGTTCGCGGACGACGTCAATCACCGCTACATTTCGCTGCAGTTCAAGGACGACGTGCTGATCGGCGCCACGTCGATCGGTCATACCGAGCATGTCGGAGTCTTGCGCGGCCTGATCCAGACGCGAACCCGGCTCGGCTCGTGGAAGGACAGGCTGTTGCAGGATCCGAACGGCTTCATGGCAGCCTACCTTGCCAGTGCCCAGAGCGCGGCATAAAGTCCGTCGATAACACATGAAGGTGATTTTCAAGTTGTATGCGACCTTGCAGGATTACCTGCCGGCCGAAGCGAAGAAGACCAATGCGCTGACACTGGAACTGGACGCGGCGACGACCATACAGCAGATCATCGAACGTTTCGCGTTGCCGCAGAAGTTGGTGCATCTGGTGCTGATCGACGGCAACTTCGTGCCGCCGGGCGAGCGTGCCGCGCGAGTGCTGCAGGAAGGCGAAACGCTGGCGATCTGGCCGCCGGTGGCCGGTGGCTAGGCTGAAGGTCGTCGCTGCGCGAAGGAAGCCGCCGGCGCGGCTTTCGCTCAAGTTTTTTGTCGAGGAGTGGGTATGAAAAGCAGGAAAGCAATCTATCTGTCGTTGCTGATGGCCGCCATGGCGGCCAGCGGCACGGTCTGGGCCGATGCCAAACAGGACGAGGCCGCGCGCCAGTTGGCAATCAAGTCGGGCTGTTTCATTTGTCATGCGATCGAAGTTGATGCGAAGGGACCGGAAGGCCTGAAGCCGGTCGGGCCGCCGTGGAAGGCCGTTGCGGCGCGCTACAAGGGCGACAAACGGGCGCGGAAAAATCTGACCGCGGCGATCATGGGCGGTACCTCGCTCTATAACCGCCACTGGAAGGACGAGTCGAGCGGCGTGGCCATGCCGCCCAACGGGGTGGCGATCTCGGAAGCGAATGCGCGCAAGCTGGTCGATTGGATACTCGCGCTGGAAAAGTAGCATCCTGTTGGGCGGACTGAGCATGAATTGTGGCGGGCAAGCATCGGCGGCACGGTTTCGCTCGTGAAGCGGGGTACGGCATAGCGTCCGTAGCGGCATCCGGGCGGCGGCAAAACAGCGTTCGATAGGGGGCAAGCGGCGCTATGATCGGCTCTTACGCCGACCCGCGCCGATCCCCGCCGTGCCGCCAGCGCCAACTCTTGCGGGCGCGGCTCGGCAAGGCGCGTGCCGGCGCAGACCGACTCCGGACCGCCCACTGAACTCGCCATGGAAACCCGCACCGCCCGTCTCGAACGCATCAGGATACTTGCGCTGGCGCTGACCGCGCTGTCGCTGGCGATCCTGCTGGTCAGCGCCTACATCCGCCTCAACAGCGCCGGCCTCGGCTGCAGCCCGTGGCCCTATTGCTACGGTCAGGTGCTGGTCGGCGGCGCCTATGCGCACAGCGACATGGCGCGCATCCTGCACCGGGTGGTGGCGTCGACCGCGCTGCTGCTCGGCTTCGTCCTCCTCTGGCAGTGCCGGCGCCCGCACCCGATCGAGCCGCCGGGGCGGTATGCCGCGGCACTGCTGGTGCTGATGATCCTGCTCACCCTGGTCGGCGTCCGCAGCGCCGATCCGCACCGGGTCTGGGCCAGCTTCATCAACATCCTGGGCGGCGCCGGCCTGGTCCTGCTCTCCTGGCGCACCGTGCTCGCCACCGGCAACGCGCTGGCGTCTGCGCCGCGCCGCCGTCCCGCCGCGCTGCTGCATGCGGGGCTGGGGACGCTGGCCTTGACCATGGCGCTGGGCGCCCTGATCGGCGCGCGCTACGCGGCGCCCGCCTGTCCCCAGTTGCCCGCCTGCGGCGACGCTGCCTGGCCCGCGGCCGCCGGCTGGAGCGCACTCAATCCCCTGGCCCGCATCGCCGTCGCGGCATCG
>JAXMJU010000003.1:0-8553 GCA_034376265.1 Sulfuritalea sp.
ATATCCGCGGAACCCGCAAGCATGACGCTTTGCAGACCCTGGGCGACGCCATGCGTGAGCTTGCCCATGGCAAGTTCGTTCTGCGCCAGGACGGTCCGCTCCTGATACAGGGAATAGAATGCAGCCGTCGCCACTTGACCCAGAGTGGCCGCGATGCCGACCACCAGCAGCACGCGATAGCGTATTCGATTCCGCAAAGAGCTTTTCCTCCATTCGATTACCCATGTCGTTGCATGGGTTGTACAGGCACGGGCAGGCGGGATTATGAACGTTTGGCCCTGCAATTCCAAATATTGATAGGCCTCGAATTTGCTTGTATAAGTAACAAGCACGCCCGGTCGAGTTTTCCGACCGACGGTTTGCCTATGGATGCTATGGTGACAGGTCATCGCGAGTCAGCGTCCATTGTTGGCGGCTTTCGTTAGTAGCTATTTCTGACTCAGTTTTTCTCATTACTTGGAATTCCGTTGCCAAACTTGATAAGTACTTTCCGTAGACTCGGGGCCGGCCGGGTAGGTGCGCAAGTCCTTGCGGTCATGGCTGGAATACTGTTCTTGATTCCGGTGGGAAGCTATTACACACGGGATCAGCAAGGAGCGGATGACCGGTCGGGGGATGTCGCGCGGGCTCTCGGGTGGCGGGAGGCTGGCCTGGAAACCCTTGTCAAGCAGGCAATGCTTGCGCCGGGATCGCTGATGGCTGGTGGACAGTCCGTGTTCATCGCACCCGAACGGGCACACGCTTCTGCGCGGCTTGTGTTTCAGATGCATGAAACGATCAGCAGGCTGGAAATCGCTCCCGAGGGGAAGCCCAGCATTTTCTACACGAGGAACGAGGCCGGTCAGGGTGCCGATTTTGCGGCCTTTCAGTCGCCGATTGCCGGAAGTCCGCAACTCAGCCTTGAAAGTCGCGGTGATCCGATTGTTGCAATCGACAATGGATCCCTGACGGTGACGCAAGCCATGCAACTGCGTCGGGGGCGCGGCCAGGCGGAGCTCTGGGGCCATGTGGCGGCCACCGTCAGATTCGTGGATCTCGCCAAGGCCTTGCGGCTCGACGAGTTGGTGCAACAAGGCTATTCCCTTGGCCTCGAGTATTTTCAGCGCGACGCCGCTGCAGGAAAATCGCTTATCGCCGCGGGTGGCAGCATGCGCGATACCGCGACCACGCACGAAATTCGTCTGCCCCAAGGAGACAGAATCCAACTGCGCGCAAGCCCGCCGGTCAGCTGGAACGCTCCACCCGTCGCGTTGCCCGAATTGCTGCTGCTCGCCGCAAGCGCGCTCGTCGGCCTTCTGACCTATCTGCTATTGCGTCGGTCGGCCGAGATGGCGGAACAGGTCGCCGTGCGGACATTGCAGTTGGCATTGGACAAGGAAGTGCTGAAGTCGGAGGTCGAGCGGCGCAAACAGACCGAGTTGCTGCTGCAGAACTCGCATGCCTTGCTCGACTCGATTTTCGAGCATATCCCGAGCATGATCGTTCTCAAGCGCGCCTCGGATTTGACGGTCGTGCGCGTAAACCGCCTGGTTGAAGATGTCCTGGGCAAGCCGAAGGCGCAGTTGCTCGGTCTTTCGAGCGGAGATCTGTTCCAGGGCGAGCAGGCGGACCGGGACACCGAAACCGACTTGACGGCGATTCGCGACGGGAATCTTGTCGAGTTGCCGGAGCAGTTGATCCGCATTCCGGGAGGCTCCGCGCGTTGGGTGAGGATCAAGAAGCTGGCTCTGTTCGATACTGAAGGAAAAGTGTCGCATGTGCTGGAGATCGGCGAAGACATTACGGCCCACAAGCAGCTTGGCGAGGCGCTGACGGAAAACCTGAGTTTTGTCGAACAATTGCTGGCCGCTATTCCATCGCCGGTTTTCTTCAAGGATGCCAACGGACGCTACATCGGAGTCAACAAGGCATTCGAGGACTTTTACGGAACCACCAGCGAGGCCATGATCGGCAAGACGGTTTATGAAATAGCCCCCCAGGAACTCGCCGAGGTCTATGACAAAGCCGACCGGGATCTGCTCGAAAGGCGCGGCAAACAAACCTACGAGGCTCGTGTCAAGTGCGCCGACGGCTCGGAGAAGGACGTGGTGTTTTTCAAGGCGGTGTTTTCAACAAGCCATTCCGAAGTAGGTGGAATTGTCGGCATCCTCCTCGACGTCACTGATCACAAGCAAGCAGAGCGTCATATTCTGCGCTTGAACAGAACCCTGGCCGTGATCAGCGAGGCCAACGAGGTGATACTTCGGACCAAGGATTGTCAGACCCTGATTCAGGAGACCGTCGGCATTCTCCACGAGATTGGCGGGTTTCCGCTGGCCTGGGTGTATGCAAGCGATGATCGGTTGCCGTCGATGTTGGTTATCGGCGAACACCCCGAACTGGCCGCGACGATTACGTCCGCTCTGCGCTCGGACGCCGCCCGCAAGCCTGCGCAGCAGGATGTCATCCATGTGGGGCCTGGGCCTTGCAGCTTCTTCGCTTCGCTTGCCGATTGCGACAACGCGCTGGTGGAAAGCCCGCGAGGTTTCGCGGCGCACGGACTCGCGCATTTGCCCCTGCGGATAGCCGGCAAGCTCGCAGGCGGCATCTGCATCGTTGGACTGGCGGAAGATTTGGTCGATGTCGAGGAGCAAAGTCTGCTTGCAAGTCTCGCCGACAATCTGTCCCACGCCGTCGATTCGCTTGAGCAGGAGCGTGCCCGGCAGATCGCGGAACGCAAGCTCGAACTGGCGTCCCACGTATTCGAGAACAGCGCTGAAGGCGTAATGATCACCGATCGGGACAACAAGATCCTGATGGTCAACCGAAGATTCTCGGAGATCACCGGCTACACGGCGGAGGAAGTCACCGGCAATACGCCGAGCGTGCTGAATTCCGGCCAGCAGGACAAGTCCTTTTACAGCAATATGTGGCGCTCGTTGATGAATCGCGGGGAATGGCATGGCGAGATTCGCAACCGGCGCAAGGATGGCGAGGTCATCGTCGAGTGGATGAACATCAGCGCGGTCAAGAATGATCTTGGCGAAATCGTCAACTTCGTGGCGGTATTCTCGGAAATCACGGTGCATAAGACGATCAAGAAGCGGATGCAGTTCCTCGCCCACTACGATGCCCTGACTTCATTGCCGAACCGCATCCTGTTCAGCGACCGGCTTGAGCAGGCCATCATCGCCGCCCGCAGGAACAAGCGCTCCACGGCCTTGATGTTGATCGACCTCGATCGCTTCGATCAGATCAACAAATCCGTGGGGCACTGCGCCGGGGATATGCTTTTGCAGGAGGTTTCGGCGCGACTGATGGCATCCGTCGATCCCGGCCACTGCGTTGCCAGGCTTGGCGGCGACGAATTCGCGATTGTCCTCTCCGATATTGCGTCAATCGACGAAGCCGCGACGGTGGCCGACCGCATTCAGCGGGAACTGAGCCGGGCGCTTTATGTCGATAGCACGGAGTTGTACATTTCTGCCAGCATCGGTATCGGCATTTACCCGAAGGACGGGGAAGATGCAGAAGCGCTAACCAAGAGTGCGGATGCTGCAATGTATCTGGCCGCGGAGGCGGGAGGCAACACCTACCGCTTCCCGCAAACCAATGAAAAGCTGTCCGACCAGATAAGGCTCAGGGAGCGCCTGCATCGGGCAATCGAGCGCGACGAACTGAAGGTGTTCTATCAACCCCTCGTATCGGGAGAGACCGGTCGTATTGTCGGCGCAGAAGCCTTGCTGCGCTGGGTCAGGCCGGAAGCCGGCTATGTCAGCCCCGAATATTTTGTTCCCATGCTGGAGCAAGCCGGGCTGGCGGTGAGGGTTGGCGACTGGGTCCTGAGCACCGCGTTGGCCAACAACATCGCGTGGCGCAAGGATTTCGACAGCGAGCTGTTCATTGCCGTAAACTTCTGTGCTGATCAGGTCGCGGACGAAAAAGCCGTCGAGAAAATCGATGCCGTGATGAAAACCCTGGGTTTCGACTCGCATTACTTGCAGCTGGAAATCTCGGAAAGCACGCTGATGCGCGACGCGCCGACCGGCCTGGCCCTGCTGCACCGGCTCAAGAGTCTTGGCGTCACACTTTCGATGGACAACTTCGGAACCGGATATTCCAGTTTGAGTTATCTCAACAGATTCCCCATCGACAACCTCAAGATCGACCGTTCCTTCGTTCAGGATACGCCCAACGACGCAGAGGCAGTCGCCATAACCCGGACCATCATCGCCATGGGCCATGCGCTGAAACTCAAGATAGTGGCATCGGGCGTGGAATCTGCAAGCCAGGTCAACTTCTTGCGCCGGAATCGCTGTGACATCCTTCAGGGCTATCGGTTTTCGCAGGGCGTAAGCGCCGATGAGTTTTCCGTGTTGCTGGCGGAGAACCAAAAGAACGGATCTCTTTTTCCCGAGCCGGACACAACGGACCGCCTGCACCTGGTTGGATGACGGGCTGACTTCGCAGCCAGGATTGTCCAATCATTCTTGAACCCATAATCGATTGAACCAGGACTCGCTCCCTGACCCGCGGCCTGCCTCCATGGAGGCAGAAGTCAAGCGCTTGCGGGCCGAACTCGCAGACATACGCGAGCAGTTGGTCGATACCGAAAAGGCCTTTGGCCGTTTCGTACCCCGTGAATTTCTGCATTTCCTGGACATCGACAACGTTCGCAGCGTCCGCCTCGGCATGCAGACCGAGCGCAAGATGACCATCATGTTCGCCGACATTCGAAACTTTACCGGCCTCTCGGAAACGATGACGCCGCAGGAGAATTTCGATTTTATGAATTCCTATTTATCGCAGATGGAGCCGATGATTGTCCCGTTTCGCGGACTGATCGACAAATACATCGGCGATGCGATCATGGCGCTGTTCCCCGAAGGCACGGACGATGCGGTACAGGGCGCCCTGGCGATGCTCGAACGCCTCAAAGTCTATAACGAGGGCCGTGCGCGCGCAGGCTACTTGCCGATCCGGATCGGCATCGGCATCAATACGGGCATCGTCATGCTGGGGACAGTTGGCGGCATGGGACGGATGGAAGGGACGGTCATCAGCGACGCCGTCAACCTCGCTTCGCGGCTGGAGGGAATGTCGAAGGTTTACGGCGTGCCGATGCTGATCAGCGAGCACACTTTACACAGCCTTGAAGATCCTTCGCGCTACTGCATCCGGTTTCTGGCCCGGAGTCGAGTCAAGGGCAAGCAGGAGGCTCAATCCGTGTACGAGGTCTTCGACGCGGACCCTCCAAGAATGCTGGCGGCAAAGAAGCGCACACAAAAACGCTTCGAGGAAGCCTTGGCCTTCTATTTCGTCGGGGACATCTCCCGCGCCAGGACGCGATTGGCGAGATGCCTCGAAGAGGTGCCGGAAGATGCCCCGGCGCGCCTCTATCTGAACCGCTGCGACGATTACTTGCGCAACGGTCACGCCGAAGGCGTCGAGGAGAATGAGCTGACCCAGACCTGGAGCGAGGAATGCAGCTCCGGCGTGGCCGAGATCGACAGTCGCCACCGGACCCGCTTGAGCCAGATGAATGCCCTGGCCACTGCAGTCCGCGAGGGGCGCACCAAGGATACCCTGCCGCTACTCGACCTCATCGAAAGAGGCGCGCAGGACCAATTCGCCATGGAAGAAACCCTGATGCAGGAGTCGCGCTACGCGTTCCTTGCCGAACACTTGCAGCAGCATCGGCGTTTTCAGACGAACCTGCAGCGCCTGAGCGGGGAAATAAAGTCCGAGACGGAAAATCCGGTATGCATGGCTTTCCGCATCAAGCTGTTGTTGATGGACTGGACGGTCAATCACAGTACCAAGACCGATCGCCACCTCGGCCATCACCTGAAGTCGAGGAGCGGCGGCTAGCCGCGCTTTCGCCCCGATGGCGGTTTGAACCGCCGCGCCAATGCACCAATTCGGCAACTGCGGCAAAGCAAAAGGCCGGAAACCTGGACAAGGTTTCCGGCCTTCGATTTCGTGAATCCTGGTGGGCGGTACTGGGATCGAACCAGTGGCTTCCACCGTGTGAAAGTGGCACTCTACCGCTGAGTTAACCGCCCGCGAATGAGCCGCGCATTTAACCACAAATGACGGGTGGCGGTCAATCGCGCCGGCGCCGTGGCGTAGAATTCGGACCTTTCTCCTACCATCGAATTCCCATGACGGTTCGCACCCGCTTCGCGCCCAGTCCCACCGGCTTTCTGCATATCGGCGGCGCCCGCACGGCGCTGTTTTCCTGGGCCTATGCCCGTCGCCATGGCGGCACCTTCATCCTGCGTATCGAGGACACCGACGTGGCGCGTTCGACGCCGGAGGCGGTGCAGGCGATCATCGACGGCATGCAGTGGCTGGGGCTGAGCCATGACGAGGGGCCGTTCTATCAGATGCAGCGCATGGAGCGCTACCGCCAGGTGATCGCCGAAATGCTGGCGGCGGGCACGGCCTATCACTGCTATACGTCGAAGGAGGAGCTCGACGCTCTGCGCGCCGAGCAGGAGGCGCGCAAGGAAAAGCCCCGCTACGACGGCCGCTGGCGACCCGAAGCGGGCAAGACCCTGCCGCCGCCGCCGGCCGGCGTGGCTCCGGTGGTGCGTTTTCGCAACCCGACGCAAGGCGTGGTGGCGTGGCAGGACCAGGTAAAGGGGCGCATCGAGTTCGCCAACAGCGAACTCGACGACTTCATCATCGCCCGCGGCGACGGCACGCCGACCTACAACTTCTGCGTCGTCGTCGATGACCGCGACATGAACATCACCCATGTCATTCGCGGCGACGATCACGTGAACAACACGCCGCGCCAGATCAACCTGCTGCAGGCGCTCGGCGCACCGATCCCGCAGTACGCGCACCTGTCGATGATCCTCGGCGACGACGGACAGAAGCTGTCCAAGCGTCACGGTGCGGTGTCGGTGATGCAGTACGACGACGACGGCTATTTGCCCGAGGCGGTGTTGAACTATCTGGCGCGTCTTGGCTGGTCGCATGGCGACGAAGAAGTGTTCGGCATGGAGCAGTTCGTGCAGTGGTTCGACCTGGATCACATCACCGCGTCGGCGGCACAGTTCAATACCGAGAAACTGAACTGGCTCAACGCGCACTACCTCAAGCTGGCCGCTCCGCAGCGACTCGCCGCCGAGGCAACGCGCCGCCTGGCGCGTCAGGGCGTGGCGGTCGCCGGCGGGCCCGATGTGGCGAGCGTGGCCGCGCTGTACCGGGATCGCGTCGGCAATCTGAACGAACTGGCCGATGCCTTGCATCCCTACTTTGTCGCGACGCATCCGGCGACCGAGGTCGCTGCCCAACACTTCACCGAAGCGGCGCGCAAGGGCCTGCAGGCCTTGCGCGAACGGCTCGCAGCATGCAATTGGCAGGCGGTGGAGCTGGGCCAGGCCGTCAAGCAGACCGCTGCCGAGTCCGGGCTGAAAATGCCGCAGTTGGCAATTCCTCTGCGCGTCGCGCTGCTGGGCTTGCCGCAATCGCCTTCGATCGACGCCGTGCTGGAGGTATTGGGGCGGGAGCGCGTGTTGCAGCGGCTGGCGGCGGTGCTATCCGCCTGATGCCGATTGACATTCGCCCGTGACAGGGCGAAAGTTAGCGCAGCTCATTTCGGCACGAACCATGTCCCGCGTTCTGCTCCCGCTGCTCCTGCAGTTTTTCGTGACCGCGTGCGCCACCTCGCCCGGGGGCCGCACGCAGGTCGTGGCGCCGGCCGCCTTGCAGGGCTTCAGCGCGGTCTATTCGGAATTCGACATGCACCTGCAATTGGTGACTGCCGCCGACGCGCCGTCGTGCCAGGCGGCGGAGTGCGCCGCCGATCGGGCCTTCGATCAGCGAATTCTTGCCCTGGGACGCAGCCTCGCCGATACGGCGTTTCGCCAGCACGCCGATCTGCAATTGCGCTTTCCGCGCTTCGAGTTCATCGTCGCCGACAAGCTTGATGCCGGGGCGGCGTCCAGCGCCGCGGGAACGGTGGTGATCTATCGTGGGGTGCGCCGCCTTGAGCTCGATGATGCGGCGCTGGCCTTTGTCCTGGCGCGGGAAATGAACCATATCATTGCTGGCCATCACGACGAAAACGTGACCACCAGCGTCCTGGTGGCGGTGGCCGCCCAGATATTTCTGCCGGTACTCAACATCGGAACCCTGTTTTCCGCGTCCACGGCTGCCGCCACGACCGCGGCGAGTTCGGCCGCGACGACCAGCGCGGTGGCGTCGGTCGCTTCCTTTGCCGGTTCGCGCGTGCTGCGCGCCAACGATCGCCCGCTGCAGGTGCGCGAGGCTGAAGCGATGGCCATGGTGCTCCTGACAGCAGCCGGCTGGGACGGCCGCGAGGTCAGCGACCAGTTGCAGGCCCTGCGTCCGGCCTTGCCGGACGAAGCCGAGTGGACCGCGGAACTGCGCGATTCGACGCTGCGCATTGCCAGCCTGATGCAAGGCCCGGCGTTCGTCGAAGATATGCCGAGCGTCGGCATCCTGAGTCAAGTCGAGCCGAAGTTGTCGCTCGATCTGCCGCCGCCCATGGTCAGCAAGCCGTTTTAACTGCGGTAGCTGCAAGAGTTGGCGCTGGCG
>JAXMJU010000004.1:0-33869 GCA_034376265.1 Sulfuritalea sp.
CGCACGTCGAAGGTGACGATTTTCATCTGGTTATCGACGCGGCCTTCCGTCACGCGCTGCGCCAGCGGGTTGTGGAAGTAGGCGGCTTCGAGGATGTTGGAGCCGAAATTGAGCACGTACTTGGCATTGGCGAAGTCCGGGGTCTCGATGTCCGGACCCCAGGTCGGTTCCATGCCGATTTTTTTCGAGGACTCGCAGACCGAGGTGTGGTTCACCACGGTGGCCGAGCCCAGCGTCTGCATGAAGCGATCAACCACGCCACCGGAACGGTTGCGGCCGTACTTCATCATGATGGTGTTGGGATCTTCCTTGAGCGCGGCGTCGAGCTTGGCCGCGAGTTCGGTCAGCGCCTCGTCCCAGGTGATGCGCTTCCACTTGCCCTCGCCGCGGGCGCCGACGCGCTTCAGCGGATACAGGATGCGATCCGGGTCGTAGCTGTACCACATGCCGGAATTACCCTTGGCGCAGAGCCGGCCGCGCGTCGAGACGTGCTCCGGATTGCCTTCGAGCTTGACCACGCGGTCATTCTCGACGTAGGCAATGGCGCCGTCCTGGATGTTGCAGACGTGGCAGTTGATCGGGATGGCCTTGCGCTCGGCACCGGTGACCGGGCCGAAATCCTTGCCGCCCAACTGGGATTCCATGGCGTTGAGCAGGCGCGGCGCGGCTGCCGCGGCAGCACCGGTGGTGGCGCTGACCTTGAGGAAGGTGCGACGCGTGACTTTTGGCATTTTCATTTTCTCTATCTCCTCGGAGTCGGTCAGTACAGGGTCTGCAATTGTTGCGGGGCCATCAGCAGCACGTAGCGCAGGGCTGCGCCGCCGACCAGGATCAGGAGGGCGGAAATCATCAGCACGACCTGGCTCTTGCCCATCGGCGCGAACAACAGGACCGCTGGCGCAACGCTGCCGGCCAGGAAGCCGACGCCGATGAAGAGCAGGCCCATGGTGCCGGTGGTCATGATCATGAAGGTCAGTTCCGAAGCGGAGCCGCCGTAGTTGGTGGTGCCCATCACCGAGACCAGCATCACGGCGACGGCGCCAGCCGACCAGAGCATGTACTGGCGCAGAACCTTCTGTGCCTCTTCATTGCCCATCGCCAAGAGCGAGCCGACCGCGGAGCCGGAGGCGATCGCCATGGCGACGAACAGCACCGGCATGATCGGCGAATTCCACACCGGCCGCGACTGGTGCACCGTCAGGTCGAAGCCGGTATAGACCGGCAGGCCCAGGGCCAGCAAGGCCGTCACCAGCGCCAGCAGCTTGCCCTTGGACTCGTCGCCCTTCCTCAGCGCAAGGATGTACAACACCGAGGCGACAGCGAATGCGACGATGTTGAGCGCCCCCCAGGCCAGCGGCGAGCTGAAGTTCAGGTAGCCGGGGTTGAGGATGTTGAGGAAGCGCAGCGGTTGCGACAGATCGGCAATCAGCAGCACGCCGCCCAAAGCCAGCAGGGCGATCGAGCCGTAGGCGGCCTTCTCGCGCAAGGGGCGCAGGGCCGGCGTGATCCAGGAGCCGTAGGACATGAACGACAAACCGGCGACGATGCCGATGACGAAGAAATAGACGGCGTAGCTCGCGTGCCACGACACATCGTGAAACCAGACGTAATCACCCATGATGTCCCCTCTCAGATCTTGAAGTTGCGCTTGAAGGCGGAACGCTCGAGTTCCATCACTTCAGGCTGGTGGTAGGCGTCGCGGCCGAATTCTGTCGCATTGCGATCGGCGCCGATGTAGAAGACGTGCGGCTTGGTGCCTTCTTCGGGACGCAGTACCTGGGTCGAATTGGTCGCCACCAGGTAGGAGACCTCGCTCTTCGGGTCGTTGATGTCGCCGAACACGCGCGAGCGGCCGATGCAGGTCTGCACGCAGGCCGGAACCAGGTTCTGGGTCACGCGGTGGAAGCAGAAGGTGCACTTGTCGACCACGTTGGTGATCGGCGTGTAGGTGCGATGCGAGGGCAGCATGAAGCGCGCGTTGTAGGGACAGGCGGCCATGCAGCTGCGGCAGCCGATGCAGCGCTCGTAGCGCTGCAATATGAATCCGCCATCCTCGACCTTGAAGGTCGCCTCGACCGGGCAGTTGCGCACGCAGGGCGCGTCGTCGCAGTGGTTGCACAGCCGCGGCAGGAACTGTTTCTTGACGGTGGGATACTTGCCCACCACCTTGTACGGCACCCATGTCCGGTTGACGCCCAGCGGCGTGTCGTATTCGGCCTTGCACGCGACCTGACAGGCCATGCAGCCGATGCAGCGACGCGTATCGACCACCATGGCAAATCGCCTCTTGCCGGTGACGCCGCGCGTCTCGATGGGGGAGACCCTCAATTCTTCGCTCATCTGTCTTGCCTCCTCTGAATACAGTGATTCGGTTTTTGTTCTGGCCGCTATGGCGAAAGTCAGTGCTCGATGGACCAGCCTGCCGTTTCCTTTACGCAACATCCAGGCCATGTCGGCCATTCGGGCGCCAATCCCTTGTCGGCACTAGGGTTTGCGCCAAGCCGCGCCGGTGCTGCATTTCGGCGATGGTTACGCTGGCGTAACACATGCCTTCGATGTTGCGCTGCAACCTGCTACGCACACGTAACGCTCATGGAAATCGACCATGAAGCACCGGCTTTCGCGCTTATCATCGCCACCATGAGTGAGGGCGATCACGTGGCGGGAGTATGCAGACGGGCTTTTCTCCGGTCGGCGCTGGCCGTTGCTGCCCAGCCCTGGCTGCCCGTGCGTGCCGAAACCGGGGTTCTGCGCATCGGCCTGACCCCGGTGTTCCTCGACGACCAGCTGAGCTTCCTGACGCGGTGGCGCGCGTGGCTGGAGCGTCGGCTGAAACGGCCGGTGGTGTTCGTGCAGCGGGGAAACTACCGCGAGGTGCTGGACCTGATCCGCGGCGGCAAGATCGATTTCGCCTGGATCTGCGGCTATCCCTACGTGCGCTACCGGCATGAGTTGCGCCTGGTCGCGGTGCCGCTGTGGCGCGGGCGGCCGTATTACCAGTCCTACATCATCGTGCCCGCCGACGACGGCAAGTCGAACAGCCTCACCGATCTGCGCGGCAAGGTGTTCTCGTACTCGGACCCGGATTCGAATTCGGGCTACCTCTATCCCCAGTACCGGCTCACCACCCTGGGTGAGAACCCGACGACCTTCTTCTCCCGCAATTTTTTCACCTGGGGCCACCGCAAGGTGGTCGAGGCCGTCGGCGTCGGACTGGCCGATGGCGGCGCGGTGGACGGCTATGTCTGGGAAACGCTGGCCGAGACCCATCCGGTGCTGACCCGCGGCACGCGTGTCATCGAGCGCTCGCCGGAATTCGGGCACCCGCCCTTCGTCGCGCGCCCGGACATGTCCACCCTTGAACTGCAGCGCTTTCGCGCCGTGCTGCTCGACATGCCCGCCGATGCCGAAGGCGCGGAACTGCTGCACCTGTTGCGCCTCGACGGCTTCGTCGCCGGCGCGCCGGCGCTGTTCGACGGCATCGCGCGCATGGCGGCGAAGGTGCGCCGCACATGATCGTGCTTGCCGACCTTTCGCTGCGCTGGAAAATTCCCTTGCGCGTGATGGGGGCGGTACTCGGCACTGCGCTGGCCGTCACCGCTGCCCTGGTGGCGCGCGAGTACGACGAGATGCGGCAGAACCTCGATGCCCACGGCAAGAGCCTGGCGCGCGTGCTGGCCAACACGCTGGTGACGCCGGTGCTGCACGACGACATCTGGCGCGCCTACGAAATATTGCAGTCGGCCCGCGATCCGACCGCGATCGCCCCGGAGCTGCAGGCCGAAATCGTCCTGGTGACGGATGCCGACTTCAATGTCTTCGTCTCCACCCGGCCCAAAGAATTTCCGATCGGCAGCAGTCCGGCCAGTCGTGGCGGCGTCTATGGCCGCCTGCGCGCCGCACTGATGAAGACCATGTCGACTGAGCAGCAGGTCATCGAACCGACCGATTCGGTCCATTACTTTGTCATGTCGCCGCTGGTGGCCGACGGCGTCGCGCTCGGCCATGTCATCCTCGGCTATTCGAAGATTTCCTTTGTGCCGCGCTTTATCGGCCTGGTGGGGCAGGCGGCATTCGTTACCCTGCTGGTGCTGGTGCTGATCCTGCCGTTCTCATGGTTCTGGGCGCGGCGCACGGGCGAGCCGCTGGTGGCTTTGGCCGAGGCCATGCGCCGGGTTCCGGGAGATCTGGAAGTGGCGCGCCTGGCCGATTTGCCCAAGAGCGGCGACGAGATCGGGCAACTGGGCAACGCCTTTCGCCGCATGGTCGGCGAGTTGAAGCACAAGCAGGAGCTGGAAGACCAGATGCTGGTCACCGAGCGCCTGGCCGCCGTCGGCCGCATGACGGCCGGCATCGCGCACGAGATCAACAATCCCCTGGGCGGCATGCTGACCGCGATCAAGACCTACCAGCGCCACGGTGCCGGCGACCCGCTGGCGAACCAGACCCTGTCCCTGCTGGAGCGTGGCCTCTCGCAGATCCGCCACACCGTGGCCGCCTTATTGGTCGAAACCAAGTTGCAGGATCGCCCGTTCGAACCGGCTGACATCGATGATCTGCTGATCCTGGTCGAAGCCGAGGCGCGCGCCCGCTCCGTCACCGTCGTCACGGAATCCCCGCTGCAGCGGGCGCTGCCTCTGCCGGCGACGCTGCTGCGGCAGATCCTGCTCAACCTGCTGCTCAATGCCATCGCCGCGGCCGACGAGGGCGGCCGCGTGCGCCTCGGTCTTGGCAGCGGGGGGGGGATGCTGAAATTCTCGGTGTGCAACGACGGCAAGCACATTCCCGACGAGCAGATGGCCTATCTCTTCGAACCCTTCGCCAGCGGCCGCGAAAAGGGCTACGGCCTCGGTCTCTGGGTGGTGTACCAGATCGTCCAGCAACTGGGTGGTGGACTGACGGTCGACAGCGAGCCCGGCTGCACCACCTTCAGCGCCGAGATTCCCTATGTCCAAAACTGAATCCACGCTGCGCCTGTGCCTCATCGAGGACGATGAGATCATGGGCGAATCCCTTTGTCAGCTGTTCCGCCTGGAGGGCTTTGCCGTGGACTGGTGCCGCTCGGCCGCCGCCGGCGCGGCGGCGATCGGTGCCCACCGCTACAGCGTCGTGGTGAGCGACATCCGGCTGCCGGACCGCAATGGCGGCGACCTGTTCCTCGACCTCAAGGAGACGCAGCCGTGGCTGCCGCCCTTCCTGTTCATGACCGCCTTCGGTACCATCGACCGTGCCGTGGAACTGCTCAAGGCCGGTGCGGCGGACTATGTCACCAAGCCCTTCGACGTCGATGTCCTGATGCAGAAAGTGCGCGGCCTGGCAGAAGGCTACGGCGCGGTGCGCGATGGCGGCGACGATACGCTCGGCGATTCGCCGGCGATGCGGCGCATCGCCGAGTCCATTCCGCGGCTGGCGCGTCATGCCACCGCGCTGCTGATCACCGGCGAGTCGGGTGCCGGCAAGGAGCATGTGGCGAAGCTTTTCCATCATTACGCGATCGGTGAAGCGGGCGCGTTCGTCGCCGTGAATTGCGCCTCGATTCCCGAGTCGCTGATGGAAGCCGAACTCTTCGGTTACGAGCGCGGCGCCTTCACCGGTGCGGTCAAGGCCAAGCGCGGCTATTTCGAGCAGGCGCACCAAGGCACCCTGTTCCTCGACGAAATCGGCGAAATGCCGCTGTCGATGCAGGCCAAGATGTTGCGCGTGCTGCAGGATCAGCGCCTGACCCGCCTGGGCGGCGAGAAAGCCATTACCTCGGATTTCCGCCTGATCTGCGCGACCCATCGCGATCTGCGCGCCATGGTCGACGCCGGCCAGTTTCGCGAGGATCTGTATTACCGGATTCATGTGATTCAACTGCGCATTCCGCCGCTGCGCGAGCGGCCGGAAGACATCCGCTGGTTCGTGCGCCATTTCGTCGAAGAATTCAACCGCGCCCACGCGGGTGAGCAGCGCCGCCTCGACCCGCGCACCGAACAGGCGCTGCTGCACTACGCCTGGCCCGGCAACGTGAGGGAACTGCGCCACGCGGTGGAGCGCGCCTGCATCCTCTCCAGCGGGCCCCTGCTCGGCGCCGAAGCCTTTTTTGGCGGCGGCATCGACGGCGAGGTGGCGCAGCCGCTGGAATCCGAATCGCTGAGCGAATATCTGATGGGCTGCGAACGCGACTATCTGTCGCTGATCCTGGAACGGCACGGCGGCCACATGACCCATGCCGCGGAGGCTCTGGGTATTACGCGCAAGACCCTCTGGGAAAAACTGCGCCGGCTCGGAATCAAGGCAAAAGGCGAGCCCTAACAGCGCCCGCAAGCTAGGCACGGACCGTGCGCAGCGGGCTGATGTGCAAGCGCTTGCGGTGCGCGCCATGGCCATGTATATTGATAGTCATTAAATAAACATTGGAAGCTTTATGGCACTCCAGATCGCCAATCCTGCAGTTATTGGCAAGGTCGAACGAATGGCCAAGGCGACCGGGCTGTCGAAGACCGCAGTCGTCGAACGCGCGCTGGACCGCCTGATCAGTGAATCCACGGGACATCCCGACACGGCCGGCCGCATCGCGGCCTTGCTGGCCCAACTGGATCGGATTCCCGACCGGCCCGACGCCTTCGATCCGCTGGCATGGGATGAACACGGCTTGCCAAAGTGATCGTCGTCGACACCTCCGTGCTGGCGGCCATTGCTTTCGCCGAACCCGAGCGCGAAAGCTTCGTGCGTACCATCGAGGAATCCGGCAAGACCCTGATCAGTACCGTTTCGGTGGTCGAGGCGCGCATGGTTGTCCATGGTCGGCGCGGCCATCGGGCCGTGGTGATGCTGGATGATTTGCTGCGGCTGCCCGTGTTCGAGATGGTGCCGCCCGGCCCGGCAGAGACCGATGCGGCTTACGCCGCTTTTGTTGCCTACGGCAAGGGCAGCGGACATCCGGCGGGCCTGAATTTCGGCGATGTCTTCAGTTATGCCCTCGCCAAGGTGCGCAACCTGCCACTGCTGTTCAAGGGCGACGACTTTGGGCAGACGGACATTGTCAGCGCCATGGCGGCAAAGCGATGACGCGTCTGCAAAAGTTCGCCAAGGCACGCGCCGTGCTGACGCTGGCGCTGGCGCGACCGCGCTTGATGGTGCCGACTTGACACCCGGCCGCGACGAAGGCTAAATCCGGCGCCAGCCGGCAACATTCGATCCCCCAGCAGGAGACAGCAATCATGGCACCCCCCCCGCTCGCCACGCGCGAGGCAGTACGCGAAGAACGCTTCAACGATGTCTGGACCAATGAACTGAACGACGCGTTTGCCGACATCGCGCGCTATTACGACCGCGCCAACGAAATCGCCGCGCTCGGCTTGTGGAGCACTTTCCTCAAGCGCTTCATGCAGACGGTGGACATCAGGCCGCAGCAGAAGGTGCTCGACGTCTGCGCCGGCACCAATGCCATCGGCATTGCTCTGCTCAAGCGCGAAGCGACGCTGGATGTGCACGCCATGGATCGCAGCGCCGAGATGCAGACCGTGGGCGCGCAAAACGCCGCCGCGCTGGGCTTCCAGATCAAGAGCACCATCGGCGACGTGCACACGCTGCCCTTCCCCGACAATCATTTCGACGTCGTCACGCTACAGTTCGCCTCGCGCCACCTGCGGGTGCGCGACGTGTTCACCGAGATCCTGCGCGTGTTGAAGCCCGGTGGCCACTTTCACCATTCCGACATGCTGCGTCCGCGCAATGTGATCGTGAAGAACCTGTACTTCACCTACCTCAAGGCCTGCCTGAATTTCACCAGCCTGATCGTCGGCAGCAGTCCCGCGGCGACCAAGTTCAAGCAGTATTTCATCGATGCGCTGGACCTGTTCTACACCGCCGAGGAACTGTCGATCGTGCTGCGCGAACTGGGCTATGTCGAGGTCAGCGTGGATACGGTGTTCTACGGCATGATCGGCTTCCATCGCGCCGTGAAGCCGGCCGACAAGAGCTGATTCAGGTTCGGCCGCAGGCGTTCAGCCTTCGGCCATGTCCAGCTTGCGCATTTTTTCCCAGAGGTTCTTGCGGCTGATGCCGAGCAGGGCGGCGGTGTCGGCAATGCGCCCGTCGCATTCGGCGAGCGCCCGGCGGATGTAGGCGCGCTCGCAGTCCTGCAGGTGCTCGCTGAGCGGTTGCCGCAAGGTATCGGCGTTTGCCACGGCGCCGTTGTCGGTGCCGAACAGGCTTTCGGCGCTGAGCGCCGGGGTCAGGCAGAGCACGCTGGCGCGCTCAAGGCAATGCTGTAGTTCGCGCACGTTGCCCGGCCACGGATAGCGGGCCAGGGCGCGTTCGGCCTCGGGCGTCAGCGTGCGGCGGGTTTCGTCGCGGCTTGCGCGTGCATCCAGCAAGCGCGCGGCCAGCCAGAGAATGTCTTCCTGCCGTTCGCGCAGGGGCGGCACCTGCAGATGGATGACGTGGATGCGGTAATACAAGTCCTCGCGAAAGCGGCCCTGTTCCACCATGGCTTTGAGGTCGTTATGCGTGGCGCAGATCAGCCGGATATCCACCGGGTGCGGCGTGGCGCCACCGACGTGCACCACCGCCCGATCCTGGATCGCGCGCAGCAACTTGACCTGCATGGAAGGCGGCATTTCGCCGATCTCGTCGAGGAACAGGGTGCCGCCATCGGCCTGCTCGAAGACCCCGCGCCGGTCGCGGTCGGCGCCGGTGAAAGCACCCTTGTCGTGGCCGAACAGTTCCGACTCGACGAGGTTCTCGGGGATTGCGCCGCAGTTGACCGCGATGAAGGGGGTCGTACCTTCCGGGTCGCCGGCTCGGTGCAGCGCGCGCGCGACTTCCTCCTTGCCGGCGCCCGACTCGCCCGAAATCAGCACCGCGCTGCGGCTCGCCGCCAGGCGGGGCAGCAGTCCCTCGATATGCCGCATGCTGGTGGAAATGCCCAGCCGGGCATCGCTGTTCGCGGCAGGTTGCTGGTGCTCGCAAAGTCCGCGGATCTTGGCGATCAGTTCGCCGACGTTGAAGGGCTTGGTCACGTAGTCCTGGGCACCCAGCTTGAGCAGGCGCACGGCCTGGTCGATGGCGCCGTAGCCGGTGATGAAGATGACCGGGGCGATGACCCGGTTGCCGGCGAGCAGTTCGCGGAACAGCTGTTCGCCACTGATGTCGGGCAGGTTGATGTCGCTGACGATTACGCTGTAGCGGCGCTGGCCGAGGCCGCGCCGGGCCGACTTGCCGTCGCGGAACCAGTCGCAGGTGAAGCCTTCGAAGTCGAGCCGCTCCGACAGCGCTTCACCGATGATGGGGTCGTCCTCGATCAGGGCGATGCGGTGCTGCATGGGTTTTCTCCAAGAGGCAGACTGACCACGAACTCGACCTGGCCGTCGATGTTTTTGGCCGAGATGCGGCCTTCGAGTTGCGTCACGATCTGATAGGTTACCCAGAGGCCGAGGCCGTGCCCGCCGGCACGGGTCGACGCGAAGGGTTCGAACAAGTGCTCCAGTTGTTCGTCGCGCAGCAGGGTGCCGTCATTGCGCACCTCGATCGACAGGCGGGACGCCGATTCGGCTTTCCGGCCCAGCCACAGGCTGACGTGGCCTCCTTCGGCCGCCGCCTGCACGGCGTTGAGCAACAGGTTGATCAGAATCTGGCGCACCAGGCTGGCCGGCGCCGGCAATTCGGCCGGCATGGCCGCCGACCAGTCGAGCTGGATGCGGCGTTTGCCGACCTGGGGCTGAATCAGGGTGTGCACATCTTCCAGGTCGTGCGGACTCAGCGGCCGTGCCTGCACTTTTGTCTGCACCAGCAATGCGGCAACGGTGTCGCGAATCTGCATCAGGCCGCGATCGATCAACTCAAGCTGGCGCAAGGCGCGCGGATCGAGATTGCGCTGCAGCTTGAGGGTATCGACGGTCGTCATCAGGCCGGCCAGCGGATTGTTGATTTCGTGGGCGATGCCGGCGGTGAGCTGGCCGATCGCCGCCAGCCGCTCGGACTTGACCATTTCGCCTTCCAGTGCCGCCTTGTCGCGCAGCGCCAGCACCATCCGGTCGTAGGCCGCGAACAACTGGCCGAGTTCGTCGCGATAGGGATAGAGATCAGGCGGCAAGGGATCGGGAACCGACTTCAGCATCATGCCCATGCGTTGCGCCAGGTCGACCAGCGGCGTCGCCATGCGGCTGCCCCAGTACCAGTTGATCGGAATCAGCACCGCCAGCACCAGCAGGCCGATGCCCAGACCCTGCCAGATCGTGTCGATGAACCAGGGATGGAACACCGATTTCGCGTAGCGCAGTACCAGGTGCCCCAGTTGCGCGTCCTTGTCGACGATGGGCAGGACCAGGTAGAGGTAGCCGGAATCCCGCGGCTCCAGCACCAAGGGCCATGTCTCCTGGCTCTGGGTACCCAGTCGCTCGCTCAGTTGCAGCCAGTCAGGACCGAGTGTCGCGGCATCGGTCAGCATCGGCAGCGTATCGGGATCGCTGGAGACAAATATCCGCTGGTCGCGTCCGAGCACCACCACGGCATCGACCTCGACCGGGGTTTTTGCGGACTTGGCACGAATCGGCGAACGCGCGATCTCGAAGGCGCGCCACACGTTGTCGTGCAACAGCGTCGGTGCCAGGGTGTGGGCGAGGGTATGCGCGAGATTGCCGGCGCTGATTACCACCGCGGTCTTCATGTCCTGATAGGCGCGCGTCATCAGCGCGGCACCGACGACGAAAATCGAGACGCTGATCAGAAATGAGGTCCACAAGGGGATCTTGTGGCGGAAGGACAGATTGAACAGCCAGCGCATGGTTAACTCGAAATGCTTTGCCAAGCGAGCTGTGTCAGGTTCGAGCGCAGCAAGCCGATTGGTAGCCTCCCCCACGAGGGGGAGGATGGGAGGGGGTGGGCCCACTTGCCAGCTTGCCGGATTGCGACGTTAAAGAATTTCATGATGCGCGGTTGTTCATCGAAGTCATGAGCGTTGGCTCAGGCTTCGCCAAAGCTGCGCATCATGCGTGCCACGCCTTCGTACAGCGCCGGACTGCCGATGGTGAAGCCGTCCAGGTGCAGCAGGTCGAGCAGGCGTCGTCCGGCTTCGCTGCGCGAGGTGTCGAGCAGATGGCGCTGCATCAGCTGAAAGTCGGCGCTGGCCACCGAACGATGGGCGACAAAGGGTGGGAAACCATATTCCGGCGAGCGCCAGACCACGCGCGTGCGTGCCGTCAGTGTCGGCTCGACGTGAGCCAGGGTGTCCCAGATATAACTGTCCACCGCGCCGCCCTGCGCCAGTCCGCTGGCGACTGCTTCGACCACCTTGCGGTGCGACCAGGTGAAGAAGGTCTTGCGAAAGAAGCCGGCCGGGTCATGGCCCGACTGGCGAATTTCATAGCGCGGCGACAGGTAGCCGGTGTTCGAATAGGGGTCGGCATAGGCGAACACGGCATCCGACAGGTCGGCGATCGAACGGGTCTGCGTATCGCCCTTGCGTACGATCAGGTAGGAACGGTAATGCGGACGCCCCTGATAGAGCGGCACCGCCAGCAGGCGCACGGTGTTCTTGAGGTGCAGGTAGGGATAGTCGCAGATCCAGGCGAATTCGAGCTTTTCCAGCCGCAGCAGATCCATGGTTTCGCGATAGCTGTCGCGTTGCACGAATTCCACCGGCCTATGCAGGGAGGCCGCCATGAACGCGCGCCATTCGCCGAGCATGCTGTGCTGGTCATGGAGAAAGGCCGGAGTCATGCCCACCCGCAGCTTGCCGCCAGCGGCCAGCGATTTGCGCGTGAGGCCGATCAGTCCCGCGGCGGCAAGGCATCCGCTGTCAAACAACCAGCGGCGTCGGTTACGGTTAGGTAACGAACTTTCGATTATTCGACTCATGGAGTCCTCGCTGGTTACGATATGGTAACTATTCTAGCCCCTATTGCCATTATCCTTAGTGTGGTTTTCCGCGGCCCGAATTCAATCCCATGAATATGTAATGGTTTTCTCTCGTGGCATGGTTCTCGCGAATAGAGGGGCAAATATGATGATCGGGTCCTTGCCGTGAATACTCCATCCAAGCTTTCAACCGGGCATCGCCTGCATGGCGGTGGCGCTGTCGGCCTTGCCGTATGCGGCGCCGTGTCGCCAGCGTCAACTCTTGCCGGCCGCTCCTGCGACGGGGCGAGCGCGATGGGTGCCCGGGCTTCATGTTACCGCACGGTAACCGGCTTGGCGGCCGGAGGGTGCGGACAGTTTTCAGGCAAGTCTCACCATGCGACGTCCATTCGAAGCAATGGCAACAACATCTAGGAGTCAATGATATGGAAATCGGAAGAAGAGGTTTCATCAAGGGCATGGGCGCCCTCGGCGGCGCGGCGGCTTCCGGCGTCGGTTTCGATGCCCTCGCTGCGGCGGCGAAAGCCAAACCCGCGGCGGCGGCCAAGTCGATGGAAGTCAAGACCTTCAAGTCCCATTGCTCGATCTGCCCGAACTTCTGCGGCATCCAGGGCAACGTGGTGAACGGCATCGTCAAATCCATCTACCCTGATGCCGCGAGTGCCGAAGTCTATAACCATGGCATCTGCCCCAAGGGCGCTTCGGGGATGTACAACACTTACGATCCCTATCGGCTGAAGAAGCCGCTGAAGCGCACCAACCCGAAGAAGGGGCCGAACGAAAATCCCGGCTTCGTCGAGATCAGTTGGGATGAGGCGTTTTCGCTCATAAGCGAGCGGCTCAAGAAGATCAAGGCCGACAATCCCGCGAAGCTGATTTTTCAGTGGGGTCAGGGCAAGTATCTGATCGGCGACACCAATCTGAAGGCCTGGTGCGGCGCCTTCGGCACGCCGAACTTCATGCACCGCACGACGCTTTGCGAAGCGGCGCGCCATGTGGCCGATGAACTGACCTGGGGCTACCACGGTCATCTGCCTGACCTGAAACACACCAATTTGCTGCTGAATTTTGGCGCCAACTATCACGAAGGCGAGCAGACTTCGCGCTGGCTCGACTGGGCGACCGCTCAGGGACGCGAACGCGGCATGAAAGTCGTGGCCATGGATCCACGGCTTTCCGGTTGCGCCGCCAAGGCCGACGAATGGGTGCCGATGCGTCCGGGCAAGGACGTGGTCATGGTGCTTGCCATGTGCAAGCTGCTGATCGATGCCGGTACCATCGACGCGGACTTCCTCACCACCTATACCAACTCGCCGCAACTGGTGGGCGCCGACGGCAAGGTGCTGCTGGACAAGGACGGCAAGACACCGCTGGTGTGGGATTCGGTAACCAACGCCGCCTCACCTTATATCGCCAACGTCAAGCCGGCGCTGAAAGGCAGCTACACGGTCGACGGCAAGCCGGTGCGCACCGCTTTCACGGTATTCGTCGACAGCCTCAAGGAGATCACGCCGCAATATGCCGAGGAAGTCTGCGGCGTGCCGGCGGCGACCATCACCCGGCTGGCCGCCACATTCGGCAAGGAAGCGCGCATTGGCGAGTTCAAGGAAATCGATGGGGTGAAACTGCGGTACCGCCCGGTTGCCGCCTATACCTTCCGTGGCATGGCGGCCAAGGAATTCGGTGTGCAAAGTTCGCGCTCGTTGATCATCCTCAACTCGCTGGTGGGGGCCATTGATTCCGTTGGCGGCATATTGCTGCATCATCCAAACAATCATCCGGAATATCTGCAACCCGCGAAGTGCGACTACCCGCCGACGCGCACGGACATGCAAAAAACCGTGTTCCACCCGAACTCGCACCACAACATCGGCCAGCAGACCCACATCACTTTGCTCGACCCGAAGTCATGGGGGCTCGGTTATGTGCCTGAGATGCAAATTTTTTACGGCACCAACCGCGCGGTCTCGACATCGAATGCCTGGCAGCAGTTCGAGGGCATGAGCAAGTTGTTCACGGTGGTGATCGACATCAACATGACCGAAACCGCGTGGTACGGCGACATCGTGTTGCCGGACAAGACCTATCTTGAATCGTGGCACAACTCGCCGGCGAAGACCCACCCGGACCTGGGCGGCATCGTGGCCATCCGCCAACCGATGACCAACCCCTTCAACCTCGAGCACAACGCCACCTCGATACTCTTCGAACTGGCCAAGCGTCTCGACATGCGTGACAAGTACCTCGAGGCTCTCAACAAGGGCTGGAAGCTCAAGGAAGTCAAATTCAAGCCGGGCCGCGACTACACCACCGAGGAACAGGTAGCGACGATCTGGACCGACAAGACCAAGAAGGATTTCGCCTATGCCAAGGAACATGGTTTCGTCGCCAAGAAACAGGATGTCAAGGGCAAGTACCTGCATGGCGTCGATCCGGTGTTCAAGGGCCCAGGCAAGCCGAAGATGAAGCTGTACGCGGATCACTTTGTCGGTACCTATGAAAAGGTCGAGCAGGTTACCAGGGCCAACAACATCACCCGGATCGACCTGGCAAAGTACAAGATCGCCTATGCGCCGTTGCCGGGCAAGGAGCACGCCTTCCCCACGCCGCATCGCGAAGCTACGGACTTCCCGTTCTATCTCGTCACCCACAAGCTGATGCATCGCTACCAGTCGGGCAACACGATCAACAACGCGATCACCAATCAGGCGCTGGGGTCCGATCTCGACACCAACTACGTTGCGATAAACGCCGAGACGGCGAAGCGGATGGGCATCAAGGATGGCGACGCGGTGCAGATTGAAACCCGTGTCGGCAAAGCGAATGGAACAGCCAAGGTAATGCAAGGCGTTCGTCCCGACACGCTGGCGGTGTCCTATCACTACGGCCAGTGGAGCCCCGGCTATGCGCCGAGCGCCAAACGGGGCACCTGGATCAACCAAGTGCTGGAGTTGCACCCGGATATTCCGTCGGGCATGAACTCCTTCAACGACACCAAGTGCAAGCTGACCAAGGTATAAGGGAGCAAACCATCATGGCAAAATTTGGACGACTCATAGACACCAAGCGCTGCATGGGCTGCCGTTCCTGCGTGGCCGCATGCGCGGTGGAAAATCACTTCACTCCCGATGCGCAGTGGAGCGCGATGATCGAGTACGAGGTGGGCACCTATCCCGAAGTACACAAGATTTACCAGACGATGGGCTGCATGCACTGCGAAAAGCCGTCATGCAAGGCCATCTGCGACAAGATCGGGGTCAAGGCCATCAGCAAGAACGAATATGGCGTGGTGCTGTTCGATTACAAGAAATGCATCGGCTGCGGTTACTGCGCATCCGTCTGCCCGTATGGCGTGCCACAGATGAATGCCGAGCTGAAGCCCTTGAATCCCGGCAAGGGCGTGCAGGGCATGGAGACCATCGCCCAGGCCGACCGGCACCCGACGCACCAGAAGAAGGCCAAGACCGCCGAGAAGTGCACCTTCTGCTGGCACAAGATCGAAAAGGCCATCAAGGACGGCAAGCAGGATCGCATCGGTAAGGATCAGGATTACACGCCGGCCTGCGATCTGGTCTGCCCGACGCAGGCACGTTGGTTCGGCGACCTCGACGATCCGAAGTCGGAAATTTCGATGCGCATCAAGGCGACCAATGCCGTGCAACTGAAGACGCATTTCGGCAACAAGCCGCAGGTGTATTACACGCTGGACAAAGGAGCCAAGTCATGAGACTACTGTTTGCATCACTGGCGCTGGGTTTGAGCCTGGCCATGGCACCGGCTTTCAGTGCCGACGCACCAGTCAAGAAAAAGATGGTGTTTTCCGGCAAACCGTCGATGGCCGTCGAGGGACGTTTCCACAAACTGCACGAGAAGCAGGAAAAGCTCGACTGCAATGATTGCCACGAGAAGGTGCAGGAAGACATCCTGTATCTGCGCAAGGACGACCGCATGTCGAAAGCGCTGGCTGATGAGGGCCAGTCCGACCGCAAGGGCTGCCTGACCTGCCACAAGCCAGGCTACAAGCCGAACGGGCCGCACTCGTTCTGGGGAGTTTGAGCATGGGCTCGGCCGCGACACTGGCGGATGTTGCCGGGCGCCGCGGCCGCACCTATTGGCTGCTCGCCCGGGGCTTTGCCGAGGCGCCGGGAAGCGTGCTTCTCTGCGAACTCATAACGGCGCTCGGTCCGGTGAATCCGGCCGAAGCGCTGGCGGCAGAGACCGCCGCCTTCGCCGACGCCCTGCACTCGGCCCTCAGCGTGGACACTGCGTCGGAAGCCTTAGCCATAGAGTTCACCCGCTTGTTCGGCGGCATCTCCGAATCCTACGGTGGACCGCCGCCGTTCGAATCGGTGGTGCGCAGCGGCAACTGGGGCGGCGATATCGCGCTGGCCGTGGTCGCCGCCTACGCCGATGTCGATATCGCGCCGCCGCTGCCCGATGCCAGCCCGCCCGACCATCTTGCGGCCGAATTGCGTTTCCTCGCCATCGCCTGCCATCGCGAAGCCGAGGCGTGGCAGGCGGACGACACCCAGGCGGCGATGGACTGGGTAGGTCGCGAACGAGACTTTCTCGACCGGCATGTTTTGCGCTGGGTTCCCGAGTATTGCCGACAGGCCGCCGGAATGGCGGAAACTCCGTTCTACCGTGCCCTGCTGGCGCTGACGCCACGTGCCTGCGAGCTCGATCGCGAAGACATCGATGCCATTTTTGAATCCGTACCATCCTTCGCCGAGAATGTCTGATCCCTTCGTAGCGCCGGTTTTTTTCAGTCCCTCCGCTCAAACTGGCGGTATGTCCGGGTTGAGATTCATGGCGCCGGGTTCACCGGTTCCGCACGATGGGGTGGTCTATCGGTCGCGCGGTTCGGTACTGATTACCGGCGACACAGTCTCCGCCGCAGAGGCGGCGCGGGAACTGGTCCGGCGCGCGCCGGACTTGCGCATAGCCCTGTTTGCGCCCGGCGTGGCGGCTCTCGGCGATCTGCCGACGACGGTCAAGGCGGTCGGCGGTCGTATCGTTTCGCTGCGAGGTCATCTCGGGCGATTTTCCGCGTCTGTTCGCGTCGCCGTCGATAAGGCCGAAGATGCAGGAATATTCAGTGGCAACGCGGACCGGCACTTTGATCTGGTGCTGGACCTGTGCCGCGAACCGTTGCTGCGGCACAGCGTGCTGCCCCATGGCTACTATGCGCCGGGCGACGATGCGGCGGCTCTGGCGCAGGCGCTGGACAGCCTGCCGCAACTGACGGGCGATTTCCACAAGCCGAAATATGTGGACTACCGTCCGCAACTCTGCGCCCATGGGGCGATGGGGATTGCCGGCTGCAGGCGTTGCCTCGATGTTTGCGCCACCAAGGCGATTCGTTCGAGCGGCGAAAAGATCGAGGTGGATCCCTACCTCTGCCAAGGCTGCGCCAGCTGTACGCTGGCCTGCCCGAGCGGGGCACTCGAATTTCAGCGCCCGGCGCCGAGAACCCTGCAGAAATTGCTGGATGAACACCTCGAAAAATGGGGCGAAATCGCACCGAGGCCGATTCTGGTGGTGCACGACGCCGCGGCGCGCCATCTATTGCCCGTCACCGAGGCGTCCGCGGCGCTTTTTCTGGAGGTGAACCCCCTGCCCGCATTTTCGGACCTGCTGTGGCTCAAGGCCCTGGTGGATGGCGTCGGCGGCCTGGTGCTGGTGCTGGCACCGACGACCCCGCCGCAGAGCCGCCAGCTGATCGAGTTCAAGCTGGAGGAACTACGCACCATACTGGCTGAGCTGGGTTGCGATCCCGAAGTGCTGCACATCGCCGCTGCTCAGGATGTTGCCATGGCGATCGATCAAATCAGGAACACTGCCTGCCCGCCTGCCATGACTGCGCCGGCCGCAGGCTCCGCCGTGAATGGAAAACGGGAAAGCCTGCTGGCGCTGATCGACGCGCTCGGTGCAAGCAGGAAAACGGATGGGCAAACTCACGCGCCCCGCGCGCTTGCGACCGGGGCAGCATATGGCACGGTATTGGTGGATGCCGGGAAATGCAGCCTCTGTCTGGCATGCACGCATTTGTGTCCGACGGGGGCGCTGGGCGGTCAGTTCGATCCGGCGCCGCTGCTCTTGTTCAGGGAAAGTCTTTGCATTCAGTGCGATCTGTGCCGCGCCGGATGTCCGGAACAGGCGATTGCGCTGCAGCCGCGCTTTTTGCCCGACCCGGCCGCACGCAATGCGGCGCGCGAACTGGCCAGCGATCAGCTGGCGGCTTGCAGCAGTTGCGGAATACCGTTTATCGGCCGGCGCAAGCTGGCCCTGAGCCTGGCACTGATGGAGGAACATGCGCCAGATACACTTGGCGGCAGCGACAGTCTGCGGATGTGCCCAAATTGCCGACAACGTGAAACAATGCCCAAAATGAGCCTTCGATGAATGTTATTCTTTGAAAACTCATTGACGTGGGTCAACTTTGGAAAGTCGTTTTGCAGCAAGCTACGCGGTCAAAAATTTTGTACAACATTTACTGGAGTTTGAACATGAGACTCAAATCCACCCTTTTGCTGACGGGTTCATTGTTATTCGCCCTCACCGGGCTGGCACCTGTGCATGCGGCGGTCGATGAAGCTGCGGCCAAGGCGCTCGCAAAGAAGAATGACTGCTTCAAATGCCATGCTCCCGCCAAGACCAAGAAGGGCCCCTCGCTGAAGAAGATCGCCGCCAAGTACAAGGAAAAGAAACTTGGCGAGAAAGATGCCATCAAGCAAATGACCGAGGGCAAGAAGGTCAAGCTCGAAGACGGCACCGAGGAAGATCACAAGATCATCGAGACCAAGGACCCGAAAGAGCTGAGCAATCTGGCGCAGTGGATTTTGTCGCACTGATTTGATACAAACCGCCGGGGCCTTTGCACAAGGCCCCGGCAGCGCTTTCTGGTGCGGTCGTTCACGAGTGACCAGGCAGAAGAATAACGAGTAGCGGGGAATGTGAATCATGCGTACCAGCCAGTTTGCAGCGTGGGTAGTGGCAGCAGCGGTCTATGTGGCTGGAACTCTGGGCAGCGGGCCGTTGCTTGCGGCCCCAGCCAAGGAAGCGGCGCCCGCAGCAGCGGTCAAGCTCGACAACGCCACCTGTCAAAGCTGCCACGACGGCAAGAAGGGCAAGCTGGAAATGCTCGCCAGCAATGGCGAAAAGCGCGCGGTGCAGGCAGTCGTTCCGGACAAATATACGACGAGCGTGCACGCCAGGATGGATTGCGTTGCCTGCCACCTGGAAATCGCCGACAACGTCACGCCCCACCAGAAAGCTGCTGGCGTCAAGAAAGCCGAGTGCGCCCAGTGCCACCTCGACTTGTGGGAAGAAACCAGGAAGCAGGGCAAGACCGCCGAGAGACCTCGCCTCGGCATCGTTGCGGAAAACGTCGCCGCCTACAAGCAGTCCTTCCATGCCAAGCCGGACAAGGACGATCCGACCAAGTTGATGGCAATCTGCAGCGATTGCCACAACGTGCATACCTTCGACGTGCCGCAGCGTGGCACGCCCGAGCGCAAGGAGTGGCACCTTACCGTGCCCGATATCTGCGGCAAATGCCATGAGGATCACCTGGAAGAATGGACCGAATCGATCCACGGCAAGGAAGCGGTCGAGAAGAAGAACCTGAAGACCGCCGTCTGTTCCGATTGCCACACCACTCACGACATCGTCGGCAGTTCCACCGACAAGGCCAAGCTTTCGATAACCGCGAGTTGCGGCGACTGCCACCAGGACAAGTTCAAGTCCTACAAGAATTCCTATCACGGCCAGGTCAACACCTTGGGCTATGCCTATACCGCGAAATGTTTCGACTGCCACGGCAGCCATGGCATCCAGCCGTCGAAGGATCCGGAATCGCGGATGAACGAGAAGAACCGGCTGAAGACCTGCCAGAAGTGCCACAGCGGCAAGAAGGACCTGCCGCTCGCCACCGCCGGCTTCCTCACGTTCAGCCCCCATGGCACCAGCGACAACTTCGAGAAGTATCCGGAGATCTGGCTCACCACCAAGTTCATGGTGGCCCTGCTGATCGGCGTCTTCGTGTTCTTCTGGGCCCATTCCATACTCTGGTGGTATCGCGAATACATGGATCGCAAGCAGGGCGTGCATCATTGGCATATCCGTACCGGTGCGATACCCGCAGAACAGCTGCCGTTCGATGAGCGGCGGGACGAGCTGGGCAAGAAGCATGTGCGGCGTTTCGGCCCGATGTGGCGCCTGGCGCACCTGCTGTTCGCGATCAGCGTGATGACTCTGGTTTTGACCGGGATGGCGGCCTTCTATGCCGAGACCGGTTGGGCCAAGGCGGTCATGGCGGTGTTCAACGGCCCGAGGACGGCTGGCCTGGTGCACCGCGTGGCCGCGTTCACCATGCTGGGCATCTTCTTCATCCACCTGATTGCCGTGTCTATCAACATCCTGCGCAAGTGGAAGGCCTTCAAGATCTTCGGTCCCGACTCCTTCGTGCCGAACTGGAAGGACATGCACGACATGATCGGCATGTTCAAGTGGTTCGTCGGCAAGGGGCCGCGCCCGGCCATCGAACGCTGGTCCTACTGGGAGAAGTTCGACTACTGGGCGGTGTTCTGGGGTATGGCGATCATCGGTGGCAGCGGCATGATGCTGGCCTTCCCGCATGTCGTGGCCTCGGTGCTACCCGGCTGGGTGTTCAACGTGGCGATGGTGGTACATGGTGAGGAAGCCTTCCTTGCGGCGGTCTTCCTGTTCACCGTGCATTTCTTCAACAATCACTTCCGCCCCGACAAGCTGCCGCCGCCCGATGTGGTGATGTTCACCGGAACCCAGTCGCTGGACGAGTTCAAGCACGAGCACGCCGCGCAGTACCAGCGCCTGGTTGAAACCGGAGAGTTGGAGAAGTATCTGGTGGATGCGCCGTCGCGCCCCTTCACGATCGGCTCGAAGATTCTCGGCCTGGTCCTGATCGCCTGCGGCCTGTCCCTGCTGGTGATGATCGCAATAGGCTTCTTCGGCGGCGGTCACTGAGCGGTTCCCGCTTCAGGGCATGCGCCTTGAAGCGGGACCGCAGGCCAAGGGCGCCATGAGCGCACAATCTGCCGTTCTCATGGTGGGCGCACTGCAGTTTGCGCTGGTCGGCGTTGCTTCGGCGCAGGCTGTGATCGCCGTCGCCGAGCGCATAAAGTTGGTGCTGGCGACCCGGCGCCGACCTTATTTCCGCAGCAACTGATAGCCGGTGCCACGCACCGTCAGTATCGGCGAGCGGCCGTCGGCAAGCTTGCCGAGCTTTTTCCGCAGATTGCTGATGTGCATGTCGAGGCTGCGCTCATAGTGCTGGATCTCGCGTCCCAGTACGGTCTTGGCAAGCTCTGCCTTGCGTACCGCACGGCCCGGACGGTGGAACAGGGCTTCCAGCAGATCGAATTCAGTACTGGTCAGTGGCAATGGCTCGCCGCGCCAGGTCGCGCTGCGCTGGGTTGGAAAGAGATTCAGGCTTTCGACACCGCTACTGCGTATCCGCTCCGCGGCCAAGGCAAGCCGGGTGCGACGCAGGATCGAGTTCAGGCGCGCCACCAGTTCGCGCAGGTTGCAAGACTTTGACAAATAATCATCGGCGCCCAATTCGAGGCCGACAATGCGCTCGATGTCGTCGTTTCCGGCGCTCAATATCACCACCGGCAGTTCGCCCTGGCGGCGAATGCGCCGCAGCACTTCCATGCCACCCAGGCGCGGAAGCCTGTCATCAACAATGACCAAATCATAGATGCCCTGCGAGACCTGCAACAATCCCGTTTCGCCGTCATGGGCGACGGTAACGCCGAAGCCCTGCCCCTGCAGATAGTCCGTCAGGACCTGGCAAAGCACGGGATCGCCGTCCACCAGCAATAGTTGTGGTGCCTGTTCCACTCGATCGTCCTCATGTCGGACACAGCGCCGGCAAACATCGCCGGCGCCAGAAGTAAAAGAACTGGCATGGCGGGCAACGAATGCAGCAAGGCGGAGTGTTGTATTGCAACAACTTTCAAAAATTTACATTCTACGACGACGGCAACCGCACGGTGGCCGGTCCAAGAGCCTGCCCTTATCTTTGCCACTATCGGGAAATGTTTCAGGCGTTAAGTGTCACAAACAATGTACTTTAAATCAATACGATAAAGTCTATTTGCAATCCTTGTAAACGCTTTGGAGAGCTTGCTGAAAACAGCTTTTGGCAAGTTCAGAAAGAAACTATTCACTGCGCGTTGACAATTTGTCGCCGCTGGAATGTAAATAACTGCAAGCAAGCGGTTACATGGTATTTCCGGGGGCTTGATCTGTAACAAGGCATAAAGCATCCTCGCCCCCTGATTGGGTTGCCCGCAGCAATGGGTGGCGGGGAAGCGAAGCAAGGATTCCCGTTAAGGCGCTCTGGTCGCAATGGCAAAAAGGAAAAACTAAATGCAATTAGCTCGACACGTACTCGCTTTTTGTGCCGTCATCGGCACTTTGGCGGCCACAACCCCGCTACAGGCGGCCGATACGCCCAAGGCGGCACCGGCGAAAGCCAATCTCGCTGCGGATCCCAATGCCAAGGACTTGATCCTCAAGGGCGACGCCAAGTGTACCGGCTGCCACGACGAGGCCGACGAGCCGACCGGCGCGGGAACGATGCTCGAGTTGAATCCCGGAGTTCTGGCCATCGGCAAGACGAAGCACGGCAATACGGCCGACAAGCGCACACCGACCTGTACCGATTGTCATGGCGAAAGCGAGAAACACCGCACCCACAAGGGTAGCGACAAGCCACCCAAGGTCGATCGCAGTTTTCGCCCACATACCCCTACTTCCGCCGAGCAGCGCGACGCAGCCTGCATGACCTGTCACAAGGGCGGCGCTCGCATGAATTGGGCGGGCAGCCAACATGCCAATAACGACGTCTCCTGCAACTCTTGTCACAAGGTCCATAACAAGAAAGACAAGGTTCGCGACAAACTGACACAGGCGGAAGTCTGTTACACCTGCCATAAGGACCAGCGCGTAGAAATGCGCAAGCCTTCGCACCATCCGGTCAATGAGGGCAAGGTGGTCTGTTCAGCTTGCCACAATCTGCACGGTTCCACCGGTCCCAAACTGCTGATCAAGAACACCTTGAACGAGACCTGCTACACCTGTCACACCGAGAAGCGTGGGCCCTTCCTCTGGGAGCATCCACCGGCCACCGATAACTGCGCAAACTGCCACGTACCGCATGGTTCCAACAATTCGGCGCTGCTAAGGACGCGGCAACCCTACTTGTGCGAACAGTGCCACGATTACACGTTCCATCCGGGCACCGCCTATAGCGGAACAGGGCTGCCGCCGAATGGCGCCGCACAGCAAATGGTACTGCGGGCTTGTGCCAATTGTCATACGCAGGTGCACGGGTCGAACCACCCGTCCGGCCCGCGCTTCACTCGCTGATCGCAAGGGAGAATGGTATGAACAGCAAACTTAACCAGCGCCCGGTGCGCAAGATTCTGGCGGTTTCAATTTCCGCTATTGGATTGACGATTGCGGCTCCCGCGATGGCCCAAAGTTCAGGTGCCGACGATGAAGTCAAGCGCCTGATCCGTCCCGACAGCGAAGTCTCGGTCGGTGTGCTCGACGTCTCGAAGAGCAGTTACAAGTTCGGTGACTACAACGGTATGCACAAATCGGGCGGGCATCTGATCGGAGACGTCCGTATCAGTACTCGGGGCGAAGGCAATGCCAACTATTTGGATATTGTCGGCAGCAACCTGGGCTTGGACTCGCGCAACCTGAGGATTCAAGGCGGCGAGCAGGGCAACTATGGCCTGAGTTTTGAATACGACCAGATTCACAAGCTGTGGACCGACAGCTATCAGACACCCTACGCCAATCCGGGTTCCGATCGTTTGGCCTTGCCGGCCGGCTGGGTTGCTGGAGCCACCACCGCAACGATGACCAGTCTTGCGGGTAGCATGCAATCTTTCAACATTGAAACCCAGCGCAAATCAATCGCCCTGGGGCTGACCAAGTTGCTGCCGGGTGACTGGGATGTCGCGGTCGATTTCAAGCATGAAACCAAACAGGGCAATCGCTTGCTTGGTGCGGTAGTTGGTAATAGTGGGGGAAACCCGCGTGCTGCGGTGCTGCCAGAACCCGTTGACTACGTGACCCGCCAGTTCAGCGTCATCGCCCGCTACACCACTGACAATCTCCAGTTTCAAGGGGCGTATTCCGGTTCGCTGTTCGACAACAAGAAGCAGAGTCTGCAATTCCAGAATGCTTTCTCCACCATAGGTGGTTGGGCGGCAGGGACGGGCTTTCCTGCATTTGGTCAGATCGGCCAGCCGCCGGACAATCAGGCGCATCAACTAAGCGCCTCGCTGGGCTATCAGTTCTCCAAGGCAACCCGCCTCGCGGGCAGCCTCAGTTACAGTCGCATGACGCAGAACGATTCGTTCTTGCCGTATACGGGCAATCCAGTGCTTACGATCACCAATGCCATGCCGCGTTCGTCGCTTGAAGGGAAGGTAAATAATACCCACCTGGACCTGAAGCTGACGTCAAAACTGACGAAGGACTGGAATCTGCTAGCTGCCTACCGTTATGACGACCGGAGCAACAAGACTCCGCAGTCCCTTTATGACTATATCGGTGCCGATTCGACCAATCAGAACGTGGCGGCCATTTCAAACCGCTGGAGGACCAATCTTCCGGGCAGCAGCACCAAGCATCTCGTCGAAGTTGAGGCAGATTATCGCCTGTCCGCGCACACCAAGCTTAAGTTTGGCTGGGAATATGAATGGGCAAAGAAGACCTTCGAGGCCATCAACAAGGAGTGGGAGCACACACTCAAAGGCGAGGTACACCACCATTTCAGCGATACAGTCTCCGGTGGCTTGAGTTACGCTTGGTCCGACCGCCGGACCTCGAACTATGACTACGCGGGTCCGTTCATTGCATCGTTCGCTCCTGCTTATGTTGCCAGCCAGGGAGCACCGTCCCTGCAGTGGGACAACAATCCGTATCAGAGAAAATTCTTCATGGCGCCGCGCACGCGCGACAAACTGCATGCCTTCATCAATCTCGAACCGATGGACAAGGTTGATTTGCGTCTGGGAGTCGATTACAAGGACGACAATTACAGCAAGTCATATTATGGCTTGCAGGACTCAAGGGGGTATGGCGTCAATGCCGATGTCAATTATGTTGCGAGCGATGCCCTGACCGCCAATCTGCATGCGGCGGTGGATCGCTACACGACCTTCCAGAGGTCGAACAGCCTTGCCGCGGCCTGCGGTGGCGGCAAGGCGAATCCGACTGCACCTGGCTGCGACTGGACCGGTCAGATGGCCGATCACAACTACCTGATCGGCTTGGGTCTGCGCTATCGTCCCGGCGAAAAGTATGAGTTCGGTGGCGATTACACTTATTCAAAGTCGATCGGCAAGACCGACATGTGGGCCGCTGTAACGAAAATTCTCCCCTTGCCGGAAAACACGAACACGCTTAATCGTCTCGATTTGTTCGGGCGCTATGCGCTGGACAAGAATATCAGCCTCAACGTCAAGTACATTTATGAACGTTTCCAGGCCACGGACTGGGCTTTGGAAGGGCTGACACCGGCCTCGATGGCCAATCTGATTGGAACCAATCAGACCGCGCCAAACTACAGCGTGCATGCCGTGGGCGTCTCGGTAAACTATCAGTTTCAGTAACATAGTAAATTGGGCGGTGTCCGGCAGCGATACCGTCAGACAGCAAAAAACAAGGGAGGAACCTAAAACATTAAGTTCCTCCCTTGTTTTTGGCGGAGACCAATGATTCTCGATCAGATATTCAGTTCGCGTCGTAGTAGTAGGCCTTGCTCGGCACCGCCGCCGCCGCATCGTCCTTCATCGACTCCAGCGGCCGTGGCGGCTTGTCCCACCACAGGGCGCGGCCCTTTTGCTGTTCCAGCACTTCCTCGGGATGCTTTTCCATCCATTCGCGCATGAACTTGGTGTGTTCGGATTCGTAGAGGGCCATGGGATTTCCTTTTCAGTGGTTCAGTGTTTGTTGTTGACGTAGCGCGTGATGCGCACCACTTCCGGGATGCGCCGCAGCGCGCGCAGGATGCGGGCGAGATGAATCCGGTCGGAGACTTGCAGCGTGAAGAACAGGGTGGTGGCTTCGCCGCTGTCGTCGTCCATGCTGATATTGACGATATTGGAGTCGGTCTCGGCGATGCCGGCAGCGATCCGTGCCAGCACGCCGCGCACGTTCCTGGCGACGACCCGGATGCTGGCTTCGAACATGCCGCTGATGCCGGATTCCCATTCGACATCGACCCAGTTGCCACGCTCGCTGCGCAACTTGGCGATGGCCGGGCAATCGTGCGTATGCACCACGAGCCCCTGGCCCTTGCGGATCAGGCCGACGATCGGGTCGCCGGGAATCGGCCGGCAGCAGTTGCCGAGCTTTACCGCGACGCCGTCCGGGCCATGGATCAGGATCGCCTGATGGCTGCGGCCCTCCGCTGCGACGCCAGCGGCGCCGGCTTCGACCCCTTCGGCCAGGCGCCGCGCGACAATGGCCGGCAGGCGCTTGCCAAGACCGATGTCGGCCAGCACGGCGCGCTGCGAACGGGCTCCGGAGGCGCGCTTGAAGCGGTCCCAGGCCTGCGCCGGCAGTTTGGCCAGGGCCAGGCCGAGGTCGCGCAGGGCATGTGACAGCAGGCGTTCGCCGAGCGCAGCGGACTCTTCATTCTGCTTGGTGTTGAGGAAGTGGCGGATCTTCGAGCGCGCCCTCGCGCTCTTGACGTAGCCGAGCCAGGCCGGATTGGGTGCGGCATTCGGTGCGGTGATGATTTCGACGCGGTCGCCGTTGCGCAACTCGGTGCGCAGCGGCATGGTCTCGAAATTGATGCGGCAGGCGACGCAGCGGTCGCCGATGTCGGTATGCACGGCGTAGGCCAGATCGACCGGCGTCGAGCCGCGCGGCAGGGCGAAGATCTTGCCCTTGGGGCTGAAGACATAGACTTCGCTGGGAAACAGATCGACCTTGACGTGTTCGAGAAATTCCGAGGAATCGCCGCTAGCGGACTGCAGTTCGACCAGCGATTGCAGCCACTTGTGGGTCTTCTGCTGCAGTTGGTCGAGGGCGGACTCGTCCTTGTACAGCCAATGCGAAGCGACGCCGGATTCGGCGACGTGGTGCATGTTGGCGTCGCGGATCTGGATTTCCACCGGCGTGCCGAAAGGCCCGATCAGGGTGGTGTGCAGCGACTGGTAGCCGTTCGCCTTGGGGATCGCGATGTAGTCCTTGAACTTGCCCGGCACCGGCTGGTACAGCGCATGCAGCGCGCCCAGCGCCAGATAGCAGGTAGGCCGGTCCTTGACGATGATGCGAAAGCCGTAGATATCCAGTACCTGCGAAAAGGAGAGATGCTTTTCGCGCATCTTGCGATAGATGCCGTAAAGGTGCTTCTCGCGGCCCATGACTTCCGCATCGATGCCGGCGGCCGGCAGGGTCTCGCGAATGGCTTCGAGGATACGGCTGACCACCTCGCGCCGGTTGCCGCGCGCGCCTTTGACGGCCTTGGCCAGCACGCGATAGCGCAGCGGGTGGGCATGGCGGAAAGCCAGTTCCTGCAACTCGCGGTAGAGCGCGTTGAGTCCCAGCCGGTTGGCGATCGGCGCATAGATGTCGAGCGTCTCACGGGCGATGCGCCGCCGCTTTTCGGGACGCATGGCGTCCAGTGTCTGCATGTTGTGCAGGCGGTCGGCCAGCTTGATCAGAATCACGCGGACGTCGCGCGCCATGGCCAGCAGCATCTTGCGGAAGTTCTCGGCCTGGGCTTCCTCGAAGCTTTGATGCTCGATGCGGTCGAGCTTGGAGACGCCATCGACCAGTTCGGCGGCGACCTTGCCGAAGCGCAGGGCGATCTGTTCCTTGGTGATCGCCGTGTCTTCCATCACGTCGTGCAGCAGCGCGGCGATCAGGGCGTGGGCGTCGAGATGCCAGCCCACCAGGGTTTCGGCCACCGCCAGCGGATGCGCGATGTAGGGACCGCCGCTGATGCGCATCTGGCCGCGGTGCGCGGCATCGGCGAAGACGTAGGCCGCGCCGACGCGGGTGATGTCCTCAGGCGGGAGATAGGTGGCGAGCTTGCCGTTGAAGCGTTCCAGATCTTCGGCGAGATCGACCGGCGGGTGCATGTCCGCCGATATCAGCGGCGGCTCGTCCAGCGCACCCGGCACCACGCCGGGATCCAGGCTGGCAACCGGCGGGGCAGCCGGGGAGGGTCGGGGTGTCATGAACCGTGGCGCCGGCAAGTTTCACCCCGTTCGCATAATGCCTAGGATTGGCCGCGAGTCAGGATTTCGAGGCCGACTTTGCCGGCGGCGATTTCGCGCAAGGCAACCACGGTGGGTTTGTCGCGTCCGGGCTCGACTTGCGGCGTGCTGCCCAGCGTGAGCTGGCGGGCACGATAGGTTGCCGCCAGGGTGAGCTGAAAGCGATTGGGAATGAGCTTGATGCAATCGTCGATGGTGACACGGGCCATGGTGTTCAGTCCTGATCTAGAAAACGGAAAACAGCGGGATGGCGTGCGCGCTGACGCGCGAAACGCAGACGCGAAGCACACACGGCGGCTTTGAGCTCGCCGAGCGCCACATCCAAGTCATTGTTGATTATAACAAAATCGAACTCGCCTACATGGCGCATTTCGCCCAGTGCGCCGGCCACGCGGCGCGCGATGACATCTTCGCTATCTGCGCCGCGCCGGCGCAAGCGATTTTCGAGTTCGGCGATCGATGGCGGCAGGATGAATATGCTGACGGCTTCGGGAAACTGCCGGCGCATTTGCTGCGCACCCTGCCAGTCGATCTCCAGCACCATGTCGCAGCCTTCCTCCATGCGCTGGTCGAGCCAGACGCGCGAAGTGCCGTAGAAATTGTCATGCACCTCCGCCCATTCGGCGAACTCGCCGCGCTCGCGCATGCCCAGAAAGCGCTGCACGTCGATGAAATGATATTCGCGACCGTCCTCTTCGCCGGGGCGCGGTGCGCGGGTGGTGAAGGAGACGGAATGCTTCACCTGCGCGTCCTCGGCCAGCAGGCGGCCCACCAGCGTGGTCTTGCCGGCGCCGGAAGGTGCCGCGACGATAAACAGGGTTCCGGAGATCATGGTCGGCTGCGTTGAGTTGGGTCAAGGTTTTGCGGCGAAAGACCGTATTAGTATACGCGGACCGTGCCCAGATCCATTCACCCGTTCCCGTTTCACCGCCGTCCGGCCTGGCTGCTGACCCTTGGTCTGCTGGCCATGGTGCTGCATTTGCTGGCGGGCGGCGGATTGGTTCGGGCCTCGATGGGCAGCGGCGACGGCTTCGTTGCCGAGCTGTGCACCAGTCATGGCGTGGTCCAGGCCGGCGCCGCGCAGCTTCCCGATGGCGGTTCCGCGCCGGCCGGCGGAGTTCACGACTGCTGCAAGTTGTGCGCCGCCGGTGGGCCGCTGCTGGCGGCCACGGTCGCCGTCGCCGTGGCGCCAGCGCCAACTTTCATCGCCCTGCAGACATCCACGGCTTGCGCGCGTCCGACGCCGGCCCAATGGACCGCGCACAGCCCGCGCGGTCCGCCCGCACTGGCCTGATCAGGTTGCAACCCGCGCCCACCGCCTCAGTGCGGTGCCCGGGAGCTGGATCAGTTTCCCGCCTTGTGGCGGGCCATTTTCATCGCCAGGAGCCATCATGAATCGCATCGTCCGCGCCAGCCTGCTGTCTACGCTTGTTTCCGCCGCTTTCATTCTTCCCGCCCATGCCCAGGTCACGGTCAAGGACCCCTGGGTGCGCGCCACCGTCGCGGCCCAAATGGCCACCGGAGCCTTCATGCATATCACCTCCGCCCAGGACGCGCGCCTGGTCGAGGCCAGGTCGCCGGTTGCCGGCGTGGTCGAGGTGCACGAAATGTCCATGGACAAGGACATCATGAAAATGCGCGCCGTCAAGGTGCTCGACCTGCCCGCCGGCAAGAGCGTCGAACTCAAGCCGGGCGGCTATCACATCATGCTGATGGATTTGAAGCAGCAGATGAAGGAAGGCGACACCGTTCCCGTAATCCTCGTGATCGAAGACAAGGACAAGAAGCGCAGCACCATCGAGGTCAAGGCGCCGGTCAGGCCGCTGGCGACGCCCGCCGGCATGATGCACGAAAAGCGGCATTGACCGGCCCGCCGCCTTGCGGCGGGGACAAACTGCCAATTCATTGCGCCGCGGCGGGGATAGGGCAACTACTGTGCCTTGCCTACCGGGAACGCGGGGTTCCCGGTAGGTTCCGTTCGCCGCTGGTTTGCTAATGTCACCGTCAAGCTGGGCGCTGCGCTCGTCACGCGACAGGGACCGGCGAGCCGGCGCGCCGCAAGTGCGGGCCGCAACCGAAAAACCAGATCGGGTACCAAGCATTCAAATGCCAGCACCTGGAACTTCCTTGATGTCTGTGCGACCGGGCGCGGGATGAAACTCGCTTTGCGCAACGGCCGCCTCACCGCCTGGATCGCGATTTTCGCGCTCCTGCTGGCGGCGCTGTCGCCGAACCTGACGCGCGTCCTGGCGGCGCCCCAGCAGGCGATGCCATGGGCCGACATCTGCACGGTCGCGGGAACGCAAACCGCGGACGACGTCGCGCCCTTGTCCGGTTCCGGGCAGCACGAAGGAGGAGCGTTCAAGCATTGCGTTTTCTGCCTGAATCACGCCGGCCATTTTGCGCTGGCGACGGCGCCGCTTCAGTTGCTGGCCACCATCGGCGCCACGGCCGAAGCCATCCCGCACTTCGCCGCGCGGCCTTTCCCGCGCCCGATTCGCGCCGCGGCGCAGCCGCGCGCACCACCGCACCACTCCTGACGTCATAAGTAGTTGCGCGCCGGGCATGTGGCCCAGGCTCAGCCTCAATCTCAGGAGATCAAAATGCAATCATCATTGTGCCCGGCCGGCGTGCGTCGCCGACCCGGATCACGCCAGGCCCTGGCTGCCTCGATCGCCGCCGCGCTTTCCGTCGCGGCAGCGCCGGCGCCGGCGCAGCAGCCGGTATTGTCCGTAATCACCGTGACCGGCACCCGCGAAGGGCAAAACCTGGAGCAGACGCCGGCCTCGATCGGCATCGTCGGCGAGGCGGCCGTCAGACTGGTCAAGCCCAGCCATCCTTCGCAGATACTCGGCCAGGTGCCTGGCGTCGCGGCCGGCGTCACCAATGGCGAAGGCCACACCACGGCGATCCGTCAGCCCTTTACCACGGCGCCGGTCTACCTCTTTCTCGAAGACGGCATCCCGATCCGCTCCACCGGCTTCTTCAACCATAACGCACTCTACGAAGTGAACCTGCCGCAAGCCGGCGGTCTCGAAGTCAATCGCGGGCCGACCACGGCGCTGTACGGCTCGGACGCCATCGGCGGTGCGATCAACGTGCTGACCCGCACGCCGCCCAAGGGCACCGAGTTTTCCCTGTTCGGCGAGGCCGGCAGTCACGGCTGGAAGCGCATCCTCGGCAGTGCCGGCACCGGCGGCGGCGACGATGGCTGGATCGGCAACGCCAACCTCACCCGCAGCGGCGGTTGGCGCGACAAGACCGCTTACGAGCGCAACAGCCTGAGCGCGCGCTGGGACCACGCGATAGGCGACGACACGCTGGTCAAGACTTTGTTTTCGACGACCCGCATCGACCAGGAAACCGGCGCCAATTCGCCCCTGGTCATGGCCGACTACCTCGACCATCCGACGCGCAACTACAAGCCCATCGCCTTTCGCAAGGTCAGCGCGACACGCCTGTCGGCGGCCTGGGAACGCGAATCGGGCGACACCCTGCTGTCGATCACGCCTTACTACCGCGACAACAGCATGGACCTGCTGGCCTCGTTCAAGCTGACCTCGGGGGCCGCCGGCGACAACACGATTTCCTATGGCAGCAACCAGTCCTACGGCGTGCAGGCCAAGTGGCGCAAGGATTTCGACGAGCGCCGCGCGCGCCTGATCGTCGGCGTGGACCTCGAGCACAGCCCCGGCGCGCGCCAGGAGGATCGCATCAACGTCACCGTCAGCGGCGCCGGCGCGTCTCGCGTGTACAGCGCCTACACCGTGGGTGCGCGGGTGTATGACTACCGGGTCGCCTTCAACGGCATTTCGCCTTACATCCATGGCGAGTACAGCGCCACCGAACGCCTGCGGTTGTCGGCCGGCTTGCGCCACGACCACGTCGGTTTCAGGTTCGAGAACAAGATCAAGACCGCGACGGTGGCCGCGACCCGCTTTTACGGCCAGTCGGCGGACACCTCGATCAGCTACGACCACCTGAGCCCGAAGTTCGGCGCGACCTTTGCGCTGACGCCCGACACCCACCTCTTCGGCTCGCTCAACCACAGCTTTCGCGCGCCCTCGGAGGGCGACTTGTTCCGGCCGTCGCCCGACACCGTTGCGGCGCGCGCGGTGCTCGCCGCCCAGTCGGCGCTGACGCTGAAGCCGGTCAAGGGCGACCAGGCCGAGCTCGGCCTGCGCGGCCGCGCCGCCGGCATCGGCTACGACGTGGTGGCCTACGAACTGGTCAAGACCGACGACATCCTGACCTACACCGATCCGCTTACCGGCGTGCGTTCCAGTTCCAACAACGGCAGCACCCGCCATCGCGGCATCGAGGCGGCGCTGGGCATTCCGCTGGGCCGCGCCTGGCGTGCGGACTTCGCGTTGTCGCGGGCCAGCCACTACTACAAGGACTGGGTCGTGCCCAATGGCGGGGTGAATCTATCCGGCAAGGAGATCGCCGCCGCGCCGCGCACCCTGGCCAATGCGCGCCTGAGCTGGTCGCCCGACGACACCACCAGCCTGCAACTGGAATGGGTGCATCTGGGCGCCTATTGGCTCGACGACGCCAACAGCGCCAAGTACCAGGGCCACGACCTGCTCAACCTGCGCGGCGGCATCAGCCTCGGCAAACAGATGCGCCTGTCCGGCGGCATCACCAACCTGGCCGACAAGCGCTATGCCGACAGCGCCGGTATTTCCGCCGGCGTGCCGGTCGCCTCGCCGGGGCTGCCGCGTTCATTCAACATCGGGCTGGAGGCGAAGTGGTAGGCCGGGTAGGCCGCGGGTTCGCGCTGGCGATGCTGGCCTGGGCCGCCGGCGTCTCGGCCCAGCACGAGCATGGCGCCGGCGCGGCGAAAGTTGGCGCTGGCGCGACGGCGCGCGCCAAGTCGGGCCTGGCGATCGGCGCCGCGCTGTCGCCGGCCGGGCTGCTCTGGGTGGTTGGCCTCGATAGTGAAGGCCGGCTGTTCGTCCAGTCGAGCGACGATCTCGGCCGGCGCTGGAACCCGCCGCGGCTGCTCGACATCGGCAGCGACAAGGTGGCAGCCGACGGCGAGAACCGGCCCAAGATCGCCTTCGGCCCGCAGCGGCGGGTGGTGATCTCCTACACCCAGCCGCTGGCCAAGCCTTACACCGGCGAAATCCGCATGCTGCGCTCGGACGACGGCGGCGCGAGCTTCTCCGCGCCCATGACCGTGCATCGCGACCGGCAGCTGATCACCCACCGCTTCGAATCGCTGGCCTTCGACGGCAGCGGCGTGCTGCATACCGTCTGGATCGACAAGCGCGACCAGGTGTTGGCCGCGCCCGCTGCAGGCAGCGGCTCAGGCAAGGGTGGCGCCTATCGCGGCGCCGCGATTTATCGCAACGAATCGCGCGACGGCGGATTTACCTTCGGTCCCGACATCAAGCTAGCCGAGCACAGTTGCGAATGCTGCCGCATCGCGCTGGCGCCGACGCCGCAAGGCGGCCTGGCCGCGCTGTGGCGCCATGTGTTCGAACCCAACCTGCGCGATCATGCCTTCGCGATACTGGGCGCGGAATCCAAGGAGCCGGTACGCGCCAGCTTCGACGACTGGCGGCTGGATGCCTGCCCGCACCACGGGCCGGGCCTCGCCGCCGCGCAGGCGGGCGGCTATCACGCCGTCTGGTTCGGCGAAAAGGCCGGCCGCGCCGCCGTGCGCTACGGCCGCCTGGACGCCGACGGCAGACCGCAGGGCGTTGCGCAGGAGCTGCCCGA
>JAXMJU010000005.1:0-18110 GCA_034376265.1 Sulfuritalea sp.
GGCGGGTTCCTCGGCCGCAAAGGCGATGGCGAGCCGGGCGTCAAAACTCTGTGGCTTGGCCTGCAGCGCGTCAGGGATTTCGTCGTCGGGGTCGAGTATATGCGAGGCATTCATGCTAAATGACTTGTGTGTAAAGGCATGACTTAACTGATCCCTCGCTTTGGCGGCAGTTCAATCCAGTTGGGACCGGGCGTGGCACTCTTTGTGATATTGACGATGTCATTGTTTTCCGGTGCGTCCCTTTCGCAGAGAGCTCCGTTGTTTCTTGCAAGTTCTGACATGTGACTCACGACCGTGCGCTTCAGGCATTCAAGATCGAGGACATGACGGCCTGGTGAATTCTGCGGGGCGTGGCCCACATTAAGGCGGCGGTCAACTTGTTGGCCAAACCAGCCACCACGCTGATGCGGCCCGCATCCAGTGCGCGAATGCCGGCACGCACGACGGGGGGTGTCTGCATCATGATCATCCGCATCAGCGGCGTGACCCGCTGTTGCGCGACGCTGGTGAAGCCGGTATCGCTCAGCCCCGGGCACAGCGTCGTGACCGTGACATTGTCGCGCTTGAATTCCCGATGCAATGCTTCACCCAGGCGAAGTACGTAGGCCTTGGCGGCTGAGTACACCGCAAGATGTTCCACGCCCTGGTAGGCCAGGATGCTGGCGATCTGCAAGATCTGCCCGCGCTTGCGCTTTCTCATGTCCTGCCCAAAGAGGTGGGTCATGGCGGTGAGGCTGGCGACATCTAGCTGGATCATGGATAGCGCGGCGTCCAGCTGGCTGTCCAGAAGCGGCCCCTGGAGACCATGCCCGGCATTGTTGATCAGCACGTCGACCTCGATGTCGCGCTGGGCGAGGCGTGCGTGAAGTTCGGTCACGGCCGCGATGTTTGAAAGATCGACCTGTTCAACCAGGACTTCGATCATGTATTGCCGGCGCAGGGTTTCAGCGAGAGCTTCGAGCCGATCCAGCCGGCGTGCGACGAGCACCAGACGGTGGCCGCGTTGGGCGTACTGCCGGGCGAATTCTTCGCCAAAGCCGCTCGATGCGCCTGTGATGAGGACGGTGGAATTTGAAGTGGTCATATTTCGTTCTCTAAAAAAGTAGTCATTTGGGCTAGGCCAGCGTCGCCAGGTCTTCGGCAGCAAAACCGCGCAGTTGCCCTGCTTGGCCGGTGCGGACTTTCCGTACCCAGTGCGGGTCCGAGATCAACACGCGGCCGACGGCGATCAGGTCGAACTCTTTTCGTTCCATCCGCGCGTGCAGACTGCCCAGTGCCGCTGCGCCCGAGCCGGCGCCGCCGAACGCGCCGAAGAAGTCCGAGTCCAATCCCACCGACCCGACACTGATCGTTGCCGCGCCGGTCAGCTTCTTCGCCCAGCCAGCAAAATTCAGACCTTCGGCCCCGTCGATTGCCGGGAACTCGGGCTCCCAGAAACGGCGCTGAGAACAATGCAGGATGTCGACCCCGGCCTCGACCAGCGGAGCCAGCCAATCCGTCATCTCTTGAGGGGTGCTTGCCAGGCGCGCGCTGTAGTCCTGCTGCTTCCACTGGCTGACGCGCAGGATCAGCGGGAAGTCCTGCCCGATGGCGGCGCGGATGGCGCGAACAATTTCGGCAGCGAAACGGGAGCGCTCGCCGATCGTGGCGCCGCCAAAGGCATCCGTGCGCGTGTTGGTGCCTGGCCAGAAGAATTGATCGATCAGGTAGCCATGCGCGCCGTGCAGTTCTACCGTGTCGAACCCCAAGCGCTTTGCATCCATCGCTGCCCGAGCGAACGCGGCAACAGTGTCGGCGATGTCCTCTTCCGTCATCGCGACGCCGTGGGGGTCGCCAGGCCCGACCAGCCCCGAGGGGCTTTCAGCGGGACCACCGGGTGCCCATGATTCCAGGCCCTGCGGCACACGGATCGAGCCGGTATGCCAAAGCTGCGGAGCAATGTGACCGCCCGCGGCATGGACCGCTTTGGCCACTTCAGCCCACCCCCCCAGGGCGGCCTCGCCGTGGAAACTTGGAATGCCAGGCATGTTGCGCGACGCCGGCCGGTCGACCACCGTGCCCTCGGTCAGGATCAAGCCGACACCGCCTTCGGCGCGGCGGCGGTAATACTCGGCATTGGCCGGACCGGGAATACCGCCCGCGGCCATGCTGCGTGTCATCGGCGCCATGACGATGCGGTTGGGAAGCGTCAGGCCTTTCAGCGTGAAGGGCGTAAACAGGATGTCGTCTGACATGGAATTTCCTTTCTGATGTTGGACGCCGTCAGGGCGTTGGCGTAGCAAATGAGATATGGGCGGAGGTATGGGGCCAAGCAAAGCGGCTATTGCTGGCTCCGGTGGTTGAGGGCACCGAGTGAGCTCTCGCGCGGCGTGGTGGTGATTCGGGCATCCATGTTCGCCCCGCTGCGCGTGACAACAAGTGTCGCAGTCAAGGCGTTGCGGCCGTGGCCATCCTGGGAGATCACCCAACGTTCGCCGTCGGCCAACTGCTTTGCCGTCCGGGTTGTGCTGACGTGGCCCTGCGGGCCCGTTTCGGTGATAACGATCACCCGGCTGTTCGCTTCATCGATAGCGTAAAACGCCGTCGCATGACTATCCGTGAACCAGAGTTTTTCGACCGGTTCGGCAGCCGCTGCGTGAGAAGCGGCGAACACGGCGGCGAGTGCGGTGCACGCTGCGGCAAGCTGGTAAGTGATAGACCCCCAGCGGCGAGAGGTGAATCGGTCGCCATCGACTTCGATCAAACGGGTCGGTGCAGTCAGGTGGGTGTCGGTCATTTCCGTATCCTCAGTTTGTTGATGATGCACAATGATGACGACCGTAATCTAAACTGTCAACAACTTTGATTATGGTCGTCATCAATGTAAGATGAGGACTTGCTTTATTGATGGAAGGGTTCGGAAATGAAGGTCACCAAAGCACAGGCCCAGGAGAACCGAGCGCGCATCGTTGAAACTGCCTCTGCCCTGTTTCGTGAACGCGGCTACGACGGCGTGGGGGTGGCAGAGTTAATGGCCGTAGCCGGCTTCACCCATGGCGGGTTCTACAAGCACTTTCGCTCCAAGGCCGATCTGATGGCCGAAGCGGCAGCGATCGGGATTTTGCGGAACCTGACAAACAACGGCGAGTTGGACCTTGCCGAGTTCGTCAAGCGTTACTTGTCCCGGGAACACCGTGACGGCCGCGGCGAGGGCTGCACGATGGCGGCCCTCTGTGGGGATGCGGCGCGTCAATCGGCGGACATCAAGGCGACGTTTGCGGGCGGAATCGAAAGCAGCCTGGCCGCTTTCAAGCGCGAAGACGTAACCGCGGACGAAATTGACCAGAATGAGCTGCGGGCCAAGATGATCGACACCTTTGCGCATGTCGTTGGCGCATTGGTCTTGTCGCGAGCCTGCCCGGATGACTCGCCGTTGGCCGATGAGATTCTGGAGGTGTGCCGCCAGCGGATTCTTGCGTCACTGCGAGCGGACGAGGCGGATTGCCGCGTGCCATCACCCCCTCCGGTGAAAGGTCGGCGCAGGCCGGCTACCTCAACCCACAAGGAGACCCGCTCATGACCCGCCATGTTGTCTTTATCCACTCCACCGGTTTGGGCCCCTTCATGTGGGCGCCCTACAAGATCGCTGCGGGCGACGCCCGCATTCACATGCCGGTCAATCTGGGCTACGCGCCCGGCGGTGAACTGATCCGTCCGCAGACCGTGGGACTTGCCGAAGAAACAGACGCGCTGTGCAAGCAATTGGGCGCGCTCGAAGGCGACGTGCACCTGGTCGGTCACTCCTATGGTGGCTTGGTGGCGCTGGAACTGGCACGTTCTGGCCGCCTGCCTGTGCGCTCGCTGTATGTCTATGAGCCCGTTCTCTTCGCATCGCTGCGCGAGTGCATGAACGAAATCACCGCCGAAGCCGCTGACGATGTGCGCAGCATGTACGCCAATCGCCGGTTCTTCGACGATGACGAGCAAGGTGGCGACGAGGCCTGGCTGGAGCAGTTCGTGGACTACTGGAACGGTGCTGGCGCTTGGGGTGCCATGCCACCCAAGGCCAAGGACGCGATGCGGCGCGTCGGATGGAAAATGCATCTGGAGGTGCGCGCCATCGCCACGCAAGCCCGGCCGTTCGAGGCCTACGCGATGCCGATTCCGACCATGGTGGTGAGCGGCGGACGTACCACGGCGGCGTCCCGGGAAATGTCGCGCCTGTTGGCCGAACAGATGCCTATGGCGCAGAGCCATATTCTGCCGGGCTTGGGGCACATGGGCGTGATGGAGCGGCCAGACAAGGTAGCTGCCACCCTGGTGCAGCACCTTCAGCAGGTTTGAGTGCGCAGCGCAGCAGCGATGGGCGGGCACTCGGGCTGGTGTTGGCCACCGCGGTGCGCTTGACTCTGGTGGTTGGTGCTGGCTGGGTCTTGGCGGCGACACAGCCGACGCCCAAGACCCTGTTCGTGTTGGTTGCCTGGGCCATGGCGGCCTACCGAATACTGACGGCGCTGTCAGTGAAGATCACGGATTGGCTGTGGGCCTGACCGCAATCCGCGTTCCCCGCCGGCACCACCCGCAGCCGCCCGCCGCCAAGGTCGGCATTTGGCCGGCTGCACCCGGTGACCACCGGCTGCTACCTGGTACCGGAATTCAATGGCGGCAATTCGGCTTCGAACTTGAAGGCGCCACTGCGTGCAGCGTGCCCTTATGTAAAGCTTTACATAAGGGCACACAGCGGAAGCTCGCGGAAAAGCGATGCCGAATACTCTCGGCCTCGAACAACATCCCCTGGGTGGTTGAAAGATGGGTTCTGGTCAGCTTTTCAAGCGCTTAAACGACCTTGACCGGAATCTTGCCGATCCTGGCCTGCCACTCCTTGGGTCCGGTGATGTGCACCGATGTACCGAGCGAATCGACGGCGACGGTGACCGGCATGTCCTTGACGTCGAACTCGTAGATGGCTTCCATGCCGAGGTCGGCGAAGCCGACCACTTTCGCCGACTGGATCGCCTTGGCTACGAGGTAGGCGGCGCCGCCGACGGCCATCAGGTAGGCCGACTGGTTGTCCTTGATCGCCTCGATTGCGGTCGGGCCGCGCTCGGATTTGCCGATCATCGAAATCAGGCCGGTCTGTTCCAGCATCATGCGGGTGAACTTGTCCATCCGCGTTGCCGTGGTGGGGCCGGCCGGGCCGACCACTTCATCGCGCACCGGATCGACCGGGCCAACGTAGTAGATGACGCGGTTGGTGAAGTCGACCGGCAGCTTTTCGCCCTTGGCCAGCATGTTGGCGATGCGCTTGTGCGCGGCGTCGCGGCCGGTCAGCATCTTGCCGTTGAGCAGCAGTTTCTGGCCGGGCTGCCAAGCGGCAACCTGGGCTTTGGTCAGGCTGTTCAGGTCGACGCGGGTGGCGGTGGCGGCGTCGGCCTGCCAGGTTACCTTGGGCCAGTCTTCGAGGCTGGGCGGCTGCAATTTGGCTGGGCCGGAACCGTCGAGGTGGAAATGGCAATGGCGCGTCGCCGCGCAGTTGGGAATCAGCGCTACCGGCAGGTTGGCGGCATGGGTCGGGTAGTCGAGCACCTTGACGTCGAGCACCGTGGTCAGGCCACCGAGGCCCTGCGCGCCGATGCCCAGGGCATTGATCTTTTCGTGCAATTCGAGCCGCAGCTCCTCGGCTCTTGTTTTGGCGCCACGGGCTTTCAATTCATGGATGTCGACAGGCGCCATGATGGCTTCCTTGGCCAGCAGCATGGCTTTTTCCGGCGTGCCGCCAATGCCGACGCCGAGGATGCCGGGCGGGCACCAGCCGGCGCCCATGGTCGGGATGGTCTTGAGGACCCAGTCCACCAGGTCGTCGGAGGGATTCAGCATGGCGAACTTGGCTTTCGCCTCCGAGCCGCCGCCCTTGGCCGCGCAGATGACTTCGACGTGATCGCCGGGGACGATCTCGTAATGCACCACGGCCGGGGTGTTGTCTTTCGTATTCTTGCGCGTGCCGGCCGGGTCGGCCAGCACCGAGGCGCGCAGCGGATTGTCGGCGTTGCCGTAGGCGCGGCGCACGCCTTCATTGACCATCTCCTGCAGCGAGAGCGTGGCGTCCCATTGCACCTTCATGCCGACCTTGAGGAACACCAGCGCGATGCCCGTGTCCTGGCAGATCGGGCGGTGGCCCTCGGCCGACAGGCGGCTGTTGGTGAGTATTTGCGCGATCGCGTCCTTGGCCGCGGGCGACTCCTCGCGCTCGTAGGCGGCGCCGAGCGCCGTAATGTAGTCGAGCGGGTGGTAGTAGCTGATGAACTGGAAGGCGTCGGCGATGGACTGGATGAGGTCGTCCTGGCGGATGGTGGTCATGGGGCAGCTCCGTTCTAGTGTTTACCTGCAGACAGGGTCTGCATCATGATCTTGTCGGTGTAGGCGATGGCGATCGCCGAAAAAAGGAAGGAAACGTGGATGGCGACCTGGGCGATGATGACGCGGTCTTCGGTATGCCCGGCATTGATGAAGGTGCGCAGCAGGTGGATCGAGGAAATGCTGATCAGCGCCACCGCCAGCTTGACCTTGAGCACGCCGGCATTGACGTGGGAGAGCCATTCCGGCTGGTCGGGGTGGCCTTCGAGGTCGAGGCGTGAAACGAAGGTTTCGTAGCCGCCGATGATGACCATGATCAGCAGGTTGGCGATCATCACCACGTCGATCAGGCCGAGGACGATCAGCATCACCTCGTTCTCGGTGAGGCTGCCGGCCTTGGTCACCAGGATCGCCAGTTCGTGCATGAACTGATACACATAGACGCCCTGGGCGATGATCAGCCCCAGATACAGGGGCGCCTGCAGCCAGCGGCTCCAGAAGATGAAAAACTCCATGGGTTTGATGATCTGATTCATAGGGGCGGGCAAGGTTGGTGCGGGGCAGCAATATTACCCCAGGAGCCGGACGGTGATGCCGGACGGGGCAGTAAGTCGCATGTAAGGCTCTTTCGCTTTAATATGCGAGCACTTAAAATCTATGGCTGCGACAAGCAGCAGAGCCGGTCGGCAGCAGCGTTGTCTTCCAAAAGCGAATACCAGCATGGCCGCCTGACCCCAGGTCCGGTCAGCTTGGCGGAAATTCTTTTCATCCGGATTCCATCCGGCTACATGCGAGAGGAGAGGTGTCAATGTCCAGCATCGAATCAAATGTCACGGAAAGTCGTGTATTTCCCCCGTCGGACGCCGTGGTCAAGAAGGCCACCATTTCCGGGATGGCGGCCTACGAGGCGCTGTGCAAGGAAGCCGAGCAGGACTACGCCGGCTTCTGGGCGCGACTGGCCCGCGAGCATGTGACCTGGAAGCAGCCCTTCACCAAATCGCTGGACGAATCCAAGGCGCCCTTTTACGAGTGGTTTGCCGATGGCAAGCTGAACGTTTCCTACAACTGCCTCGACCGCAACATCGAGGCCGGGCTGGGCGACAAGGTCGCTATCATTTTCGAGGCCGATGGCGGCGAGGTCACCAAGGTGACCTACAAGGATTTGTTGACCCGCGTCGCCAGGTTCGCCAATGCGCTGAAGGCGCATGACATCAAGAAGGGCGATCGCGTCCTGATCTACATGCCGATGTCGATCGAAGGCGTGGTGGCGATGCAGGCCTGCGCGCGTATCGGCGCCATCCACTCGGTGGTGTTCGGCGGCTTCTCCGCCAAGAGCGTGCAGGAGCGCATCCAGGACGCCGGCGCGGTTGCCGTGATCACCGCCGACGAACAATGTCGCGGCGGCAAGAACATTCCGCTGAAGCCCGCGGTCGACGACGGCATTGCCATGGGCGGCTGCGAGTCGATCAAGACCGTGATCGTCTTCAAGCGCACCGGCGGCCCCTGCAACATGGAGGCCGGCCGTGACGTCTGGTGGGACGACGCCATCGCGGGTCAGTCCGACACCTGCGAGCCGGAATGGGTCGGTGCCGAGCATCCGCTGTTCCTGCTCTACACCTCGGGTTCCACCGGCAAGCCGAAGGGCGTCCAGCACAGCTCCGGCGGCTATCTGCTGCACGCGATCCTGACCATGAAATGGACCTTCGACATCAAGCCCGACGATGTCTTCTGGTGCACCGCCGACATCGGCTGGGTCACCGGCCATACCTACATTACCTATGGCCCGCTGGCCTGCGGCGCCACCGAGATCGTGTTCGAGGGCGTACCGACCTATCCGGATGCCGGGCGCTTCTGGAAGACCATCGAAAAGCACAAGGTCAACATCTTCTACACCGCGCCGACCGCCATCCGTTCGCTGATCAAGGCCGGCGAGAACACGCCGACCACGCATCCGAAGAACTACGACCTGACCAGCCTGCGCATTCTCGGCTCGGTCGGCGAGCCGATCAATCCAGAAGCCTGGATGTGGTACTACAACAATGTCGGCGGCGGCCGCTGCCCGATCGTCGATACCTTCTGGCAGACCGAAACCGGCGGCCACATGATTACTCCGCTGCCGGGCGCCACGCCGCTGGTGCCGGGTTCCTGCACCCTGCCTTTCCCCGGTATCGTGGCGGCCATCGTCGACGAGACCGGCAATGACGTGGAATGGGGCAAGGGCGGCTTCCTCGTGGTCAAGAAGCCCTGGCCGGCCATGATCCGCACCATCTACGGCGATCCCGAGCGCTACAAGAAGTCCTACTTCCCGGCGGATTTCGGCGGCAACCTGTATCTGGCCGGCGACGGCGCGATGCGCGATGCCAAGACCGGCTACTTCACCATCATGGGCCGCATCGACGACGTGCTGAACGTCTCCGGTCACCGCATGGGCACCATGGAAATCGAGTCGGCGCTGGTCTCCAACCCGCTGGTGGCGGAAGCTGCCGTGGTCGGCCGTCCCGACGAACTGAGCGGCGAAGCCATCTGCGCCTTCGTCGTGCTCAAGCAGTCGCGCCCCACGGCGGAAGAAGCCAAGAAAATCGCCAACGAACTGCGTAACTGGGTCGGCAAGGAAATCGGCCCGATCGCCAAGCCCAAGGACATCCGCTTCGGCGAGAACCTGCCGAAGACCCGTTCCGGCAAGATCATGCGCCGCCTGCTGCGCAGCCTGGCCAAGGGCGAGGAAATCACCCAGGACGTGTCGACCCTGGAGAACCCCGGCATCCTGGATCAGTTGAAGCAGAACGCCTGAAGTCGGCGCGCCAAGCGTTGCATGACTGAAAAAGAGCGCCCCTCGCAAGACGGGCGCTTTTTTTCGGCGGTTCGCCCGGTTTGAAAAGTCAGGCGGTGGCATGGCTTTGATGAGATTGTAAATTGAATTGACAATATGCTAATTCCGGATTAGCTTCCGGCCATGATCCCCCGTTCTGCCGCCCCTCGCCTCGCCGAACTCGCTCTCTACTATCCCATCGTGGCGATTACCGGCCCGCGCCAGGCCGGCAAGACCACCTTGGCACGCGCGGTTTTCGCCGACAAACCCTACGTCAGCCTCGAAGACACCGACGTGAGAACGTTGGCTACCACCGATCCACGCGGCTTCCTTGCCCAGTTCCCCGACGGCGCGGTGTTCGACGAGGCGCAGCGTGCACCCGATCTCTTTTCCTACCTGCAGACGCGGGTCGACGGCGACCGCCGTATGGGCCTCTTTGTGCTCACCGGTTCGCAGCAATTCGGGCTGATGGAGGGCATCTCACAGTCGCTGGCCGGGCGTGTCGGACTGCTGCACCTGCTGCCCTTCGGCTTCGACGAAATTGCCGCCACCCGGCCCGACGAGCCTCTGGAAAGCTGGCTGGCACGCGGCTTCTACCCACCGCTCTACGATCGGGACATACCGCCGCGGCTTTGGTTTGCCGACTATGTGGCCACCTATGTGGAGCGCGACGTGCGTCGCCTGATCCAGGTGCGCGACCTGGAAAGCTTCCACCGCTTCGTCCTGATGTGCGCCGCCCGTACCGGGCAGTTGCTGAATTTGTCGGCGCTCGCCGCGGATTGCGGCATTACGCACAACACCGCCCATGCATGGCTGGGCGTGCTCGAAGCCAGCTACATCGTCATGCGCCTGCCACCCTTTCATCGCAATTTCGGCAAACGCCTGACCAAGGCGCCGAAGCTGTATTTTCTCGACTCGGGCCTGGCCGCCTGGCTCGCCGGCGTGCGCGACGCCGCCACGCTCGCGACGGGCGCAATGCGCGGCCCGCTGTTCGAAACATTCGTCGTCGCCGAGTTCGTCAAACGTCGTCGCCATGCCTTGCGCGCTGAAGAGCTGCATTTCTGGCGCGATGCCGCCGGCAACGAAATCGACCTGCTGGTAACGCGCGGCGATGCCGTCCTTGCTGCCGTCGAATGCAAGTCGGGCCGCACCGTCGCCGAGGACTGGTTTGCCCCGCTGGCGCGTTTCGCGTCGATGGCGGGGAATCCGCCCACCCTGCTGATCCATGGCGGCGACACCGACCAGGCGCGCACGACGACCCCGGTTTACGGCTGGCGCTCGATCGGGCGCGTGCTGGATAGTGTGTTCGACTGAAAGTCGGCGCTGGCGATACGGTGCGGGCCGTGCGCTTGTCGAGTTGCGCGTCCACACCGACGCGATGCGGTTGAGCAATCGGAACCCGGTGGATTTCCAGCGGTAGCTGTTGCTTCCTCTATTGCCGATGTCCCGATAAGATATGCGTGTGGCAAACTGTCACGTCGCATGACGTCATACGTGAATTTGGAAAATAGCAGCCGGCATTCGAGAATTTGAGACGGAGATTTCATGGCTACCCCTGCCGACAATGTCGTCCCGCTGACCGGAGATCCACTGATCGACGGTCTTACTTGGGGTTCTGCCTGGCAATTCGACGATGGCAGCCATGTCCTGACGTATTCACTCAGTCTCAATGACAACCCGAACGGCGGCGAGTGGACTACGGAGATGTCGGATGCGGCGCGGCGGGCGCTGACCGCATGGTCAGACGTCGCCAATATTAGCTTCGTCGAGAGTGGCAGCGGTACGGTGTATGACCAAAGTCCCGCCGATATCGTGATTTCACTGACGGGCAATGAAATGCAGTCCCTCTTGCCGGGTCTGGTCGGATTTACTTTGCCCCCCAGCCCGTCCTTCGTGGATGCCTTGCTTGTCGCGGCTGACGAGACGCGTGCCACGAATCGCCAGCCGGAAGGGGATATCGCGCTGGACAATTATTACTCGGGGTTCGATTATCTGGCTCCTGGCGGTGCTGGCCTACTGATCATGCTCCACGAGATCGGGCACGCACTCGGGCTCAAGCACACGGATGACGGGCACGAAGGGAGGCCTACCTTCGCCAGCCTGGGCATTTCAAACCTCGATTCGAACCTCTACACGGTAATGAGCTACACCAATGCCGCTGGTCAGCTCTTCGGGCAGAACCAAAGCTCGGGCAATGCCGCGACGCCGATGCCGCTGGACATCTTGGCGATCCAGCAGATCTACGGTGCCAATACCAGTTACCACACGGGTGACGATATCTATCAACTCGTCGACGATGGCGCGCTGCGAACCATTTGGGATGCCGGTGGTACCGACACGCTGAGCGCCGCGTCGTCCAGCAGCGCCGTAACGATCGATCTTCGACAAGGCTATTACTCGCAATTGAGCGGGGCGCAAGGCTGGCTTGGGATTGGGTACAACGTCAGCATCGAAAACGCGATCGGCGGCGGCGGAAACGATACGTTGATTGGAAGCAAGGGCGCCAATACTCTGGATGGCGGAGCGGGTAATGACGCACTCGATGGCGGGAGCGGGATCGACAAGGCGAATTACTCCGGCAGCATGGCCGGCTATCAATTCGGCCTAAATGCAAGTAGCCAAATCACCATTGCTGACATCGATCCAAGCAATGGCAACGATGGCGTTGACACGTTGATCGGTGTGGAGAGCGCCCAGTTTGCCGATAGCTCTCTGGACCTGGGGCGAGTTCAGCGAGAAACCCAGGTCAATTCTTCCGCATCAGGCGACCAATCTGCTCCGTCCGTGGCGACGCTGGCTGATGGCGGCTGGATAATTGTGTGGCATGGTTCCACTTCTGGATCAATGCTCCTGCAGCGGTACGACTTTGACGGCACCGCGGTCGGAGTACCAACTCATTTGGATTCGGGGACCGGCGGTCGTGGGTCCTACCCCGCCGTTGCTCCGCTTGCTGACGGTGGCTGGGTGGTAACGTGGGTATCCACATACATGGAGACTTACGGTGACATTTTCGCCCAACGCTACCTTGCCGACGGCACGGTATTGGGTGGCGTAACTCGGGTCAATACCTATACCAACATGTATCAATCCGACCCGCATGTGGCCGCGCTATCAGATGGCGGCTGGGTCGTAACGTGGACCTCGAGTTACCAGGATGGCAGCGGCGGAGGGGTCTATGCGCAGCGATACCAGCTAGACGGCACGGCGGCAGGGGCCGAAATTCAGGTCAATACTCACACGGATTCCGATCAGTACTCCTCTTCCGTAGCGGCCTTGGTTGACGGTGGATGGGTTGTCTTGTGGAGATCTCATGACTCCGTCGCTGGCGACCAAATCTACTATCAGCGCGTTGGTGCAGATGGCACCGCCGTCGGCTTGGAAACGCTAATTGGTCCTGGTTGGGAACCCTCGGTTGCGGCACTGTCCGATGGAGGATGGGTGGCAGCGTGGACATCCGGCTGGCAGGACGGTAGCTGGGCGGGTATTGCTGCACAGCGTTACAACGCAGATGGCACGCCAGCTGGTGGGCAAACCATCGTAAATACCTACACGACAAATAGCCAAGATAGTCCTTCGGTGACTGCATTGCCTGGTGGCGGCTACGTTGTGGTCTGGCAGTCCAATGGACAAGACGGTAGTGGCTTTGGCATCTACGCGCAGCTTTTCGACGCCGGTGGGTCGAAGGTGGGCTTGGAGACGCGTGTCAATACCTATAGCTATAACGGCCAGGAATCGGCAAAGGTCGCAGCCCTGCCAGATGGCGGTTACGTAGTGACGTGGCAGTCGAGCGGCCAGGACGGGAGCGGCTACGGAGTCTATTTGCGGCGATTTGATCCTGAAGGCAATGCGGTCAATTGGTCGGGGGATGCCAACGCAAACGTGTTCAACTGGTCAGGATCCGTTGCCATCGAATTGGACGGTGGCGCAGGAAACGACACGTTGACGGGCGGTAGTGGGGCGGACTACCTTGACGGCGGCAGCGGCACGGACTCAATGATCGGTGGCGCGGGCGATGATCTCTACATCGTCGACAACACGGGCGACAGCGTCACGGAACAAGCGGGAGGCGGCTCTGACTCGGTCAAGAGCAGTGCTCCGAGCTTTACGCTCTCGGCCAACATCGAGTACTTGATTCTGACCGGAACAGGAAATATCAATGGTACCGGCAACGCAGACCCCAACACTCTCACAGGTAACAGCGGGAACAACCAGCTCGATGGCGGCGCCGGGAATGACACTCTAAAAGGGGGCGGCGGGACCGATACATTGACAGGCGGAGCCGGCGACGACCAGATCTACGTCGACAGCGCAGATGATGTCGTGGTCGAGGCGGTGGGCGATGGGACGGACACGGTATCAAGCAGTGCCAGCTACACACTCACGGCGAATGTTGAGCACCTGATCCTTACGGATAGCGCAACCGTGGGGATAGGCAACTCGCTGGCGAACACGATCACAGGGAATGCGGCGAACAACACCCTTGGCGGGGATGCCGGCAACGACACAATGACGGGTGACTCGGGCGACGACACGATGACGGGTGGGGCCGGAAACGACACGTTATCTGGTGGCTCAGGCAACGACGCGCTGACGGGCGGGACCGGCAATGACACTCTCGATGGCGGAAGTGGAAGCGACAACGCGATCTATTCCGGCGCGATGGCCGGCTATCAGGTTGGGTTGAATGCCAGCAACCAGATTATCGTCACCGACATAGACCCGATCGACGGAGACGAAGGAATCGACACGCTGACCACGATGGAAAGCGTCCAGTTTGCAGACGGCGAGTTCAGGACAGCGCAGATTCAAGTTGAAACGCGTGTCAATACGTACAACGCAAGTGATCAGGGGGAATCGTCTGTAGCGGCGTTGTCCGACGGCGGCTTGGTGGCGACATGGCGGTCGGATGGCCAGGACGGCGCTTATGGCGGCATCTACGCTCAGCGCTACCAGGCCGACGGTACTGCCTTGGATGCGGAAATCCTCGTCAATACCTATACGGACAGTGCTCAGAGTTCGCCCTCCGTAGCGGCGCTATCTGACGGCGGATGGGTTATCACCTGGCAGTCCTACGATCAGGACGGAAGCGGGTATGGAATCTTTGCCCAGCGTTATCACGCTGACGGTACGTCCGCTGGCGGGGAAACGCGAGTCAATAGCTACACGACGAATGACCAGATTGCTTCATCCGTGGCGGCGCTGGCCGACGGTGGGTGGGTAGTGACTTGGCAGTCCAACGGCCAGGACGGTGAAAACAATGGCATCTATGCCCAGCGGTACGCCGCAGAGGGTGCGTTGGTCGGCGGGGAAGCGCGCGTCAATAGCTACACGACGAGTGACCAGGCCGCTCCGTCCGTGGCCGCATTGTCCGATGGCGGATGGTTGGTGACGTGGCAGTCCCGCGGCCAGGACAGTTACGAGGCCTTTGGTGTTTACAGTCAGCGTTACTACTCTGATGGCACGACGGCAACCGCGGAATCGCGCATTAATTCCTACACGGTAGGCCATCAATTCAGGCCCAGCGTGGCGGCACTGGCCGACGGTGGTTGGTTCGTGACATGGGCTTCCGAATTTCAGGACGGTTGGGGCAAGGGGGTCTTCGGTCAGCGCTATAACGCGGATGGTGGGGCGGTTGGCGCGGAAATGCACATCAATACCTACACGTTCTCCGATCAGTTCGACCCATCAGTCGCGGCGTTGTCCGACGGTGGCTGGGTGGTGACGTGGACATCCAATCTTCAGGACGGCAGCGGTTACGGTGTCTACTTACAGCGCTACCACGCCGACGGCACGGCGGTAGGTGCGGAAACCCGCGTCAACACCTATACCTTGTCCAACCAGTCCGCCTCATCTGTGGCGGCCCTGTCCGATGGAGGCTACGTGGTGACATGGGCGTCGCATTACTCCCTGGATGGCCACTACGACTATGAAGTCCATTCCCAGCGATTCGACGCTTATGGCAATTTTGTCAATTGGCAGGGCGATGCTGCTTCCAACGCGCTTAACTGGTCAGGTTTGGTCGCGGCCACGCTCGACGGTGATGCCGGCAACGACACACTGCGGGGCGGTAACGGAGCAGATCGCATCAACGGTGGCAGCGACAATGACTCGCTGGAGGGTGGCCTCGGCAACGACACCCTCGACGGCGGTGACGGCAACGACCTGCTCAATGGCGGCCGCGGTGCCGACCGGATGCAGGGCGGCAGCGGCAACGATGTTTATGTGGTCGACAACCGCTTCGACCAGGTTACCGAATTCGCCGACAGCGGTATCGACAGCGTCAGTGCCAAGGCCAGCCACGTCCTCGCCGACCATGTCGAGAACCTTTTCCTGACCGGTTCCGTCACGCTGCGCAGCGGCGGCTTTTTCAGCAGGAAAACCACCACCTTCGATTTGAGCATCGACGGCATGGGCAATGCCTCCGACAACCTGCTGCGCGGCAACCGGGGCCACAACGAGCTGGACGGCCTGGGCGGCAACGACACGCTGCTGGGTGGGGCCGGCGCGGACACCCTGAACGGCGGCACGGGGGCGGACCGGCTGGTGGGCGGGGCCGGGGCCGATGTCTTCGCCTTTGCCGCCGGCGATGGCGGCAGCACTCTGGCGGCGGCCGACCTGCTTTATGACTTCGAGGACGGCATCGACCGCATCGCGCTGGCGGGCGGGCTCGACTTTGCCGGCCTGTCCATCACTCAGGGCAACGGGATCGACACCGCAGCGAGCAACACGGTCATCGGCACCGGCAGCGGGGAATACCTGGCCGTGCTGCTCAATATCAGCCCGGGTTCGATCGGCGCGCTGGACTTCTACGCATTGGGTGCGTGATTGCCCTAACCGTGGTGGAGCCTGACGGTCGCGCCGCTGTGCAGGTTTGTCTTCTGTCGTCGTTCTCGTTCTCGTCGCCAGTTCCTCCGCGCTGCCGGCGCCGTGCCGCCAGCGCCAACTCTTTGCGGAAAATTCATCGGGAATGGTATTTGGCGCTGCCAGGACGGGTACCATTCTTCCTGGATACGGTTCCTGCTGGAGGTGAGAAATGATCCGCTCCCGACTTACTGCGCAGCGTCTTGCATTCCTGTTCCTGCTCGGCTGTTTCTTCTTCAATTATCCCCTGCTCTCGGTATTCAACCGCGGCGGGGATTTTTTCGGCATGCCGCCGCTTTACGCCTGGTTGATGGGTTCCTGGCTGGCCCTGATCGCGCAAATGGCCTGGGTGGTCGAGAGAAAAGGCGATTGATGCAAACCTGTCCTGCGGAGGCCTGAGATGCTGCAAGCCTGGGTGATCGTCCTCGCCTCGCTGGCCTACCTGGGCATCCTGTTCGCGATCGCCTGGTATGCCGACCGGCGCGCCGATTCGGGACGCTCGCTGATCGCCAATCCGGTGGTGTATGCGCTGTCGCTGGGCGTGTATTGCACGACCTGGACCTACTATGGCAGCGTGGGGCGCGCGGCGGCCAACGGCATCGGCTTCCTGCCGATCTATCTGGGACCGACCCTGCTGTTCGCGCTGGCCGGCTTCGTCCTGCACAAGATGATCCGGGTGGCCAAGGTCAATCGCATCACCTCGATCGCCGACTTCGTCGCCTCGCGCTACGGTAAGAGCCAGTTGTTGGGCGGGCTGGTGACGGTGATCGCGGTGGTCGGCGTGATTCCCTACATCGCGCTGCAGCTGAAGGCGGTGTCCAACAGCTTTGCGATCCTCACCAGCTATCCCGAGATCATCATGCCGGCGACCGCCGGCGCCGTGCCTATCCTGCAGGACAGCGCGCTGTATGTGGCGATGATCCTGGCCGTGTTCACCATCCTTTTCGGCACCCGCCACCTCGACGCCACCGAGCGCCACGAAGGCATGGTCGCCGCGATCGCGGTCGAGTCCGTGGTCAAGCTGATCGCCTTCCTCGCCGTTGGCATTTTCGTGGTCTGGGGCATGCACGACGGCATCGGCGATATTTTCGCCCAGGCGTCGGCCGTGCCTGAAGTGGCGCGCCGTCTCGCCACCGCCGACTCTCCGGCGGCCTACGGCACCTGGGGCACCCTGGTGTTCCTCTCCTTGTTCGCCGCGCTGCTGTTGCCGCGCCAGTTCCAGATCGCGGTGGTGGAAAACGTCGACGTGAGCCATTTGCGGCGCGCGGTCTGGATGTTTCCCCTCTACCTGTTCCTGATCAACCTGTTCGTGCTGCCGGTGGCGCTGGCCGGCCTGCTGCATTTCCCGGCCGGCACGGTCGACGCCGATACCTTCGTGCTGACCCTGCCGATGGCCCACCAGCACGAGGCGCTGGCGCTGTTCGTATACATCGGCGGCTTGTCGGCGGCGACCGGCATGGTCATCGTCGAGACCATTGCGCTGTCGACCATGGTCTGCAACGACCTGGTGATGCCGCTCTTGCTGCGCCTGCCGATGCTCGGACTGGCGGCGCGCGCCGATCTCTCCGGCTTGCTGCTGGAAATCCGGCGCTGGGCGATCGCCATCATCCTCGGACTGGGCTACCTGTATTTCCGCGTCGCCGGCGAAGCCTATGCGCTGGTGTCGATCGGGCTGATATCCTTCGCCGCGGTGGCGCAGTTCGCCCCCGTGGTGATCGGCGGCCTGTTCTGGAAAGGCGGCACGCGGGATGGCGCGCTGGCCGGCCTGGCGGGCGGGTTTGCGCTATGGACCTATACCCTGTTGCTGCCGTCCTTCGCCAAGTCGGGCTGGCTGCCCGACGGCTTCATCGCCCATGGCCTGTTCGGCATCGAGCTGTTGCGGCCGCAGCACCTGTTCGGCCTGTCCGGGCTCGACGAGATCACGCATTGCCTGGTGTGGAGCCTGCTGATCAACCTGGGTGCCTACATCGGCGTCTCGCTGCAGCGCGTGCCGAACGTGCGCGAAGCGCGTCAGGCCACGCTCTTCGTCGGCGGTGCCGAGGCCGCCGCCAGCCCCAACTGGCGCGGCAGTGCCGGCGTCACCGACCTGCTGCCGCTGGCCGGCCGC
>JAXMJU010000006.1:0-5264 GCA_034376265.1 Sulfuritalea sp.
TGGCGGCAGCATCGATGGCTTGCGGCAGGTCGATGATGACAGGGCCGCTGCTATCGACCAGCACGTTGTATTCGGAAAGGTCGCCGTGGATCACGCCGGCGCACAGCATGCGCACCACCTGCTGATGAGGGTGCGGTGATATTCGCGGGCGACCTCTGCGGTGAGCTCCAGATCGTTGAGGCGCGGCGCGGCGTTGCCCCCGCTGTCGGTCAGCAGCTCCATCAGCAGTACGCCCTCATAGAAGTTGTACGGTTTGGGTACGCGCACACCCGCAGCGGCGAGGCGATACAAGGCATCCACTTCGGCATTTTGCCAGGCTTCTTCCTGCGCTTTGCGTCCGTAGTTCGTGCCTTTTTCCATGGCACGGGCGCGGCGGCTGTTCTTTACCTTGCGCCCTTCGGTGTAATCCGTGCTCTGGCGGAAACTGCGCTTCTCGGCTTCTTTGTAAACCTTGGCGCAACGCACCTCGTCGCCGCAGCGCACCACATACACCGTGGCTTCCTTGCCGCTCATCAGCTGGCGGATGACTTCATCGACGAGGCCGTCTTCGACCAGCGGGACGATTCTTTTTGGGGTTTTCATTTGTGTTTCCTCAGCGGGTCGAGCAAGGGTGACAGCCCGTTGTGATCCATCTCCTGCATCAGCGCCAGCAGCCTGCCGAGTTCGCCCGGCGGGAAGCCTTTGCGCGCGAACCAGTTGAGGTAGTTGCCGGGCAGGTCGGCGATCAGCCGTCCCTTGTATTTGCCGTAAGGCATGACGCGGGTGACCAGCAGTTGCAGGTGTTCCGGGTTCATCGTTGCGGTCTGCAATCAGAATCGTTCATACGGCATCAGGTAGCGCCATTGCGCGGGGGGTAATTTGGACATCGCCACGCGCCCGATGCGGATGCGCTTCATGCTCGCCACTTGCAGTCCAGCAGTTTTGCACATGTGGGCGATCTGTCCGGCTTTCACGCCTTTGAGTGCAAAGCGCAGCCGGGTCTCGTTCTGCCAGCTGACCTTGCACGGGGGCAGTGGTTTGCCGTTGAAGCTGAGTCCGTGGTTGAGCAGCTTGAGTCCATCGGCGGCCAGTTCCCCCGCAACCTCCACCACGTATTCCTGCTCGATGGTGTTGGCATCGGCCGACAATTTGCGCGTCACCCGGTAGTCCTGGCTGAAAACCACCAGGCCGCTCGCGCCGCTTTCCAGCGGCAGACATTGCGTCAGTCGGACAAAGTGTTGTTTGAGTACGTGGTTGCCGGAATGGTCGTCCGCCGCGTGCGTTTCGGCGCGCAGCAGTTGTTGCGATAAATCTGCATCAGACGGTTGGTGCAACAGCAGCGTCACCGGGGCGAGCGGGGTGAGCTTGGCGTCGGGGTGCAGCTCGACCTTCTGTTCCGACACCATGAACTGCGGCTCTTCCACCACTTGCCCGTTCACCATCACCCAGCCGCCAGCGATATACAGCTCGGCCTCGCGGCGCGAGCAGGGGATTTGTGCGGCAAGGCGTTTGGCGAGACGGACGGGGTCGGTCATGGAAGGTGTAGCTTGAAAACGAGGTGTTGCATTGTAAACGCTCAAGTAGGGCGATCACCGGTAAAATCCGAATATGGAAACCAATACGAAACCGGCCAACCGTCCCCGCCTGGAAGGTGTCACACTTGAAATGATCGTCACCCAACTCTCGGAGAAGATGGGTTGGGAGGCGATGGCTGAAGCGGTGCCGATCCGCTGCTTCACACTCGACCCCAGCGTCAAATCCAGTCTGAAGTTTTTGCGCCGCACGCCGTGGGCGCGCCAGAAAGTGGAAGCGTTGTATTTGCGACAGATGCGCGAGCATCGCTAAGCCGTGATTGCTGTAGGTCGGACTTCAGTCCGACGAAAGGCGTCGGGTTGAAACCCGAACCACCTTGCTAACCGCGCGCCCCGATCGCACCACAACTGGTGCAGAATTCGCAGCCGTCCTTCTTCATCAGTGTGGCGTTGCCGCATTCCTTGCACACCTTGCCGGCGATTGTCTTGGGTGCGGTGGGTTTCAGTTGTTGCTGATGTGTTTTAGTCAGCTGCAATTAATATCTGTCATCCAGTGTTAATATTTGCCAATGAAATGGTCCATCGAACATAAGGCACTTACTGGCTTTGCCGTGGCGCTGGCTATTATTGCCGCCATCGGTTGGCTTGCCTATCAGTCGACTGTGAGCTTCATGCACGCCTCCACCCAGGCCACGCGCAGCCAGGAAACCATCACCGCCCTGGAAGAAATCTTCTCCCTGACGAACCAGGCGGAAACAAGGCAGCGCATCTATCTGATCGGCGGCGATGAGCGCCATCTCGCCCCGCGGCGGGCCTACATCGATCGCATACATACCCTGCTCGGCAAGGTGCACGATGCCACCACCGGCAATCCCGGCCAGCAGGCATTGCTGCGCAAGCTGGATGGGCATATCGACGCGCGCCTCGCGCTGCTGGATGGGGTATTGAAAGTGCGGCGCGAACAGGGCTTCGAGCCGGCACGCATCAAGCTGATGGCCGGCAACGGCGAGCGGGAAATGGACGCCATCCATGAAACGGTGCAGCAGCTGGAGAAGGGAGAAACTGCCCGTTTGCAGCAGTGGGTAGATGCTTCCCGGGCAGATGCCGACCGGATGCTGATCATCTTCTTTGTGGCGCTGGTTTCCGTAGCCATTTTTTTCGGCGTGCTGTTTCTGTTCATCGTTCGCGAATTGGCCGAGCGCAAGCAGGCCGAGGAACAGCGGGCGCTCCTGATGCACGAACTGGAAAGCGCCAACGAGGAACTCAGGAATTTCGGTTATGTGGTGTCCCACGACCTCAAGGCTCCGCTGCGGGCCATCGGCTCGTTGGCGGACTGGATTTCCACGGATTACGCGGACAAGTTCGACGAAGAAGGCAAGGAACACATGCGCCTGTTGATCGGCCGGGTGCGTCGCATGGACGGACTGATCGACGGCATTTTGCAGTATTCGCGGGTGGGCCGGGTGAAAGAAACGATCGTCGCGGTGGACCTGAACCGGCTGGTGCGGGAAGTGATCGACCTGCTTGCCCCGCCAAAAAATATCGCAGTCAGCATCGTGAATTCCTTGCCGAGCGTCATGACAGAGCCGACCCGCATCCAGCAGGTGTTCCAGAACCTGCTCTCCAACGCTATCAAATACATGGATAAACCCGAGGGCAAGATTCGCATCGCCTGTGTCGCCGAAGGCACGCAATGGGAATTTAGCATCACCGACAACGGCCCGGGCATTGAGCAGCAGCATTTTGAAAAAATCTTCCAGTTGTTCCAGACGCTCGCCCCGCGCGACCGTGTGGAAAGCACCGGCGTCGGCCTGGCGCTGGTAAAGAAAATTGTGGAAATGTACGGCGGGCGCATCTGGCTCGAATCCACCGTCGGTCGGGGCAGCACATTTTTCTTCACCCTGCCGCGCACCGCTGCAAGCGCAGGCTCAGCCAAAGGAACGCAAGCATGAAAATCACCGACACGCCCATCCTGCTGGTGGAAGACGATCAAGTGGACGTCATGCGCACCATTGACGCCTATTGGACCATCAGCGAGGTGCCGCAATGAGCAAACCACAGATACGCGTACTCCTCGTCGAGGACGACCTGGTGGACCGCATGGCCTGCCGCCGTGCACTGGCGCAAAACCCGGACTACGAATTCGTGCTGTCCGAAGCCGAAACCGGCCGCGAAGGGTTGCAACTCGCCCATGCGCAAAAGCCGGACTGTGTGCTGCTCGACTACCACTTGCCGGACCTGAATGGTCTGGAGTTTTTGGCCGAGCTGAGAAACGATCTGGGCGAGATTCCGGTGCCGGTCATGATGCTGACCGGTGCCGACAACGCGTCGGTCGCGGTAGAGGCCTTGAGGCGCGGCGCGCAGGACTATCTGGTCAAGGATGTGAACCGCCAGTATCTGGAGCTGTTGCCCGCTGTCATCCAGCGCGTGCTGCGCGAGCGGCAGACGCTGGTGGAAAAAAAACTGGTGGAAAAAAATCTGGTGCAGGCCGAAGCGAAGTTCCGTTTGCTGGTGGAGCAGATTCCCGCAATCACTTATATCGCCGCGCTGGACATTCCCGGCAAGCTGCTCTACGTGAGCCCGCAAATCAATGCGCTGGGTTATTTGCCGGAGGAATGGATCGCTCAGGTTGGCGCGCTGCTTAACCATATTCATGCCGATGATCGGGCGCGGGCAGAGGATGCATTCGACAGTGTGCGCGCTACCGGCAAACCCTTGCGCTGCGAATGCCGTCTGCTCAACAGCGCGGGTGAAGTACGCTGGTTCCTGGACGAGGCCAGCCTGGTGCGTGACGAATCAGGCAATCCAATATCACTACAGGGCATACTTATCGACATCACCGAAAAAAAACAGGACGAAGAAGAGTTGCGTATGCATCGCCGCCAAATTGACCATCTGGTAAACGTGCGCACCACGCAGCTCGAGAAGCAGGTGGTGATGTTAAAGTCAGCCAACGCCAATCTCACCAGCGAACTGAGCACAAACGCGGAAGCCGGTACGGCGCTCAAGAAATACGCCGATCAGATTGCAGATCTCTATAACAACGCTCCCTGTGGTTACCACTCGCTCGATGCGGACGGCATGATCGTCCAGATCAACGACACCGAACTAAAATGGCATGGACTTGCGCGGGAAGAAGTCGTGGGCAAGTTGAAGTTCGCCGACCTGCTCACGGCTGCCAGCAGCAAGATTTTTTTGGAGAGTTATCTTCAATTCAGGAAGAGCGGCTTGATCCACAATCTCGAACTTGAGTTAACGCGCAAGGACGGCACCAGCTTGCCGGTGTCATTGAGCGCCAATTCAGTCATGGATGCCAAAGGCCTCTTCGTGATGAGCCGCTCAACGGTAATCGACATCGTCGACCTCCAGCACACCAAGCAGTCGAAGTGAGTGCCCGAGGCGCGTTGCACCGGCTGACCTGAAGATGTACAGGGTGTCAATTGAGTTCAAAATTAGAGATGAGGCCGGCGCGTTTCTCTTCTTTGCGCGATAGCAGGCAGATGTTCAGACATAACTAACTCGACCGCCTGCAACAACTGCAAATCAAAAAGTCTGGCTGGTTCTTACTGTCTAAACTATTTTGAGCACGCCCCCCCTTTGATTCATATTCTCAACAATTCTGGTTCTTCAAGGCGAATAGCCATAGCCTCAGTTGACACTCGAAACTGAATCCGCGGTTTTTTTACACACAATTTCACCCGCATGCCCCGATCGCACCGCAACTCGTGCAGAATTCACAGCCGTCCTTCTTGA
>JAXMJU010000007.1:0-14176 GCA_034376265.1 Sulfuritalea sp.
AGGCCAACGGGCAACTCTCCTGCCAGCGCGACCACAGACCGGTCAGGGTCAGAAACTCGATAAAGTAGGCCAGCTGACCCATCGGCGTCGCTGCGCTGTCGGACTCCCAGCGTACCTGGACTCGTCCTCCCGCCGTCTCCAACCCGGCACACGACAAAAGCATTTCTTCGTGTTTCGCCCGCTTCAATTTCGACTCACCCATCGGGTGCCTCCCCGCAGATCGCTCAAGCCCACAGCCTGCCTGACCTGTGGCTACTTTGCACGCAGTCAAATGCGTTTTTTAGGATGAATGTAGTGCATCAAATCGATTCATCCGGGCTTCGTGCAGGTCTCGGCAGCAGGCTACGGTAGGACCCCTACACTGAACATAAACGGCGATCCTGAATCTGCTCGGATTGCAATATGTGCAGGCGCTTTTCTGATTGGTGCCAGTCTTGGAACTCAGCCCTTCGGTGCGTTAGTGATGAGATGCGCGAAACGGGCAGTAAGATTATCCCGTCAACGCCGCCTCATCCACCGCATCGATCTGCTCCGCATAGCGCCGATACACTCCCTGCCTGACGAATACATCGAACAAGTCAGGATCGATATGGCCGCCCTTCTTGAAATTGGCCATGATGCTCATCGCCTGCGACAGTTTCATGCCGTGCTTGTAGGGGCGGTCGCGGGCCGTCAGCGCTTCGAAGATGTCGGCGATGCCCATCATCCTGGCCTGGACCGACATCTGATCGCGCGTCAGTCCCTTGGGATAGCCCTTGCCATCCATGCGCTCGTGATGGCCGCCGGCGTACTCGGGTACCCGGGTCAGGTGCTTCGGCCAGGGCAACTGCTCCAGCATCTTGATGGTGGCGACGATGTGGTGGTTGATGACGTCGCGTTCCTTCAGCGTCAGCGTACCGGCGCGGATGGTCAGGTTGACGACTTCGTCGGCGGTGAGGAACTCGGTTTCGACGGCGTCGACATTGCGCCACTTGCGGCCGCTGCCGATGTCGTGTACGCGCTGCGACTTGGCGTCCTTCATGGCTTTGCCGTCACTTCCTGAACATATTCGGCAAGCCCGATGGCCTCGATCTTTTCGGCCAGCCGGATGCGCCGCTCACCGGGATAGATTACCGTCAGCCGTTCCAGTTTCAAGCTCTCGATTGCAATGTGCATCGAACGGGTCGATGCCGGCCTGTCGGTGTATTTGAATTCGAAACCTTCCCGGCGTGTACCGCTCGCGACCAGCAGGTCGAGCTCGGCGCCGCCGTGGGTGGCCCAGAACCAGATGTCTTCAGGGTCGGCGGCGCTTGCCCGGACGACTTCCTCCAGCGCGAACCCTTCCCACGACGGGCCCAGCTTGGGATGCCTCGTCAGGGTCGTCTTGTCGGGAATATCGAGGAGGGCATGCAGAAGCCCGGTGTCACGAAAATATAGCTTGGGCGCCTTGATCTGGCGCTTGTTGATGTTTTCGTGCCATGGACGCAACTGTCGAACCATAAAGGTGGCTTCCAGAATGTCCATGTAGCGTCGAATCGTCGTGTCGGCCGCACCGAAGGATCGTCCCATGTCGGAGAGATTCACGATCTGGCCGTGGTAATGCGCCAGCATCGTCCAGAAACGGCGCAGGGATTGGGGCGCGATGGCGATTCCCAAAGCAGGGATGTCGCGCTCCAGAAACGTGGCGATATAGTCCTTGCGCCATTGGCGGCTGACAGTCTCGCTGGCGGCAAGAAAAGCGGGCGGGAATCCACCACGCAACCAGAGCCGATCCTTCGATGCAGAGCCGGTTTCGGCCAGGGAGAACGGCGTGAGTTCGATATAGCCGATGCGCCCGGCAAGGCTTTCGGAAGATTGGCGCAGAAGATCGCGCGAGGCGCTGCCGAGGACGAGAAAACGTGCCGGATTTTGCGGTCGATCCACCAGAACCCGCAGGAGGGAAAAAAGTTCGGGAGCCCGCTGGATTTCATCGATGATGACAAGCCCGCCGAGCTCTTGCAACGCCAGCCGTGGATTGGCAAGGGCGGCAAGGTCCGGTGGATCCTCCAGATCGAAGCGGGTGACGGATAACTCTGGATGGCGTTCGGCGTAGGCACGAGCGAGCGTGGTTTTCCCGCATTGCCGCGGACCCAGCAGGCCGACTACAGGCTGCACGGCAAACCGGTCGGCGATTTTGGCGATCCATGCTGCGCGGTCCATGGCTATTTTCCTTGAAAACTCTGCACACTATACCGAGTTTTCAAGGAAAACCGCAACAGAAATAGGCTATCCCGTAAGAACTCCCTCATCAACCGCATCGATCTGCCCCGCATCGAGAAACTGCTCCGCATAGCGCCGATACACTCCCTGCCTGACGAATACATCGAACAAGTCAGGATCGATATGGCCGCCCTTCTTGAAATTAGCCATGATGCCCATGGCCTGGGACAGCTTCATGCCGTGCTTGTAGGGCCGGTCGCGCGCGGTCAGCGCTTCGAAGATATCGGCGATGCCCATCATCCTGGCCTGGACCGACATCTGGTCGCGCGTCAGCCCCTTGGGGTAGCCCTTGCCATCCATGCGTTCGTGATGACCGCCGGCGTATTCCGGCACCTTGGTCAGATGCCGCGGCCACGGCAGTTGTTCCAGCATCTTGATGGTGGCGACGATATGGTGGTTGATGACGTCGCGTTCCTTCAGCGTCAGCGTGCCGGCGCGGATGGTCAGGTTGACGACTTCGTCGGCGGTAAGGAACTCGGTTTCGACGGCATCGACGTTGCGCCACTTGCGGCCGCTGCCGATGTCGCGCACGCGCTGCAGATCCTCGTCCTTCATGGCCTCGCCACCGACGTTGGCCTTGCGCAGGAACTCGCGGTCCGCGTCGAGGGCGCGGACTTCGTCCTGATAGGCGTGCCAGATACGGTCTTCCGCCGCGGGGTTCACGTTTTCGCGCAGCGCCAACTGCTTGCGCAGCGCATCCAGTTCTGCGTCGCGCTTGAGCACTTCGAAGCGGGTGTCGATCAGTTGGATGCGATCGAACAGGGTTTGCAGCTTGGTTGCCTTGTCCACCACATGAACCGGCGTCGTCACCTTGCCGCAGTCGTGCAACAGGCCGGCGATCTTGAGTTCGTAGCGATCGCGCTCGTCCATCTTGAACGAGGCCAGGGGACCTTCCTGCGTTGCGTCGGCCGCCTCGGCCAGCATCATGGTCAGGGCCGGCACGCGCTGGCAATGGCCGCCGGTATACGGTGACTTCTCGTCGATCGCCAGGTTGATCAGGCTGATGAAGGCCTCGAACAGTTCTTCGAGCTGGGTGATCAGCAGGCGGTTGGTCAGGGCGATCGCGGCCTGGGAGGCGAGCGACTCGGCGAGACTCTGATCCGCCGACGAAAACGCCCTGACCTCGCCTGTATGCGGATCGAGAGCATTGATCAGTTGCAGCACGCCGATGATCTCGCCCTCATGGTTCTTCATCGGCACCGTGAGGAAAGACTGCGATCGATAGCCGGTGCGCGCGTCGAAGCTGCGTGTGCCTGAAAAGTCGAAACCCGCTTCAGTGTAGGCGTCGACGATATTGACGGTCTTGTCGTGAATGGCAGCATAGGCGGCCACCATCGAATCATTCGCCTCGCCCTTGTCGTTGCTCAGCGGCAAATTCGGAAAGTTGATGGCATTGCCGGTGGTGCCGCCCATCGCGATGTGCAGCGAGTCGGTACGCAGGATCTCGAAGCGCAGCGCCCGACCATCGTCGGTCATGCGGTAGAGAGTGCCGCCATCGGCATGGGTAATCGTCTTGGCGGCAATCAGTATCGATTCGAGCAGCCGGTTGATGTCGCGCTCCTTGGAGAGCGCGGCACCGATTGCATTCAGCTGTTCGAGACGGCGAAACAAGTCGCTGGAACTGTCCATGCCCGTTCCTTACTTGATACAGACGGCCCGCACCTGCTTGAGATCGGTTACTCCCTGCAGCGCCTTTTCCAAGCCGTCCATCTTGAGAGTCAGCATGCCATCCGCCAGCGCCTGGGCAAACAACTGCACAACGCGGGCGTGCTCCTGGATCAGCTTCTTCAGCGGCTCGGTGCCGATCATCAGTTCATGCAAACCGACGCGCCCCTTGTAACCGCTGCCACCGCAAGTGTCGCAACCTTTGGCCCGGGTGAACACCAGATGCCCATCCTTGCCGTAGTCCTTGATCAGACGCGCTTCCGTCGCCGCGTAGGCTGCCTTCATGTCTTTCTGGAAAATCTCGGTGTTCTCCAGTTCGCTGCAATACTCTTTCATGAACAGCCGGACTTCTTCCGCATCCGGGGTGTAGCTCTCCTTGCATTTGCACAGACGCTTGGCCAGGCGCTGGGCAAGAATGCCGAGCAGGGCATCGGAAAAGTTGAATGGATCCATGCCCATGTCGAGCAGGCGAATGATGGATTCCGGCGCACTGTTGGTGTGCAATGTGGCGAACACCAGGTGGCCGGTCAGCGAAGCCTCGATGCCGATGCCTGTGGTTTCGGCATCGCGCATTTCGCCGACCATGATGATGTCCGGGTCGGCCCGCAGGAAGGCTTTCATCACCATCGGGAAGTCCATTACCTTCTTGTTGACCTGCACCTGGCGCAGGCCTTTCTGGGTGATTTCGACCGGATCTTCCGCGGTCCAGATCTTGGTATCGACGGTGTTCAGATAGCCCAGCACCGAATGCAGCGTGGTGGTCTTGCCGGAACCGGTCGGACCGCAGACGAAGAACAGTCCGTAAGGCTTGGAGATGGTCGCCTTTAGCTTGGTCAGATTGGTCGGCAGCACGCCCAGCTTGTCCAGCGGGATCGGCTCGCCACCGGCAAGAATACGCATCACGACGTCTTCGACACCGCCGCTGGTGGGAATTGTCGCCACGCGCAGTTCGATATCCAGCGGGCCGTATTTCTTGAACTTGATCTTGCCGTCCTGCGGCTTGCGACGCTCGGCGATATCGAGGTCGCACATGATCTTGAGCCGCGCCACCATCGCGTTGCGGTAACTGGCCGGCACTTCGATGTACTTCTGCAGCGAACCGTCGCGGCGGAAGCGGATCAGCACCTTGTCCTTGCCCAGACCCGGCTCGATGTGGATGTCCGAAGCGCCCTGCTGGTAGGCATCGATGATGACCTTGTTGACCAGTTTGACCAGTTCATTGTCTGCCGCCGCGGAGATATCGTCGGAGGTTCCCTCGCCCTCACCTTCGTCCTGGTCAAGCGTCGACAGCAGGTCGCCCACCGAGCTGTCATCGGTAAAGCCGGGCACGCCGCTTGCACCGAACAGCTGATCGATGGTTAGCCCGAATTCGTGGTTGGAGATGACCCGATAGGTGACCTTCGCTCGCGGGAACACGTTATTGACGACGCGCGAACCCTTGACCTGCTCGGGGTCCATGCAGACCACCATGACGCCTTCCGGCCCCTCTTCCACCGGGGCCCACTTGGCCTGTTCGAGAAAGTCCCGCTTCAGGTTCTTGAGCAGATCGACTGGCTTGATGCGGTCGGCCCGGAACGGCTCGTAGGGCACATTGAAGAACTTGCCCAGGGCAACACCCAGCGCCTGATGCTTGACCTGGAACTCGTTGACCAGCACTTCCTCGATGTCGAGATTCTTGCGCCGCGCAGTGCGCGTCGCAAGTTCCAGTTCCTGCGCCGAAATGACCGCGTCGGAGACCAGGAAGTCGTATTTGGTCTTGACCGCCTGGGCCGGCTTGCTGCGCTGATTGAAGGCGATCGCCAGCGTCTCGCACAGTCCCTTGACGCCTTCCTGGGCGACTGCGGCGAATGGCGTGCCCGCCTTGTTGTTGATGATCTGGACCACGCCGAGCAGTTCGCCGCTCTGCGCATCCACTACCGGCGCCACCAGCATCTGCTTGGTGCGATAGCCGGTGCGCTTGTCGACTTCCTGCAGGAAGCGCAGCGAGGGATTGATCGCCTTGAGTTCCGCATCGTCATAGACATCGCGGATATTCACGGTCTTCTTGGCCAGCGCAACATGACCGGCAATACTCTGGTCGGCGATCGGCAGGCGCAAATCCTTGAAGGAATTCAGGCCGGTCTTTACCTTGGAAACGATGGATGCCTTGTCGTCACCGACCGTATAGATCGTGAGCCGATCGGCATTGAACAAGCTGCAGATATCGCCCGACAGCTCCAGCATGATTTCATCGATGTTGGATGTCGCATGAATCTTGTTGGTAACAACCTGAAGATTCTTGAAAAATGCAAGGCGGGAGTCCACATCGGACCCGGCGGCCTCGGCGGATGCAGCAGGGACGGCACTCATCGGACTGACTCCATGGCGCCAGCGTATGCCCTCATGCCACCATCGAGAAGGACAGCATTGAAGCCACGCTGGGAAAGCAAAAATGCAGCGGCGGAACTGCGACGTCCGGTCTGGCAATAGACAATGTATTCCTTCGCCATATCGAGCGCCGCCGACGCCTGACGAATGTCATCGAGCGGTATGTTGATCGCGCCGGGATACCCATCGCTCCGGTATTCGGCAGGAAAGCGCACATCGATCCAGGTCGCGCCTGCGGCAACCCGACTTTTAGCCTCGTCGCCGGCGACCTTCTGCAGCAATGGCGCGCGCAGCAATTCATTGAAGTCCTGTTTGGCCAGGCGCAGCAACATCCCATCCGTCTCCATTATTACGGTCGCATTGCGCACGGTATCGGCCACCAGGGCCTCCTCGCCGAAGGCGTTGCCTTCCTTGAGCTCGGCCAGTTGCATGCGGGAACCGGCGACCAGCCGGGAAACCTTGCAACGTCCGCTTTCAATCAGATAGTAGTAGTCGCCGGGATCGCCCTGTCTGATTATCGTCTCGCCGCGCTTGGCCGGAACACGCACGAACTTGGCCAGCAGGGCCTGAATGTGGGCGGGAGGCAGCGAAGCAAACGCACCGACCGTAAGATTATCCACAGCAAACATGCCGGACATCATGCGCCAATCGGTGCTGTCGCTTCCACCCTGGGCATTCGCCGCCGGCACGGCCAACTGGGTCCAGGTCAGGACGATATCCAGGGTATCTTCCTCCAGCGTCAGCAACAGGACGTCGGTTATGGCCTTGCTCATGGCCGGCACTTTGCCGCCGCGGGCCAAGGGCGCAACCGCTAGATCGAGGCCGCCGACCAGAACCCGCGACGTGCCATCCGGCAGGGTCACCAGCAGTTGTCCCCGCACCAGATAGACCACCTGCCGATCCAGGTCGGTGGCGCGAAATGGATCGCTGCCGCGTGCTGCCGTCAGCGTGCGACAACGCGGCAACAACTCGCGCAAACCCTCGCTGCCAAGCGACATCAACGGTTGCAGGCGGGCCAGTAGCTCAATATTCACCGTATCAGTCATGTTCAGATTTCGAAAATCTGGTTGTTCTGCAGCATGCCGGGGCGGAATTCACCAATGCAGTCTTCGATCTCCTGCATGGTCAGCTCGATTTGCCCCGGCTTCAGATGGGTGATGAAGACCTCGGCGTCGCGCTGCAGATGGGTCAATTCCTCCAGCAACATGCTCGGACACAGGTGCAAGGATGCAACGGCCAGGCGCTTCTCGCTGTCCGAGAAGGCGCACTCGATGATCAGGTAGCGCAGATTGCGGATCAGGTTGACCTGCTGCCACAGATCGGGGCAAGGCCCGGTATCGCCGGTAAATACCAGACTGCCGTGCCCGGAATCCAGGTGATAGCCGACAGCCGGCACCGTGTGATTCGCCGGCAGGGGCATTATCTTGCGGCCATCAAGGTCCACCGCCTCGCCGACGCGTATCGTGGCAAAGCGCAGAAACGGCTTCTCCGGCGTCGGAATCACGCTGAAATCAGGCCAGATCGCCCAGTTGAACACATGTGCACGGATGATTTCGAGAGTCGCCTCGGTCGCATGCACCGTCACCGGGCGATTGCGCATGTCGCCCACCGTATCGACCATGAACGGCAGACAGGCAAGATGGTCCAGATGCGAGTGGGTAATGAAAACATGATCGATCTGGGCGAGTTCGGCGATCGCCAGATCGCCCACCCCTGTTCCGGCATCGATCAGGATATCGTTATCGACCAGAAGCGAGGTCGTGCGCAGATGGCGCCCGCCGATTCCACCGCTACAGCCGAGAATTCTGACTTTCACTCATGCCTCACTTGGTATCAAACTTCCATGAACCGTCCCAGTCTTCTCCGGGCGGGTCGCTGCGATAATGGGTAATGCGTTCCGCATACACCTCATAGAGTTTGTGCGGTGACATGCGCGACAGATTGAGCAATAACACTTCCGCCTGGTCCCAGTTCTGCGAACGATACGCCCGCAAGGCCTGATTCCACAACTTGTTCTCCTCCAGCTTCGGCTTGTCGACTTCACCTTCCAGCCCGAGTGGCTCATAGATGCCTACGGGTTTGTCTTTGCCCTTGACTTTCACCAAGTCCAGTTCGCGGAAAACGAATTCCTTCTTCACCAATTCGCGCGTGCTTTCGCCGACAATAAAACCAACCCCGTACTGCTTGGTGATGCCTTCCAGACGCGAACCGAGATTGACCGCATCGCCCATCACCGTATAGGACTGGCGCACCGGTGAACCCATGTCGCCGACGGTCATCGGCCCGGTGTTTACGCCGACGCCGATCTTGAGTTCGGGCCAGCCGCGCGCCACCAGATCCTTGTTCAGTTCGTGCAACGCGACATGCATTTCCAGCCCGGTAAGCACGGCATTCTTCGCATGTTCGGGATCATCCACCGGAGCCCCCCAGAAGGCCATGATGGCGTCACCGATATACTTGTCCAGCGTGCCGCGGTGCTTGCGCACCACCAGGGTCATGGCGCCCAGATACTGATTCATCAAGGTCGCCAGTTCGTTCGGTTCCAGGCCTTCGGATATGGTGGTGAATCCGCGTATATCGGAAAACAGCACGGTGAGTTCGGCCTTGCGCCCGGCCATACTGTAGTTCTCCGGATCGCGACTCATTTCCTCGACCAGTTCCGGTGGCACGTACTGCCCGAACAATCCGGTCAACTGGCGTTTGGTGCGGGACTCGACAAAGTAGCCCCAGGACATGTTCATTGCGTAAAGCAGCACAATCGCGATCATGCCATTGGCCAGCGGCAGGACCACGTTGGAGACATGCCAGAAGCTGAAATTCACGCTGAGCAGCAGTAGCAGCACAATGACGCCGACCACCGTGGCACGCAATGGCGACAGCATGGGCAGCAGGAATACCATTACCGATCCCGCGAGCAGCACCAGAAGCACGTCGGCGCCGAGAATGTAGGGAGGCTTGTGCTTGACTGCGCCATCCAGCATGCCCGCGATCAGATTGGCGTGTATCTCGACCCCCGGATAGGCCGCCCCCACCGGCGTGGCGCGCAAGTCCATGAGTCCCGGTGCAGTGGTGCCGACCACCGCAATCCGCCCGGCCAGCCGTTCCTTGGGAACCTTGTCGTTGAGTACATCGGTAATCGAGATATAGGGGAAGCTCCCCTGGTAGCCGCGATAGGGGATCAAGGTCGCGGCATTTTCGTCCACCGGAATGCTCATTGCGCCATTGACGCCTTTAAGTTCCAGCCACTCCATGGCGGCATAAGAGCCGGGCGCGTTTTCGGGATAGCCCGGCGTGATGGGCGGATCGCCCAGCAGGTTGCGCACCATTGCCAGCGAGAGGGACTCGTAATACTTCCCGTCGTATTCAACCAGCAGGGGTACCCGGCGCGACGTCCCGTCGATATCCACCAGCGGATTGAAATGCCCGGCGCCGGCCGCGGCCTTCTGGAACTCGGGCAGGTTGCCGCCGAAACTTATCCACTGGGTAAAACCTATGCGGCGGCCGCTGAAAGTACCCGCTGGGAACACCGGATCCGGCGCGGCGCCGGAACTGACGCCGCCTTCCTTGCTGGAAAAGTAGTAACCAAGAATGACAGGCCGATTCTTCAGCGATGTCGCAAACCGGGCATCGTGGTCAAGCAGTGGGCGCAATTCGCGTAGCGAGGATTGAAAACCCGCCACATCCTTGAGTTCCTTTTTCGCCAGGGACTCGAGCGACTTGAGGCCGGAACTTTCGTCGGGCTCGGCAAAGACCACGTCGAAGCCCACCAGCCGGATACCGTACTGGTCGAACAGCTTGTTCATCAAGGTCGCCAGTTTGTCGCGCCCCCAAGGCCAGCGTCCCTGTTCGGCCAGCGATTTCTCGTCGATATCGAGTATCACCACGCGTTGATCCACGCCTTGCGGCATGGTCAGGCGCACCTTCGCGTCGTAAATCAGCGAATCCATGTGATTGATGAACGGAATCTGGTAAACCCGCGCCGAATGGCCGAGCAGGACCAGTAGTATCAGAAGTCCGAGCGCATAACGGGGCAGGTACTGTTTCAAGAGATCTCCAGGGATTGCCGATCTTCTGCTTCAGGACTTCAGGAAGAATTCCATTTTTATGCCCGCCAGTTCGATCACGTCATGGTCCGCAAGTTGATGTGCCTGGGTGCCGAGCGCCGTGCCGTTGACCACCGGGAAGCTGGTGCCCTCGACATGGGTAATGAAGTAGCCGTGCGGCCGACGCGCGATGACCGCCACCTGGACACCCGGCTTGCCCAGCGTGGTGAGCGTCTTGACCAGTTCCATTTCCTTGCCGGCATTGCCTCCCGACAGGAGCTGGATCACCCCCAGCGGCGGCGCAGGGGTTGCCGCCGGCTGCGCTGCCGCGGGTTGCGCAGCCATGCCGGGCGAGGTCGAGGTATGCGCCGCAGGCGTTGGGACAGCCGCTGGCGTAGGGGCAGCCGCTGGCGCGGCGTTCGCAACTGACGTATCCGGTGCAGCGGCAGGCTGCGCGGCGGCTTTTTGGGCGGCGCCGGGACGCAGAATCATGGTCTTTTCGAAATCGGCGGCCGCCGTCTGCTGCGGAATCTCGGCGACATACTTCAGCCGATACTTGCCCAGTTCGATGGTGTCGCCATTCTGCAGGAAGTGCTTCTTGACCGATTGCCCGTTGACGAAGGTGCCGTTGGTGCTGCCCAGATCCTCAAGAAAGGAATCATTGAGTATGGTGATCACTACTGCGTGTTCGCCTGAAATTGCCAGATTGTCGATCTGGATGTCGTTGTGCGGCTTGCGACCGATCGTGGTGCGCTCTTTGGTCAAGGGTATTTCCTTGAGCATTGTGGTTTCCATGCTGAGTATGAGCTTAGCCATTGTTGTCGTCCTTCGAGGTCACTGAGCGCTGCATCACTTGAACCAGGCCAGGAAACGGGACCACCATCCGCGTGCGGCCGGATATTCGCCCTTCACCTTGACCAGGATTACCGAAACATTGTCGCGGCCGCCGTTGTCGCAGGCCATCTGGATCAATTGCATCGCACACAACTCCAGATTCGCCGAAAGGGCGCCCAGAGTCATGGCAATTTCGTCATCTTCAACCATGTCGTTGAGGCCGTCAGAACACAGCAGGTAAACGTCGCCGGGCACCACCGCGTGGTCGTGGATCTCGGCCGCCACTTCCGGATCGATGCCCACGGCACGGGTAACCAGATTCTTGTTCTGCGAATGACGCGCCTGCTCCGGCGTGATCAGCCCGGCATCCATCTGTTCCTGCAGCAACGAGTGATCGCGCGTGATCGCCTGGAAGTCTTCGCCGCGCAGGCGATACATACGCGAATCACCGATATGGCCAACGGTTACCTTGTTATCGTGGAACACCGCGACGACCAGCGTCGTTCCCATGCCGGCGTATTGCGGCTGTGTTTGCGAGGACTGATAAATCGCGCTATTGACCAAGCCCATCTGTGTTTCCAGCGTAACCTCAGCCCACGACCTGCCACCCACATCACTGCTTGGCTCACGCTCAAGGAACGCCTTTGCGAGTTCCGAACCGAGCATCGTAGTTGCCATGCCGCTGGCGACCTCCCCGGCATTGTAGCCGCCCATGCCATCAGCCAGCACGACGAACCCGCTTTCCGGATTTGCCATGACCGAGTCTTCGTTGTTCGAGCGCACCATGCCCGGATTGCTACTGGCGACAACTTCCAGAACAGCGCTCATGTCCATGGCTCGGCCCTCAAATGCTGATATCAACGCCCGAATCATCGGCGACAGCAGCGCCACCGCTCATTGTCATGCAGGTTCGAATGTCCCGCGCGAATTCTGCACCGGTCTGGTAGCGCGCATCCGGGTCCTTGACCAGCGCCTTGTCGAGGATCGCCAGCAAGCAGTCCGGCAGGTTGGGATTGATGCCGCGGATGTCCGGATGCGGCTCGTTGGCGATGCGGAACATCAGCTGCGCCATCGAATCGCCCTCGAAGGGCAGCTTGCCGCATGACATCTGGTACAGCATCACACCGAGCGAGAAAAGGTCGGAACGGCCGTCGATCTTCTTGCCCGCCAACTGCTCCGGCGACATGTAGCTGGGCGTACCCAGCACCATGCCGGTCTTGGTCTTCGACGAATCGGTGATGCGCGCGATGCCGAAGTCGGTCACCTTGACCTGGTCGGATTCCGGTTCGTACATGATGTTCGCCGGCTTGATGTCGCGATGCACGACGTTGTTCTCGTGCGCATAGGACAGCGCATCGGCCACCCGCGCGACAATACTCATGACGCGCGGCAGCGGCATCAGGTTGCCCGGCTTGGCGTAGGGCACCAGGTCCTTGCCCTTGAGGAACTCCATCGCGATATAGGCCAGGTCGTGTTCCTCGCCGGCATCGAACATGGTCACAATGTTGGCGTGATTGAGGCGCCCGGCGGTTTCGGCCTCGCGGAAGAAGCGTTCCTTGACCTCGACCAGTTCGTCGGCCTCGAACTCCTGCGACAAGGCCATGGTCTTGATCGCCACCACGCGATTGATCTTCGGATCGCGACCGAGATACACCACGCCCATCGCCCCCTTGCCGAGTTCCTTCTCGATCTCGTAACGGCCCAGCATCGGCTTTTCCACATTGCCCGCGGTGTCGATCAGGCTGGCATTGCTGCGTCCGCCACCGCCACCACCGAGTATCACGGTCTCGGAAAGCTGGCGGGCGCGATTCACGCGAGTTTCGATATCACGGAACTTCGGGTTGAAATCGAAGATGTAGCGGAATACCGCCTCGGCCTTGTTGAACTGGCGCTTGCGCTCGAAATCCAGCGCCAGGTTGTACATGTTTTCCATCAACTGCTCGTCCATCGGGCACTTGCGGAACTTGTCGAAGGCCATGTCGAGTTGGCCCTGGCCCTGGAAGGCCAGACCCAGCATGCGGTTGGACTCCGCCGAGTCGGCATCCGACTTTTCCTTGCCGCGCTCGGTGACGACGAATCGCTTGACGGTCAGCAGCAAGTGGCCGACCAGCAACAGGGTTGCCGGAATCATCAGCTGCAACCACATCAACTGGGTCGACATCAGCGCGAAATGGATGACGATCAAGGTCACCAGGAGAGCCACGGTGATCCCCGCCGCCAAGCCGGCCTTGATCCGCGGCAGCAAGGCAATGAGATAGGCCGCGATGAGCAGGAACACAAGTTTTTCGACCCAGAAGCCCCAGGTCGGGGCGACGAAGAAATGTTCGGAAAGCAGGCTGGACACCGCATGCGCCTGCATCAGCACGGCCGGCATGGAGGGGCTGATCGGAGTCACGAAGACGCTGCCGACCGAGGACGACGTGGGGCCGATCAGGACGATCTTGTCGCGATACTTTTCGTAGGGAATCTTGCCGCTCTTGACGTCGAAAAAGGAATCGACCTGAAACGCCGGATTGCCGTCTTCCCTGTCCTGGTAGTAGAAAGTCAGCATCCGCGTATCAAAATCGGTGCCGATATTGAGCTTGCCCAGCCTGACCGAGTCGCCGGCAACGACCCGGATGTCCGCTGGCGTCAGGTTGTGGCTCTTGGCGGCCACCAGCAGCGACAGCGAAGGGTAGGCCTGATCGAAATGGGTCAGCACCAGCGGCTCGGTGCGAATCGCGCCATCGACATCCGGCGTCACGTTGAGGTGGCCGATGGCCGTCACCACCTTGCCCAGCGGCTCGATCACGCCAGCGTCGACGCCCAGCGTCGGATAGGGCGGAGCCTCGTCCGCTGCGGACAGCTTGACGGCATTTTTCTTGACGTAGTCGGGCAGATCCTTGTCCGGCCGTCCGCGCGGCTCCCCCAGCACGAACAGCATAGGCAGCGCCACATTGCCTGCCTTGGCAAAGGCGTCGGCCAGCCGGCGGTCGGTATTCAGCTTTTGGTCCGCCTCAATCAGGATCGACTCGATTTGCGGACACGCG
>JAXMJU010000008.1:0-3257 GCA_034376265.1 Sulfuritalea sp.
GTGGAGATGTCGTTCGTCATGCTGGTTTATCCTCACGAAATATTGCAGAATCATTCCCTCGGAATTGAGGGGATGAAGGTGCAGATTAATTCGTGGTGCCGCAACAGGGGATTCCTCCGCGTAGCGGCTTCGTCCAACCATTTCGCGAACCTCCAATGCCGCATTGGATCTGGCAACACCCGCAATGGTCGCACTTTGGCTGGCAGGCCGAGGCGCTGGCACCGCTGCTGCGCCAGGTCACGCTTGCCCAGGGCGCGCTGCTGGGTCGGGCACGCGGCGCGGATGCAGCCCTGCAGGCCGAGTTCAGTCTCGATGCGCTGTTGCAGAACATCGTCAATTCCAGCGCCATCGAAGGCGAACGCCTCAATGTCGACTCCGTGCGCTCCAGCCTGGCGCGCCGTCTCGGTTTGCAGGCGGCTGCCACGGTGCGGCCCGAGGCGCGCGGCGAAGGCTTCGCCCGCATCATGTGGGACGCCACCACGAATCTGGCCGCGCCCCTCGACCAAGCCCGGCTGCTGCAATGGCATGCGTGGCTGTTCGCCAGCGACGATGGCTTTCTCGGGCGCAAGATCCGCATCGGCGCCTGGCGCGGTCCCGAGCCCATGCAGGTGGTGTCGGGCCGCATCGACCGCCCTCGGGGCCACTTCGAGGCGCCGCCGCGCGACGGCCTGGAGCGCCGCATCGTGGAATTCCTCGCCTGGTTCGCTGCCGGTCGCCGCGACGCCACGCTCGATCCGTTGTTGCGCGCCGCCATTGCGCACTTCTGGTTCGTCACCCTGCATCCCTTCGACGACGGCAACGGCCGCATCGCCCGTGCCCTCACGGACCTCGCGCTGGCTCAAGGCGAGCAGCACAGCATCCGCTTCTACGCCATGTCGGCCGCGATCCTCGCCGACCGCAAGGGCTATTACCGGCAACTCGAAAGCGCGCAAAAGATGGCCTCTGCCCAGCAGCCCTTGGACCTTACGTCGTGGCTGCAATGGTTTCTCGTCACCTTGCAGCGGGCCATCGCCAACGCATCGACGCAGATCGACCGCGTGCTCGGCAAGGCCCGCTTCTGGCTGCTGCATCGTCAGCAAAGCCTGAGCGCGGAACAGATCAAAGTGCTCAACCGCCTGCTCGACGGCGATCAGCCCGAGCGCGGCGGTTTTGCCGATGGCATCAGTGCGGCGCAGTATCAGGCGGTGACTGGGGTCAGCAAGGCCACGGCTACCCGCCATCTCGCCGATCTGGTCGCCAAGGCGTGTCTGGTCAGGCTTCCGGGGGGTGGCCGCAATACGCGCTACCAGATTCACTGGCCCGCCGCAGACGCGCGCCTCAACCCGGAACAGGCAGCACTACGGGAAAGGTAAGGGTCGGCGGAAATTTATTTTTATCCGCTGCTGCCGATTCCGCCGCCGCATCATCCCCGGCCGGGCCGCTGCGGCCACGCCGCCGTGTCGCCAGCGCCGACTTCTGCGGCGATGCGGGCCACCGCTGTGGCAGGCGGCTGCTGGCGTTGCCGAAACTTGCTCAGCCAGGCCGGCAGGTGGAAGGCGCACATCATCCAGTACATCGCACCCATGCCGCCGAGATGGAAGGCGGCGCGGCTGGTGGCGCAGATCGGGTCTGCATCGCCGGCGATGGTGCTGACGAGCGCCATCACCGCGAAGCAGGGCGACGCCGCCAGGCAAAGGCAGTTGGCGAGCCACGCTGCCTTGCCGGCTGCCGCGCCAGACCGGCCCGCTTGGGCGACCGGTTGCGCGGACATGGTTACGCCGCCTGGCCGTATTCGTCGTGGCGGCGCCACCAGATGCCGTGCTCGTTGCGGCCCATCGGCGCGCGGTCCAGCCACTGGTACATGGCCCAGGTGCCGTCGACGCCGCGGGCATAGCTCGAGTAGGTGTGATACACCTTGCCGTCTTCCAGCACGAAAGCGCTGATACCAGGTCGATCGCGCGTGTAGGTGGCGACGTCGGTGCCGGTCGAGGCGGCAATCTGCTCCATCGGGCTGCCGCTGCCTTCCTCGCGCCATTCCGCAACGGTCTGGCCACGGCGGATCCCTTCCATCGCCGGTTCGCGCCGATAGTTGTATTCGATCGTGCCATCGCGCTGCTGCTGCTCGCTGAACCAGACGCTGAAATCGCCATTGAAATCGCTGCCGCCCGAGGACGCCCAATCGAAGCTCCAGCCCATGCGCTCCTTGAATGCCTGCAGCTTGGCGAGCGGGGCACGCGAGATGGCCGTAAATGCTACGTCATGGTTTTCCAGGTGCACGGTGACACCGTTGAAGCCGTCCGCAATCGACGAGCAGGATGGGCAGCCTGCCGTGTAGTCGGGGCCGAACATGAAGTGGTAGACCAGCAGTTGCGAACGTCCCTTGAACAAATCCATCAGGCTGGCACTGCCGTTGACGGTATCGAAGCGGTAGTCCGTGTCGATCCTGACCCACGGCAATTGCCGGCGTCGCTGTGCCAGCGCATCGTTCAGGCGCGTCAGTTCCTTTTCCGCGCCGAGAAGGTCGAGGCGGGCGGCGAGCCATTCTTCACGGGTGCCGGTTTTTTGCGTCGTCATCATCTTTCTCCTTTGCTGGGTGGATGTACCATGCCTTGCGAACGAGGGCGGGTACGTGCTGACATGCTAGGGCGGGATTGGGGAGGACCGGGAGTGACAATGTTGACGGGATCGTGATGGATGCAATGATCGCCGCCGCGGCGCGCCTGCTCGCGACCGGGGACTTGCTGGGGGCCTTGAAGCGCGTTGCCTTGCGCGACGATGCGCCTGCGCTGGCCTTGCGTGGCATCGCGATGGCGCAGCTGGGCGACCTGGTGCGCGCCAAGACGCTGCTCAAGCGGGCGGCCGGTGCGTTCGGTCCGCGTGAAACGGTGGCGCGTGCGCGCTGCGTGGTGGCCGAGGCCGAGATTGCGCTCGTCTCGCGCGACCTGGGCTGGCCACCAAAGGCGCTCGCGTCCGCGCGCGCGACGCTGCAGGCGCACGGCGACCGGCTCAATGCGGCGCACGCCGTCCATATCGAAGTGCGCCGCCTGCTGTTGATCGGTCGATTGGACGACGCGGAAGCCCAGCTCGCACGGGTCGATGCCGGCGGGTTGCCTCCCGCGCTGAAGACGGCCTACGACATGGTGGTGGGCGCGCGGGATCGCAAGTCTCCCCAGGCCTTGCCCCGCCGTGTGGCCAACTGGCTCTACAACCGCTTCGCCACGTACATTGCCGAGTACCCCATTGAGGACCTCACCAGCGGCTTCCGTGTCATGAAGACC
>JAXMJU010000009.1:0-3699 GCA_034376265.1 Sulfuritalea sp.
CTGGTGACGTTGAAGACGAAGACACCGGGACCGTTCAGTGTCAGGGTGCCCGATGCCGCCAGGTCGGCCGCGGCGGCGAAGGAATAGCTGCCCGCGGTCAGCACCTGTCCGGCGAGTTGCGGCGCCAGCACCACGCCCGGCCCCTGGGCCGCGAGGCTGTTGGTCACCGCCGTGGCATCGAGCCGGGCCTGCTGCACGGTGGCGTCGTTGGTGAGGTGCAGGACGAAGCCGGTAGCGACGCTCGACGGACCGAAATTGGTGATGGTGGCCGTGGGCGAGGAACCCACGTCGCCGCTGACGATCACGCCGGCGCCGGTGGCGCCGGTCACGCCGGCGCCGCCGAGCACGCCGAACTGGCGCAACTGGCCCAGCGGCGGCGCCGTCGCCGCCGCGGCCGGTCCGGCCGCCAGCAGCGCCACCAGCGCCACCAGTGCCACCGATGCCAGGGCGGCGAGCAGGCGCGTGTACCGTGTCATCGCGCCCTCCCCCCGCCGGGAACCATGGCGTCGATGGCTTTGGCCAGCTTGTTCAAGTCGAATGTGTCCTGGTCGAACTTCATGCGCAGGCTGACGAAGAAGCCGCCGGCCCGGTAGGCGGCGCCGGTGAAGTCGCGGTCGCTCAAGCCGCGCAGGTTGTAGCCGACAGAGACCCAGGTGTTGTCCATCAGCTTGTAGCCGACCGATGCGCCGACGCTGTAGTCACGCACGCCCGAATTCGCCGAGCGCATCACCGAGCCGAAGGCGCCGATGTCCCAGTCGCGCGTCAGGTCGCGGCGCAGCTCGATGCCGATCAGGTCCGTATAGCCCTTGTAGTCGGTGCCGTCGATGGTATCCAGCACGTACTTGGCGCCGTACTGCAGCGCAATCTGGGTGCGCCGGTCGAGCTTGTAGTTGGCATTGAGGTTGTTCACCAGCTTGGCGCCCTTCTGCGTGGCGCCGGCCGCGCCGCCCGACTGGGTGATCCAGTCGGCACGGTCGAAGATGACCCAGCGGCTGTGGTGCGGACGGTAGGCGTACGACGCCCGCAGGTCGCTGTAGCGCGTGCTGCCGTTCGCATCGTCGGCATGGCGCAGGGTGAAACCGGCGGCCAGCGCGCTGCCCGCGCCGAGTTTGCGCTGCAGGCCGAACTGCAGGTTGCTTTGCCGCGCCTCGGCGGCGCGGCGGATCTCGATGCGGCCGTTGCCGCTCCACAGGCTGTCGACGTACACCGCGCCGGCCGAGGCTGCCGTGTAGTCGCCGGCGATGGCGCCGAAGGGCAACGGGCTGTCGATGTTGAGCGGCACGGCGGTGTTGCGCAGGGTCTGGCTGCGATCGAGGCTGAAATCGGCCTGCCACTGCTTGCTGATCTGCCAGCGCTGCACCAGGCCGAGATTGCCGTACAGGCGTCCGGCGTCGTTGTAGCTGCTGTTGCCGACCGAGGCCGCCACTTCGCCGCCGGTCCACGGTTGGGTACGCAGGCCGACGCGCGTGCTGTTGATGGCGAACTTCTCGCCGCGGGCGAACTCCTCTTCGGCGAAGGCGCTGGTCTGCGCGCTGAACGCGTAGTCGGCGCCGAGGATCACCCGGTCCGGCGCATACACGCTGCCGGCCGTGCCGCTACCGATTTCGCCCGCGGCGCGCAGCGTGAGCTTGCGGTTGGGCAGGGTGTAGGCAGCGCCGCCGACCAACTGGTTGCTCTGCCCCTCGCCCGCCGCGCTGACATCCTGCACCGAGCGCGCGCCGTAATGAATGTTCAGGCTGTCGCCGATGCGCTGGTTGATGCGGCCTTCCATCAGGGAATTCCGCGCGCCGGTCGCCAGGGTCTCCTGGCTATAGGCCTGGCCCTGCAACTGCATGTCGTCATTGAGCTTGAGGCGTCCGTCGAGGCCCATGCGGCGGCTGCCGATCTCCGACCCGGCCTGCTGGCCGAGGCCGAAGCCGACCGCCTGTTCGCGCATATAGGCGCGGGCATCCCATTGGTCGGAGCGGTGAGTTGCCTCGCCCAGCCAGGCCGTGCCGCTGGCGGTTTCGCCGATGCGCTCGCGCCGGCTGGCCGCCGCCTCGAAGCGCAGCCGCGTATTGGCATCGAGATCGTAGCTGGCATCGACGCCCTGCAGCTCGCCGCCGGCGCCGACCGTACCTTCGTGGATCATGCTGGCGCCGAGTTCGAGGCCCTTGAAGGGCTTCACGCTGGCACGCCCGCCGAAGCTGGTCGCGGCATCGGCCGGGTCGGCCGATTCGTATTCGACGATGATGTAGGTCGGATTGAAATTGTTGTCGCGCGCGGCCACCGGCTCGCGAAAGGCCAGCGTGCCCAGCGCATGGTCGAGGTCGTAGTCGAGGTAGCGGGTCAGGTTGCGCGTGCTGACGATCAAGTGCGACTGGAAGCGGTCGCGCGTTTCGATGCGCAGCTTGTCGGAATTGATCACCAGGTTGCCGCGCGAGAGCTTGTACAGGCCCGAGGTGCCGTTGCCGGGAATCTCGTCCTTGACGTAAGCCTGCGCGGTGGTCGCGGCGAAGGCGCTGTAGCCGACGGTTTCGCCCTTGTATTCGCTCTTGACGCCGGTCAGGCTGCGGCTGTAGCGCGAGAGCTCGGTCACGGTGAGGCCGGTGTCGTAATCGCCGAACATGGCATAGAACTGGCGGCGTTCGAGCTTCAGGTAGAGGCGGCTGGCCGAGGCCGCATCGAAGCCGGCCTGGGTCGCATCGCCGTAGAGGGTGTAGTACTGCGCCGGGTCGATCGCCTGCTTGAGCAGCGGATCGCCGGTTTTCTTCGCGCTGTCGTAGGCGATGGTCAGCAGATAGTCGCCGCGGATGCTGCCCTTGGCGTAGAAGGCCAGACGGTTGCCGTCGAACAGCTCGCGCTCGGTATCGGCGGCACGCAGCGCTTCGAGGTTACCGGAGAGGGTCTGGTGTCCCGTAGTGCCTTCGGCAAAGCCGACCAGGATCCAGTCGCGCTTGCCGGCATCGAGCCAGGCACGCAGCTCCTGGCGGCGCTGGTCGTTGAACTGGAAGCCGAGCACGACCTCGCCGGATTGCGTGGTCGGCTCCAGTTCGATCAGCGCCATGCCGTCGGCACCGATCTCGAAGCGCGGCTTGCCGGCCAGTTGCCCGGTCAGCGGTTCCTGCTCCAGCGCGCGGCGCTGCGCCGAGGAGACATAGGGTTCGTTGATCTGGAATTCGCCACTGATGCCGCGCCGCACCGGCACGCCGCTCTTGTCCACGAAGCGCAGCGCCAGCAGCGGGCGGGTCTTGCCGTCGGCGACCAGGCGCGACAAAGCCGGCACGAACTCGAAGCGGTCCGGCGTCGATGCGTAATGGATGTTGCGCTCGGTGCGACTGACTTCCCTGCCCTGCGCATCGCTGATTACCAGTGTCAGGCTGTTGCCCCCCGTCCCCAGCGGCACGGCGCTCCAGGTGCTGAGCGCCACGCTGCGCGCGGCATTCAGTTGCGTGCCGATGAATAGCAGCGGGCTGACGGCGACGCCGTTCACCGTCAGTACCGGTGTCTGCGCCGGATCGTGCTTGACCGCCACTTTCACCACCGGCAGGTTCGGGTGAAAGCTCTCCTGCGGATGCAGCCAGTCATTGCCGGGCAGCGCCGTCGCCAGCCAGTTGCTGTCGTAGGGCAGCACTTCCACCAGTCGGCTCGGGTCGCCCACCGGCATGGCCATTGACGCAACAACGGGCGCGGCAGCCGGAATCGCCGTGGCGCCAGCGC
>JAXMJU010000010.1:0-33842 GCA_034376265.1 Sulfuritalea sp.
GCGCCGGAATCCGCATCCCAGAGGCGCGCGGTGTCCTCCCAACTGCCGGTCAAGCAACGGCGGCCATCGGCGGAAAACGCCACGCTGGTGACCGAGGCCGCATGGCCCTGCAAGGTGAGCAGCGTGGTGCCGGAATCCGCATCCCAAAGGCGCGCGGTGTCGTCGTCACTGCCGGTCAAACAACGGCGGCCATCGGCGGACAAGGCCACGCTGGTGACCGGACTGGTATGGCCCTGCAAGGTGAGCAGCGAGGCGCCGGAATCCGCATCCCAGAGGCGCGCGGTGTTGTCGTGACTGCCGGTCAAACAACGGCGACCATCGGCGGAAAACGCCACGCTGCTGAGCGGACTGGTATGGCCCCACGGGTAGATTGGCTGCGGGCGGGCCGGCCGCCGCTGGACCGCCGAGCCACCCTCCGCCCAGGTCAGGCCCAGGGTGTTTGCGGTCTTGAGCTTGGGCTTGCCCTTGGCTCGCGCCAGGTGGGCCGCACGCAGGTCGGCGTGACTGAAATCCGCGCTATCCAGTGCCGCTCCCGCGAGATCGGCGCCAATCCAGGAAGATCCGGCCAGCTTGGCCCCTTTCAGAATCAGCCCCAACGCCTCGGCGCGGTCGGCGCGGACCGAACTGAAATCGGCGTTCTCGGCCCGCGCACCGGCAAGATCGGCATCGATCATGCTTGCGCCCGCAAGCCTGGCGCCGCTGAAATCCGCCTGCCAAAGTTGACTGCGATCCAAGCGGCAGCGCGACAGATCGCCGCCGGCGAAGTTCGCGAAGATCAACACCAGGTCCGCGAGGTCGCCGTCCGCGAGACATGGGCCAGCACTGGGCAGCCAGGCGGCCATCTTTGCCGAAAAGCCGCCCATCGATTCGGTGGGAATCGACCGAACACGCTTGAGCGAAACCTCGTAGGCCAGCAGATAGGCATTGACCCGCGCAGCCGGGGAGGCTTTGCTCTCGGCAAGCAGAGCCGCCACTCCTTGCTGCGCCGGAACTACATCCTCCGCTTCCAGCAGATCGCCGACGAAGCCCGCCGTCTCGGAACTAAGACGCGCGTTATCGAGCACCGCTGCCAGTCCGTCGGCGCCCGTCAATGCGCGATAGATGGCACGGGCAAAGAAAAATTCGAGGAAGCTGCGATGGGAAAACCCGTAATAGCCTTCGGCCGTGCGCGACAGAAAGGCGGCGGTGCGCAGTTCGACATCGAGATTGGCGGCATCGATGCCGACCCGCAAATCTGCGCGCTGCATGATGAGGGCGAACAAATCGGCGTGATGGATGCGCTGGCCTTCGCGCCGCCACAACTCGACCGCCAGGGTTTCCAACACGCGGCGCAACTGATCGCTGGCGCTCTGGCGTTCGCTGGGACGGATGCGCGGATCGTCGAGCCATTTGTTGGTGTAGGCCAGATACAGCGCCCCGGCACTCACCGCGCCGCCCTTGGCCACCAGGTCCGGCAGCGATTCGACAATGATGTCGAGCAACTGCGGCCGGTCGGCCAGGCTCTTCAGGTCGTAGATGCCGTCAATGGTCTGCCAGGCTTCGGCGCCCTTGCGCTGGCCCAGGCGCAGGTGCAAGTAGCGGCGAATCTGCGCGTGGCTGAAGCGCGGCAACAAGTCGATGGCGCCGTCGAAGCCGCGCGTGGCTTTTTCCAGGCTGTCGCTGCGACCGCTGGCCGCCTGCTCGGCTTCCGACTTGTCGCGGAAATACTGGTCGCGGCAAGTAATCAGGATGCGGTTGCCGCGCGCCGTTTCGCCGGCCGCGGCGGTGGGATGAACAAGGGAGCGGAATTGTTCGACGACATTGCGGTGCGCCTGGGCCACGCCCATTTCGTCGAAGCTGTCGAGCAGCAGCACGATGTGGCCGCGGGCGAGCAGGTGCAGAAATATTTGCGGATCGCGGCGCTCGCCGGTGCGCGCCGCCCAGTGCTCGTGCAGCACGTCGCCGAGGCTGGCCTTGTTGGGGTAGTCCTTGAGATTGATCAGCAGCGGAATGGGCGTATCCGCGTCGCCCAGCGCGCGCTGGGCCAGATCGTAGGCAAAGCGCCGGGTAAACGCGGTCTTGCCGGTGCCGTAGTCGCCGAGCAACACCCACAGCCGACTGCCTTCGCCGCCGGCCCAGGCGGCGGCATGCGGTAACAGGGGCAGGATCTTGTCGGGTGTCTTTTCGGGCTGGACATCCTGCTCGACATAGCAGGCGGCCAGCGGGCTGGCGGCGAATTCGGAGACCAGACGGCCGAGGTAGGGGCCGAAATCGAGCAGCGCCCGTTCGAGGTCTTCGGGAGTGAACAGACGGATGTGGATGCCCTTGGCGAACTCGACGGCCTGCGGGCTGAAGCGCTTCGCCACCACCATGCCGCGCGCATTGAGTGCCCTGGCTTTCGGCGTGTCGAGCCAGCCCTTGAGTTTTTCCACCACGTCCTTGCCGACAGTGGCGGCGTGGTCCTTGCACTCGACGAAATAGACGGTCTCGTCGAGGCCCTTGGCGATGGTGGCGATCAGGTCGACGCGATTGCCGTCGACCGTCTGTTCGGGTTCGACGCGGTAGCCGAGCAGGCGCAGCAAGTCGGCGATGCCCTCCTCGAAACGCTTGCCCTGTGCGGCGCGGGACAAGCGGGGGTCTTTGCTTTGGTACATGTCGGGCCGCTCGGCGATGGCTTGCTGGGCACCGCTTTCCTCGGCCTGGCGCTCGACGTCGATGGCTTGCAGGCGTTCGGCAAGTTCCCCGTACCTGGCGACGATGTCGCTTTGCTGCTCATGGAGCGTCAATATCTTCTCGCTACGCCTGAGGACGGAGGATTCGGGAATGTGGATGACGCTGCGCGCCGACAGTCCGAAATGCTTCGCCCACACCTCCCGCAGTTCGAGTTCCTGGACGGAGTCGTCGACAGGAATCGGCGAGGCCACCAACTCCAGGCGTAGCGGCGGCAGCGGCGCGCGATCCGGGTCCTTGCCTTCAGTCTGCACTTGCAATGCCTGCCAGATCGCTTTAAGTCCCGCGGTGTTCTGCACTCCATAATTGCCGACCAGCACGGTGACATGCGGCAGCAGGGCGGCGAGGTAACCGCCGATGTCGGTAATGCCGGTGCGTGAATCGAGCACGATATGACGGAAGCCCTGAGCGCCGAAATACTCGATCAGGCCGCGAAACAGCTTGAGGCCGCGATCCGGTTCCGCCGCCAGAAAATGGTGCCAGTCGATCTGCTGATAGAGCGCGGCAAACCTGGCCTCGTCGCCATGGGCCGGCAGGATGAAGAGCTTGCTCTGGGCGTCGACCGGCAACAGGCATTTTGCCAGGCGCTTGTGGTCTCGCTCGGTCGGCGGGTCGAACTTGCGTCTTTCCTGCCAGTCCAGCAGCCACTCGAAGAAGCCCGATTCGTTGATCTTGCCGCTGGCGAGATCGCCGATGCGATGCAGACCCGGCGCTTCGATATCCAGGTCCCACAGCAGGGTCTTGCCTGATCGGGCCAGCAGCGCGGCGACGTTGGCGGCCAGCACGGTGCGGCCGACGCCGCCCTTGAAGCTGTAGAAGGTGACGGTGAAGGGCGTCATGCGGCCAACTTGGCCTTGCCGGGAACGTGCATTCCGGAATCGTTGAAGGCACCGACAAATGGAATGGCCTTGGCCACCGACTTGGCGATGTCATCGCTCCGGCACCATATCCCCGCCGCGCTGACCCAATGCTCGCGTCCTTCCTTGCGGCGTTCAATCAACCCCGCCGCTTCAGCCAAAGCCAGCAACTGCGAAAGGCGCGGTTTCGACAGGCCAAGGTGTTCCAACAACTCTTGGGTACGCACGCTCTGGCGGGGTGCGGCATCCGCCAATGCCCGCTTCAGCGCCGGCATATGGGTGCGCTGCTCAACTGTCGCCGGATCGTGCCGGTCGAGCAGATGGGCGCGATTCTCGACCAACGCCGCCATGCCATTCCAGCGGTGGTAATAGGCCGCGACATCAAGTTCCGGCGGCTCATTCTCAACGGGATGCAAGACTTGCAGACGCCGAATAAGGAGATGGATTTCCGCCAGTCCTTCGCGATCCCGGTGGCGCGCATGGGCGTTGCTGGCCCACAGTGCGAGGGCGGCATCGGCGACTTCAAGCGCCCGCGCAGTCCAGGCAGGCAAGGCTTTGAGCGCACGAAACAGGTCTTCCGGCTCGCCTTCCAGAAGAAGTCGCGGAGGATCGTCGCGGGAGAAATCGAAGACGCGATTCGAAAACGCAGAACTCACTTTAACTATCCTTAACTATTTTGTAGATACAGTTTAGCAAAGTTAAACTAAAGTGGCTAACTATTTGATTCTTCTGATGTGTATGCGTCGTGGCCCGGCGGCTACCGCAGCACTGCCGCCCTCCGCATACCCAATTGCCGGGCAGACGAAGCCGGGCGCTGGATCGGGCGGCAATGCGCACCCTTCGATATGCGCTTCCTGATTGGCCACCACGCTGCGTATTCCCCGCCGTTTCCAGTGCTCCTCGGCCCGCTCCAGATGCCGCTTTTGCGTGCTCGCTTGGTCGCCCATGCTGGGCACCAGCAACCAATCCGGCGCCAGCAGGTTCCAAGCGGCGTTGACGAGTTCCGATGACGCGTCCGAGAAATCCTTGCAAATGGCGACGCCGACAACGCCGATGGGTGTCATCAGCAGTTCGATCCGCCTGCACGCCCTGATGTCTTCCGTGAGCGTCACTCCTTGGCTGTCATAGCTGAACTGGGTGAGTTTGTCGTGGCGGGCGACCACCTTGCCGGCGCGGTCGATAACTGCGGCACGATTGACTTGCCCGCCATTGACAGTTTCGTGAAAGCTGCCTGGAACGCTGAGCAGCGGCCGCGCCTCATGGCCGGGTAAATCGACCAGCCATCGCGCCACTTCAAGGCGCAACGAGGCAAGCACCGTCAATTCCGGCGCCACCCACAACTGGGCGCCGAACTCACAGGCAAAGTCGAACTCCATACGCAAACTATCCGCCCGAGCGACTTCGTCGGTGAGACCGAGCGCGTGAAACAAGTTCCGCGCCGGGTCTTCCTTGACACGCAGTGCCACACCATCCTGAAAATGACTCAGGTGGACACGCGACGGTCCCGTTGCCGGTCGCGGCCCGGCGGGCGTTACATCACCCAAGGTTTTGAGCTCAACATCGATAAACGCGCCACCCAAAGTTATCCGCGAGGGAAGCACCCGGAAGTGGCGAAACCAGTGTTCGAGATTCGGGTTCTGGCGCTCGGCGGGCGTGGACGGCTTCGGCGGAATGTCCCGCCGCACCAGCCAGTAAGTGCAGTCGCCCAGCGTCAGTGCCGGCGCCATGCCGGGTCGCCATGCGCCAAGAGTGGCCAAAGCTAGTTGCTGATCGAGCGCTGAAATCAGAGCCAGCGATTGATTCAGGTCTTCGAATTCGAGCTGTTTGCCATGATCCATGCATTCGATCAACCGCTTCACGCTCCACTCATGGCGAGCTATGTCATTTGCCGACAACCATGTGCTGAGCATCTGGACGCCGCCCACCGTGCTCTCGGCCAGTAGCCAAAGGCGGATCAGGGCTTGCCCCAGGTTTTGATTGGCGATATCGGCGAGAATCTCTTTCACGACGGCAGTCCGCTGACAAACGCCCGCATTCTACGGGCATGAAGTGGAAATTCGCCTATCGGTGCTCGCGCCCATCCCACATCTTCTGCAGGCGTTTCACCGATACCGGCGACGTGGTCTTCAGTTCCTGCGCGAACAACGCCACGCGCAGCTCTTCGAGCAGCCAGCGGAACTCGTCGAGGAAGGCATCGCCCTGCTGGCCGGATTTGAGCATGGCATTGCGTTCGCGCTCCCAGGGGCGGCCCAGGCCCTGCCAGTCGGCCATCAGGCGTGCATCGCGCGCCGGGTCGCTACGCGCCTTGTCGAGGCGCAGGCCGATCGCCTTGAGGTAACGCGGATAGTGCTGCAGGCGCTCGAAGGGCGTCGTGGCGATGAATCGCTTCGGCATCAACTCGGCCAGTTGCGCCGCGATATCGGCGCAGGCCTGCGGGAAAGCCTTTTGCAGCGACGTGAGCTTCTTCGCCAGCGCCGCATGCTCGGTCAGGATGCCGCCGAGCAGGCGCAGGATTTCCTGCGCCACCAGCAGGACGCGGCCGCGCGCCGCCTCGCGCCGTGCCGCGAACGCCAACTCCTCGGTGGGCAGCGGATCCATCAGGCAGGTGCGCTCCAGGGTCACGGCGATCAACTGTTCGCGCAGCTCTTTCTCGGTGCCCAGCGACAGGAATTGCAGCGCAAGCTCGCGCAGGCCGGGCAGCTTCTCGATGGCCTTGACCTGGGCCGCCAGTTGCAGCGCGAACAGCCGCGCCAGGCCGCGGCGATGCTCGGCGCGCGCCTTTTCCTCGGTATCGAAGGCGGTCAGGCGCACGCTCTCGCCCATGTCCACCAGCGCCGGGAAACCCACCGTGGTGCCAGCGCCAACTCTTACTTCCATGAGCTCGGGCAGGGCGCCGAAGCTCCAGGCGGTGAGCCCCGCGGCATCGCCCGTCGCTGCTTCGTGCTGCACGTCGGCCGTGGCATAGGCCTGCTCGACGCGGCCGCGATACTCGGCGCGCAGTTCGGCCAGATTGCGCGAAATCGCCAGCGTGCCGCCATGCTCGTCGGTGAGGCGGAAGTTCATGAACAGGTGCGGCCGCAGCTCGCCCGAGCGGAAGGCGTCGAGCGGCAGCTTCATGGCCAGGTACTCTTCGGCCGCGCGCGTCAGGGCGCGCACCAGCGGCTCGTCCAGGTCATGTTGGGCATCGCAAAAATTTGTGGCGAACTCGTCGAGCGGCTGCAGGCGATGGCGGTACTTCTGCTGCAGGGTCTTCAGCAGCGCCAGCACCTTCTCCTTGAGCAGACCCGGCACCAGCCATTCGCAGCGATTGGCCGGCAACTGGTTGAGCGCGGGCAGCGGCAGCGTCAGCGTGACGCCATCGTCGGCCGCGCCGGGATCATGGTGGTAACCGAGCTTGAAGCTCTGGCCGCGATACACGAAAGCCGGCGGAAAGGCGTCGGTGGTGATGCCCGCCGCCTCGTGGCGCATCAGCTGCTCCTTCTCCAGGCAGAGCAGTTTCGGGTTCGCGGCCTCGGCTTCGCGCCGCCAGTGGTCGAAGGCCGCCAGGGTGATGATGCCCTCGGGAATCTTGCTGTCGTAGAAAGCATGGATCAGCTCGTCGTCGACCAGCACGTCGGGCCGCCGCGACTTGTGTTCCAGCGCCTCGATTTCCTTCATGAGCTTGGCGTTGTGCTGAAAGAAGCGCCACTTCTTGACCCAGTCCTCGCCGACCTGGCCTTCGACCAGCGCCTCGCGGATCAGGATTTCGCGCGCCAGCTTCGGATCGCTCGGCCCGTAGTGCACACGCCGCTTGGCGTGGATCATCAGACCGTGCAGGGTGACGCGCTCCCAGGCCACGACTTGGCCCGGCCCCTTCTCCCAGTGCGGCTCATAGACGTGCTTGCGGATCAGATGGCCGCCCACCTGCTCCAGCCACTCCGGTTCGATCTTGGCGATGCAGCGCGCGAACAGGCGCGAAGTCTCGACAAGTTCGGCGGCAACGATCCAGCGCCCGGCCTTCTTCACCAGACTGGAGCCGGGATGGATGTAGAAGCGGATGCCGCGCGCACCGAGGTAGTTCTTGTCCTCTTCGCTGACCAGGCCGATGTGGCCGAGCAGGCCGGTCAGCAGCGCTTTGTGGATGGCTTCGTAGGATCCGGGAATCTGGTTTTCCTTCCAGCCGTGCTCGTGGCAGAGGGTCATCAGCTGGCCATGCACGTCGCGCCACTCGCGCAGGCGTAGCCATGACAGGAAATTGTGCCGGCACCACTGGCGCTGCTTGTTGCTGGTCTCGTGCTTCCAGACCTCGTCGGCGGCATTCCACAGCTTGAGATAGGAGAGGAACTCCGACTTCTCGTCCTTCCACTTGGCATGGGCCTGGTCGGCCGCGCCGGCGGCCTCCTGCGGCCGGTCGCGCGGATCCTGGCTGCCCAGCGCGGCAGCGATGATCAGCACTTCGCGCAGGCAACCGTGTTCGCGCGCGGCGAGGATCATGCGGCCGATCTTCGGGTCAAGCGGCAGCTTCGCCAGCTCGAAACCGACCTGGGTCAATTCCTTGCTCGTCTCGTCGATCGCGCCCAACTCCGCCAGCAACTGGTAACCGTCGGCGATCATGCGCGGCGCCGGCGCTTCGAGGAAGGGGAAGTCCTCGACGTCGCCCAGGTGCAGCGACTTCATGCGCAGGATCACGCCGGCCAGGCTGGAGCGCAGTATCTCGGGCTCGGTGTAGGCTGGGCGCTGGTTGAAATCATCTTCATCGTAGAGACGGAAGCAGACACCCGCCGAAACGCGGCCGCAACGGCCGGCGCGCTGGCTCGCGGCGGCCTGGGAGATCGGCTCGACCTGCAATTGCTCGACCTTGTTGCGATGCGAGTAGCGCTTGACGCGCGCCAGACCCGCGTCGATCACGTAGCGGATGCCGGGCACGGTCAGCGAAGTCTCTGCGACATTGGTCGCCAGCACCACGCGCTGGCCCTGATGCGAGGCGAAGACGCGGCCCTGTTCGACCGCGGTCTGCCGCGCGAACAGGGGCAGGACTTCGAGGCCGGGCGCGAGTTTGCCAAATGAGTGTTTGCGCAGCGCCTCGGCCGCCTCGCGGATTTCGCGCTCGCCGGGCAGGAATACCAGCACGTCGCCGGGCCCGGTGCGATGGGCTTCGTCGACTGCATCGACGATGGCATCGTTGAGATCCGTGTCCTTCTTCTCGTCGAACGGCCGGTAGCGCGTTTCGATCGGATAGAGCCGGCCTGAAACCTCGATCACCGGCGCCGCATTTCCGTTGATGGTGAAGTGCTTGCTGAAACGCTCGGCATCGAGCGTGGCCGAGGTGACGATGAGCTTCAGATCGCGCCGTCTTACCAGCACCGACTTCAGATAGCCGAGCAGGAAGTCGATGTTGAGGCTGCGCTCGTGCGCCTCGTCGATCAGTATCGTGTCGTACTGGCGCAAGAGCGGATCGGTCTGGGTCTCGGCCAGCAGGATGCCGTCGGTCATCAGCTTGATGTACGAGGATGGCGAACTCTTGTCGGTAAAGCGAATCTTGAAACCGACATGCTGCCCGACTTCGGATTTCAACTCCTGCGCGATGCGGGTCGCCGTGGCCCGCGCGGCGATGCGCCGCGGCTGGGTATGGCCGATCAGGCCATGCAGGCCGCGGCCGATTTCAAGGCATATCTTGGGCAATTGCGTGGTCTTGCCGGAACCCGTCTCGCCGCAGATGACCACTACCTGATTCCTGAGTATGGCCTCGCCGATTTCCGCCCGGCGCTGATTGACCGGCAGCGCTTCGTCATAGCTGAGCGCGGGCCGCGCCGCCCGTCGTGCCTCGGGATCAAATCTCAAAACTTAGCGACCCTACGGTCCCACCACGATAAACCGCTTTCTGCCACCAATCCGATAGATGGCAAAATCATCGTCGATGGTCGCGATCTCGGCGATACCCGCCACCTCTGCCAGATAGACCAGCGAGATATCCGCCAGATCGGGCCCGACGTCGGCGTATTTTTCCAGCAAGGCGGCAATGCGCCCGGCGCCCGGTCGAACGTCCCCGACCTCCAGCGCGCCAGAGTCAACCAAGCGTAGCAAGTACGCACGTTTCGCGACCGGCAGAAAGTGGCTGGCCTCGGTAATAACCGGCCAGCAGGTCAGAAAATCGGCGTCAAACTCGCGGAAGAACGCAACCGCTCGTTGATGGTAGGCATCGCGCTTGTCGAAATAAGCCACCAGCGGACCGGTATCAAGCGGCAGCTTTCTTCGGGGCACGGGGTTTCCCCTTGAGATACTTGCTGTGATTTTTGGCCAGATCGCCCGGGCCGCTGATACAGCCTTCCAGGCCGGCGGCTTTCATCGCCTCGTACAAACTTGGTTTCTTCTTCGGTGTCGTCACCACGACCGTTTTCATGACGCTCTCCTTCGTTTCCTTCATGTACGGCAATGGTACCCGACTCATGGGACGATCTTCATATATCCAGACTCAAGCGATAAAGAACTCGTCATGGCGGCAACACTTCTCCAGCAAAAGGCGCAAGCGATGATTGCCTCTATGAGTCATGCGCGTCCGCCGCCAAGATTCAGCTTTCGCCGTAGGCGTCCAGATCAATGCAGATTCGCGCTGAGCGAGGCACGCCAGGCTTGCGAGAAATGAAGCCGCGCCGTTCCAGCATTTGCATCATCTGATTGACGCTGGGTGCGGATACCAGGAAGTGCCGCTCAATATCGGATTCGGCGGGAGCCCGACCATAGCGTCCAAGGTATTTCGCAATAAACAGCAGATATTCAAGCTGGCGCTTGGTGGGCGCCGCCGCCTTGGTCGTTTGTGCAAGGCCTTGCAATTCGGCACTCAGCCTGCCGGTGCCGGCTCCGATGACAAGCGTCGTACCGTCTGAAAACGTCATCGTCAGCCGCTTGTCGCCGGCTAGAGTGACACCCTCGACCTGCTTGCCGATCAGGCACCGAATTCCGCTCATACCGTCTTCTCATTGCGCTCAACGGGAATATAGGGAATCAGGCCTTTCTCCAGAGCCTTTCGCTGCAATTCGGTTGGCATTCGACGTATATCGACTATCAGACCATTGACCTGAATCATCCACACCAAGGGGTTGCTCGAAAGCTGGCTGGGTAAAGTCCATTCCGGCGACATGAGCCCCATCTTGAGCAGGTCGCGGACCTCCTTGGATTTGCTCTGCCCGGTGCTTTCGCCAATGCCGAAGAATTCATAAATGACCTTCGGCTTGCAGTGCGGTGTTTGCGAGGAATCATCCAGAAAATTGACCCGGCCAAGCGCATGAACGGCGGCGGCGGCCCAGACGTTCTCCTTGCCGCGCAGCAACGGTGAGGGCCGCTTTCTCGCCAGGGCGCCAACAAGCTTATGGATCATCTGGCGATATTCTTCGTTGAGGTACTTCGCACTGAAGGCATCGGTCAGGCTTGTGATGGCGGCGAACTTCTCGGCCATGGCTTTCGGGATGTTCGGGTGCATGATGGCGACTGGAAATGTGTGGTCGATATTCTCCCAGATCGGCTTGTCGAAATCCAACTTGGCGGCGCCAGGGAGTTCGGGGGGCGAAAAGGCCAACTTCTGGGCGGCGGTGCTGCGCGATCGCTCGACTGGCGAGACAAAGTCCATTGCGGCGGTGAACTACCAGTTCTGATGCGCGCGTAGTTTGCTTGCAAGGCCACAGGGAACTGGACACGACTTTCTAAAAGTCGGCGCTGGCGAGACGGTGGTCAACCGCGCTTCAAGCGTTCCGTGTTCGAGGCCGGGTTCTGGCGAAAATCGCGGACGCGCCAGATCGGGCTGCCATCTCCTTCGGCACAGTAACGGGAAAGGACTCGGTTGGCCACAGGAAGCCGGGCTACCGTAGCTCCCCGGCGACTTTACGCGCTATTTCCTGCTTGCTCTGCCGCAGCAATGCGATTTCGGATGGTTGCAAGGTCCGGGGTGCGGACAAGATACCGAGCTTCTGATTCAGTAAGCGCGTCGAAGGCGTGACCGAATCGCTCCTGCCACCAGTGGTCGAGTTCTGCGCCATGTGTACTCCTCAATTCGTCCAAACGTTCAACCGACAGCCTCAATTTGGCCGAATGCGGCTTGCCTGTCCAGACGGCCCGGCAGCGCATCGTCAAAAACATCCCGGACCAGATCGAGGGCGGCGCCCGCATCACCGCTCTTGGCGGCGGGATAGGCGGAATGCTGCTTGACCCGCGATTCCGTGGCATGGATCAGGACATCGGGAAAGTTGCCCCAGGGGCGGCGTGGCGGTTACATCGGCCAGATGGTAGCACCGCCCCATTCTGCTCATGAATTACTTCCGGATTGTCGCGCTGGAGCTCGATATCGACATGGGCCGGGAGAACGAGAGCAGCCGCCGTTGCCTCACCGCGCATTTCTCGGCGGATGGCGAGATCGGTTCGTTCTCGGGCTATTTCGAGAATGGCGCGTCGGGCCCGTCGCACAAGCTGTACGTAAACTACTGGGCAACGCAATCGCTTGGACTCGGCCTGATGGACGATGACTCGGGTCGCGGACCGAGAGTGGTGCTCCGACTCGGCGAAAAGGCCAATATCTGGGCCGCGGTACTGCGCGATCGGGTGACTGGCGAGACAAAGTCCATTGCGGCGGTGAACTACCAGTTCTGATGCGCGCGGTTTGCTTGCAAGGTGACAGGGAGCCCGGCCGACTTCCTGAAAGTCGGCGCTGGCGGAACGGCGCCTGGCGGCGTTTCAATCGGTTTCGATCCACCGGGCGAGTCGTTGCCGTACACGATACAAGCGTTCATCGTCGATGGCGCCGATGCTGCCCGCGAGGAGCGCACCCTCGAGCACGGCAAGACGTGACAGACGCAAAACGCTCGGCGCCTTCAAGCCGCTGGCCGCGAAATCAGTTTCGGTCGGTGCCAACACTTCATCGAAACCGGCTTCCGCCTGTTCGATCCGGGACGAGACCATGCAGACGAGCCAGTCGTCGAAGCGCGACGCCTGACGCAGCATCAGGACGGGGCGCAGTTTGGCCCCGGAAAGATCGGTGTAGGGAAACGGGGTAAGAACGATCTATCCCGCCCGCTTCATTGCCAGCGTTCCCGCAGGTCGGCGGCGGAGTAAGCGACGGGGTCGTCGTCCATACCGCGAAGCGCCTGGGTCATTGCCAGGCCGGCGAATTCGGAGTCCGTCCACTCGCCTTGCGCGAGGGGCTCCCCCGCCGCCGCGCCGCTGCGCACTGCGAGAAACTCGACAAAGTCGAAGACTTCGGCCTGCTTGTCACGCGGCAGCGCCCGCAGTCGCTCGATCAATTCGGCGTAGCCCATGTCCTGGCTCCTTGGTTTCGTGGATTTCAGATTCGCAGTCGGACCATTGTGCCACCGCCAATCCGAGGAATCAAAAGCCGAACATCGGCGCTGGCGGGACGGCAGGCAATCGCGCTTCAGCCGTTCCATGATCGAGGCCGAGTTCCGGCGGCAGTCAAGGACGCGCCAGACCTGAATTTCATCTCCTTCGACACGGTAGTAGGCCGCATAGGGAAAACCCTTTGACAGCACCATGAAATGCGCCGCACCCTCGGCCAGATCCTCTTCCGCCTGCTTCAGGGCGACTCCATGCCATTCAGGCGAGTTCGTGTCCCCGTTACCTTGGGCGGACAGGGAAGCCCAAGGCGCCTCCATCAGCTTCAGTTTTTCCGAAATGGGCATTTCAGCAATATCGATGGTGGTCATCGATTCGCCCCTTGTTGGCGGCTGGTCGGCAAATGCCATCAAAAGTCGGTGCCCGCGCGACGGCGCCTGCATTGCCCTACGGCTTCCAGAGCTTCACGCTGCGCGAGCGACGGATGTTGCCATCCCGTGTCGCCAACGGCAGGCCGTAGGCCGCGCCGTGGCGACGATGATGCGATCGGCTGAATCGCCATCAAACCCCTTGGGCAGATCGTCGAGCGCGAGGATCACGCCAACGTCCATCGCTAGCACAGAGACGCTTTCGGGTGCCGCCGCCGTAGGCAGCCAGTGGCTGCCACCACAACCAGACGTGGAATCGAGCAGGAGGGGCGGATTCACGCCCCCTTACCGGACATGCCGCTTGAACTCCGAGACGCTAAGGGCAATAGTAGTCATTTCACTTCTCCAGATGGCCATTTTCAAACGGTAGCGCTGGGCTGCGGGCGGTGCCAGTCCCATGCCGGGGATCGCCGGACAAATGGTGGGCGCGCCCGTCTGGCCCCGCCGTTTATTGCGCCAGCTTGTGGATGGTGAAGATGCCGAGCCCGGTCATCGCCAGCGAACCGAACAGGTGCATGGCGGCGGCTCCGGCCGCCCAGCCGTAGCGCGCGTTCTGGATCAGGTGCACGACTTCGGCGGAGAAGGTCGAGAAGGTGGTCAGCGCGCCGAGGAAACCGGTGATGAAGAACAGCTTGAACTCCGGCGGCATTTCGGCATTGAGGTGGAACACCATCACCGCGGCGCCGACCAGATAGCCGCCGATCAGGTTGGCGGCCAGTGTGCCCATCGGCACGGCGACGAACAGCGGATTGAGCCAGAGCCCCAGACCGTAGCGCAACCAGGCGCCGAGTACGGCGCCGGCGCCGATGGCGATGAGGGCGGGAGCATTCATAAGGCCGAATTCTACGTCGCAACGGTAGAATTGCGGCTTTGCAGCACTCTGCCCTGATCATGTCGGATACTGACGCCAAACCCTCCAACTTCATCCGCCACATCATCGATGCCGACCTCAAGGCCGGCAAGTACGCGCAGCGCCGCTGGAGCGGCCGGCCCGGGCCGGCCGCGCAGCAGAAAGTTGGCGCTGGCACCACGGTGGATGGGGCGAAAATTCGCACCCGCTTCCCGCCGGAGCCGAACGGCTACCTGCATTTCGGCCATGCCAAGTCGATCTGTCTGAACTTCGGCCTGGCACTCGACTACGCCGGCGCCTGCCACCTGCGCTTCGACGACACCAACCCGGAGAAGGAAGAGCAGGAATATGTCGATTCCATCATCGACGCCGTGCATTGGCTGGGCTGGGATTGGCAGGACAACCAGTACTTCGCCTCCGATTACTTTCAGTGGATGTACGACTTCGCCGAGAAGCTGATCGAGGCCGGCCACGCCTATGTCGATTCGCAGACCGCCGAGGAAATGCGCGCCAGCCGCGGCACCCTGACCGAAGCCGGCCGCAACTCGCCCTACCGCGAGCGCACGCCGGCCGAGAACCTCGATCTGTTTCGCTCTATGCGCGCCGGCGAATTCGCCGACGGCACGCACATCCTGCGCGCCAAGGTGGATATGACATCGGGCAACATCAACCTGCGCGACCCGGCCATCTACCGCATCCGCCACGCCACGCACCACAACACCGGCGATGCCTGGTGCATCTACCCGATGTACACCTACGCCCACCCGATCGAGGACGCGCTGGAGAACATCACGCATTCGATCTGCACCCTGGAGTTCGAGGACCAGCGGCCCTTCTACGACTGGCTGCTGGCGCGGCTGGCCGAACTCGACTGCGTCAATACCCCCCTGCCGCAACAGATCGAATTCGCCCGGCTCAATCTTTCGTACGTCGTGCTCTCCAAGCGCAAGTTGATCCAGCTGGTCGAGGAGAAACACGTTGACGGCTGGGACGATCCGCGCCTGCCGACCCTGGTCGGCGCGCGCCGCCGCGGCTTCACGCCGGAAGCTTTCCGCCGCTTCGCCGAAATGATAGGCGTGACCAAGTCGGATTCCTGGATCGACATCAGCGTGCTGGAGGAATGCCAGCGCGAGCACCTCAACGATACCGCGCCGCGCCGCATCGCCGTGCTCGATCCGGTCAAACTCATCATCGACAACTATCCGGAAGGCCAGGAAGAGGAATGCCTGGCGCCCAACCATCCGCAAAAGCCCGAGTGGGGCAAGCGCCCGGTGCCCTTCTCGAAGGAACTCTGGATCGAACGCGAGGACTTCATGGAAGTGCCGAGCAAGGGTTACTTCCGCCTCTTCCCCGGCAATACCGTGCGCCTGCGCTACGGCTTCGTGGTCAAGTGCAGCGGCTGCGACAAGGATGCAAACGGCAACATCACAGCCGTGCATTGCGAGTACATGGCCGACTCGAAATCCGGCACGCCGGGTTCGGACAACTACAAGGTCAAGGGCAACATCCACTGGGTCTCGGCGCCGCATGCCTATGCCGCCGAGGTGCGCCTCTACGACCGGCTGTTCGCCGCCGAGGCGCCGGGTGAAGGCGGGCGCGATTTCATCGCCGACCTCAACCCGGATTCGAAGCGGGTGATCCGCGCGCAACTCGAAGCGGCGCTGAAGGGCGCCGCCGCCGAGGAACGCTTCCAGTTCGAGCGTCACGGCTATTTCGTCGCCGACCGCGTCGATTCGAAACCCGGCGCACCGGTATTCAACCGCGCTGTGACGCTGAAAGATTCCTGGAGCAAGAAGTGAAGTTTACGGAACAGCTCGCCGCGGCCTGGGCGAAGAACGACTCCCTGCTCTGCGTCGGCCTCGACCCCGACCCGGCGAAATTTCCCGCTCACCTAAAGGATCAACCCGACGCGATCTTGCGCTTCTGCGCCGGGATCGCCGACGCCACGGCCGACCTCGCCTGCGCCTTCAAGCCGCAGATTGCCTACTTCGCCGCGCGCCGCGCCGAAGACCAGCTCGAAGCGCTGATCGCCCACATCCACGACAAGCATCCGGACGTGCCCGTGATCCTCGACGCCAAGCGCGGCGACATCGGCAGCACCGCCGAGCAGTATGCGATCGAAGCCTTCGAACGCTACCGGGCCGACGCCGTGACGGTGAACCCCTACATGGGCCGCGACTCGGTCGAGCCCTGGCTGGCCTACCCGGAAAAGGGGGTGATCCTGCTTTGCCGCACCTCGAACCCCGGCGGCAGCGATTTGCAATTCCTGAAAGTTGGCGCTGGCGACACGCCGAAAGCGGCGGTCGGAGCAGGCGGATGGACGAAAGCGCTGGTCGCTGGAGGTGAAATCACTCTGTATGAACGCGTCGCCGAATTGGTCGCAAACGAATGGAACACCACGGGCCAATGCGCGCTCGTGGTCGGCGCCACCTTCCCCGGCGAGATCGCCCGCGTGCGCCAGATCGTCGGCGACATGCCGCTCTTGGTGCCCGGCATCGGCGCCCAGGGCGGCGACATCGAAGCTACCGTGACGGCCGGCAAGACCGCCGCCGGCACTGGCCTCATGATCAACTCCTCGCGCGCCATCCTCTATGCCGGCAAGGGCGAGGACTACGCCGCCGCGGCACGCAAAGTAGCGCTGGAAACGCGCGACGCGATCAACCGCTGGCGGTAGTTGCGACGCAAGACATTACCCTCTCTATTACCCTCTTTTGAGGGTAATTACCCTCTTTTCCGCCAACGGGCGCCCGGCCCCAAACCTAGGCATTCCACTGCCCCCGCCTGCTGCCGCTCCCGCAAAACCCTGCGGATCATGTCGCGACTCACACCCGGGCAGGCCCGTTCAAGTTCGGCGACGGAGAACTCCGCAGAAATCCGCACCAGCGCCACCAGCACCAGTTCGCGCTTGGAGCCGCGCGGCGCGGCTATCTCACCGACCCGCTCGGCAAACTCCTTGTAGGCCGTCTTGAGGATGTAGAGCACGAAATTTATATAGGGCCAGGGATCGTGCTTGCCCTCGTGCCAACCTTGGGAGCTGAGTTCCAGTGTCTCGTAGTAACGCGCCTTGTTCTCCTCCACCAGCCGCTCCAGGCTGATGTAACGCCCCACCTCGTAGCCCAGCCGATGGCACTGGAGCAGCCACAACAAGCGCGAGACGCGGCCGTTGCCATCGCGGAAGGGATGGATGCAAAGGAAATCGAGATTGAAGGCCGCCAACGCGATCAGCGGATGTACCCATGCTTCGTCCAGGCAACGCTGCCAGTCGGCCACCAGGCTCGCCATGACCTCGCCCGTGCGCGCGGCAGCCACCGGCCGGAAGCGCACTCGCTCGCGACCGTCCGCGTAGCGTTCGATGATGTCGCCGTCCTTTTCCTTGTACTTCCCCGCATCCCAAATCTGGCCGCGCGCCATGGCGTGCAGGCGGCAGATATTTTCCTTGCTGACCTCTATGCTCGTCGCCTCACGATGCAGCCAGTCCAGAGCATCGCGATAGCCGCGCACTTCTTCCTCATCCCGATCGCGGAACAAGGGCTTGGGCGCCACCAGCACATCGCGCACGCGGGACGTCTCCAGTGCCACACCCTCAATGCGGTTCGACGATACCGCGCTCTCGATCAGCGCATGCTCACGCAAGACCTTGAGGCGCTGCGGCGACTGGCGCGTGTAAAGCTCCTGCTTGCCGCGAAATTCGCCAAGGTCGGCGAGATACCAGGCGGCGGCAGGGTGAATGGAAAACTCCGGCGATTGGACGACGCGCAGGGTAGTCATGGGGTTGGGTTTCCGTTCACTATGTCTTCCACCTTTTTTAATTCGCTCCCTGGCTGGTCCGCCAGTGACGACGCCGGCTGCGCAACTTTGGCAAATGCCGACATGTATCCCAGCAACTTACAGCTGACCTCGATTCCCCTACGCGTAGCTCCTCCACCATCGGTACCGATGGTCGCCGCCAAAGCCGGGTATCACCCGGCAGTTATGTTCCCGGCACCGTCACATCAGGCACCAACTTCAGTCGCTTCGCCCGACGCACAAACCCGCGATCATCGAAGCTGACGAACTGTCTGCATGCCGCGCTGCATACCCAATGCAGCGCATCGGCGAAGTCGAGACCTTTTCGATGCAGATCGACGGCATCCTTCACCGCCTCCCATCGCTCTACCGTTACATGAGGCATACCCAGCAGGTGTTCGATGGTCTGACGGAAGGTCTCCGGCTCCACCTCGTAGAAGCCGCGCATGACCCATTCGAATTCAAGTATCACCGTCAGCGGCACGAATACCGCCGCCGATTCGAGCATCACGCGCCGGGCTCGTGGTCGCTGGCGTTTGGCCTCGACGTCATCCGGATCGTCGCAATAAAACCGCGCAAGGATATTCGTATCGACCGCAATCATGCCGCCGCTTCCTTCTTGCCCTTGAGCAGGCTGGCCGGATCGAAGTCCGCCAGACGCCTGGGCTTGCCTCTGGCTTTCAGCTTGACGAGGCCATAACCGGCCGCCGGGTCGGACGGCGTCACGCGCCGCCGGACAAGCAGGCGGATGGTGCCCCCCTCATCGACAAACTCGACCTGGGTGCCGGGCGTCAGGCCGTGACGTGCACGAATCTCGGCGGGGATCACGATCTGACCTTTTTCGGTAAGCGTTGCGGCGGGCATGGCAAACTCCTGAGCGAGTAAACGCTTGCAGCATAGCATACCGCTTACCTGGTAAGCTGAACGACAGTAGTGCCAGCCCCACCCCGCTCACCAGCGACTTCCGGGCCGCTGCCGCGGCCGGATGAGCGCCTACCAGTGCGGTTCCACGCCGATCAGGCGGCGGAATTCCGCGGCGGGCATGGGCCGGCCGAAGAAATAGCCCTGCACCAGATCGCACTCCATGGCGCGCAGTTCGGCGGCCACGGCTTCGGTCTCGACGCCCTCGGCGACCACGCGCAGGCCGAGGCTGCGGGCCATCTGGATCACCGCGCGCACGATTGCCGCATCCTCCGGATCGGCGACGATGTCGCGGACGAAGGACTGGTCGATCTTCAGCTTGTCCACGGCGAAGCGCTTGAGGTAGGCCAGGCTCGAATAGCCGGTGCCGAAGTCGTCGATCGCCAGGCGCACGCCCAGCGCCTGCAGCCGCCCCATGGTCGCCAACACCTGTTCGGCGCCGTCGATCAGGATCGACTCGGTGAGCTCCAGTTCCAGTGCGGAGGGTTTCGCGCCGGCCGCGGCCAGCGCACGCAGCACCGTCTCTTCGACATCGCCGCGGCGAAACTGGATGGACGAGATGTTCACCGCCATCGACAACTGCGCGTGCCCGGCGGCGTGCCAGTGCGCCAGTTCGCGGCAGGCTTCCTGCAGCACCCATGCGCCGAGCGGCACGATCAGGCCGCTGTGTTCCGCGGCGGCAATGAAATGTCCCGGCGCGACCAGGCCCTGCTGCGGATTCTGCCAGCGCAACAAGGCTTCACCGCCGACGATGCGGCCGCTGGTCAGATCGACCAGCGGCTGGTAGTACAGCACGAATTCGTCGCGCTCCAGGGCGCGACGCAGGTTGTTGTGCAGGTCCAGCCTTTCCTGCGCGTCGGCATTCATGCGCTCGGTGTAGAAGCGGAAGGCGTTGCGACCGGCGGCCTTGGCGTGGTACATCGCCGTATCGGCCTTCCTCAGCAGTATGTCGAAGGCGTCGCCGTCCTCCGGATAGACGGCGATGCCGACCGATGCCGAAATCTTCGCTTCGTGCGCTTCGATGTGGAAGGGTTCGCCCAGCACCGTCATCATTTTCGCCGCGATCTGGGCCGGCACTTCGGAACTGTGCAGATCGGTCAGCACCACGAGGAATTCGTCGCCGCCGTGGCGGCTGATCGTGTCGGACTCGCGCACGCAGGCCAGCAGGCGCTGTGCGGCATCGCGCAGCAGCACGTCGCCCACCGGGTGTCCGTAGGAGTCGTTGACGGTCTTGAAGCGATCGAGGTCCACGAACAGCAGCGCCACCTTGCGGTCGGCGCGTTCGCCATGGGCGATCGCCTGCTCCATCCGGTCCTTCAGCAGCAGGCGGTTGGGCAGGCCGGTCAGCGGATCGTGGTGGGCGAGAAACTCGATCTTCGCCTCGGTCGCCTTGCGCTCGCTGATGTCGGAAAATATGCCGACGAAATGGGTGATGCTGCCCTCGCCGTCGCGTACCGATGAAATGCCCAGCCACTCCGGGAATACCTCGCCGTTGCGGCGCCGGTTCCAGATCTCGCCCTGCCAGTAACCGGTGGCGAGCAGGGCGCGCCACATGTCGCCGAAGAACTCGCGGTTGTGCTTGCCGGAGGCGAGCAGGCTGGCGTTGCGGCCGATGGCCTCGATCGCGGCATAACCGGTGACCCGGGTAAATGCCTGGTTGACCGAGATCATGCGGCCCGCGGCATCGGTGATCATGATCGCCTCGCCGCTGCTCTCGAACACCTTGGCCGCCAGGCGCAATTCCTCTTCGGCGTGGCGCTGCCGCGTGTTGTCGCGGGTGGTGCCCTCGACGCCGGCGATATTGCCGTCGGCATCATGAATGAAATGGGCCGTGGTCAGCACCCACAATTCATGGCCGTCCTTGTGCCGCAGGCGCGACTCGCCGCCGACGATATGGCCGCCGTTGGCCCGCATGCGGGCCAGAAACTCGTCGCGATCGGCCTGCGAGCAATACAGGTCGGCCAGCTTGCGGCCCAGCACCTCCTCGGCCGTATAGCCCAGCAACTGCTCGACGGAACGCGAAGCGCGCACGATGCGGCCTTCCCGGTCGGTGCGGTAATAGGTGTCCTGCAGGTCGTCGAGGATGCCGCGCAGTTCGCGCTCGGATTCGGCCACGGCGCGTTGCGCTTCGACGATCGGGCTGAGATCGGTGATGAAGCCGAAGGAGCCCACCACCTCGCCCTGCTCGTTGCGATGCGTCGAGTTGTTGAGCAGGATGGGAAAGGTGCTGCCATCCTTGCGCCGTGCGATCAGCTGAAACCGTCGGCGATCGGTACTGTCGATGCGGCGGATCTGCGCCGCCAGATCGGCCTGGCTCTGTTCGGTGATGAAATCGAAAGGGGTCTTGCCCAGCCACTCGGCCTGGGGATAACCGAACAGCCGGCACAGGGTGTCGTTGACCTCGATGAAGCGGCGTTCGTGATCGATCGCGAAATAGCCGTCGGTGGCGCTGTCGATCACATGCCGGTAATAGCGCTCGCCCTCGCGCAGCGCGGCCTCGATTTTCAGCGTCGCGGAAGTATCGCGAAAGATAGCTACGTGCAACAAGCGCTCACCGTCGTGCACCTGATAGACGCGCACCTCGACCGGCAGCAGGCTGCCGTCGCGGCGACGGAAGTCGGTGTTGACCACACGCACCTGGTCGCTCAAACCGGCATTCCAGGCGCGCCAGGCGGCGACATCGGCGAAGCCGGTCAATATCTCCCAGACGTGGCGGCCGATCACCTCGCGGCGCGCATAGCCGAGCAGCTCGACAGCGCGGTCGTTGAGGTCCACATACACGCCGCTGGCCACGTCGGCGAGAAATACGCCGTCGCCGATGCGATCGAACACGCTGCCGAGAATCATGTGGCGGCCGATCTCGGCGTAACGTCCGCCGGACTTGAGCAGCTTGCTGCGCAGGCGCGCGATGGTGGTGCGCAGGAACTCGACGTGGCGTCCCTGCATGGCGCGCACGATTTCATGGCGCGTCACCACGCCCAGCATGCGGCCATCCTCGACCACCAGCAGCCGGCGCACCCCCAGTTCCGCCATCAGCTGCACCGCCTGCTGCAGCGGCCGGGTCGGCGCGATGGAATGCACGCCGCGCGTCATCAATTCGGCCAGCGGCGTGCCCAGGCGCTCGCCGCCGCCGGCGCAACGCACCACGTCGCGATCGGTCAGGATGCCCACCGCCGTGCCGGCCTGGGTCACCACCACATGGTCGCTGTGACGCTGGTGCATCAGGCGCAGCGCTTCGCCCAGCGTGGCGCCGAGGTCCAGGGCACGAAGGTCCTGCGTCATTGCCGTGGCGACAGTCTTCAACTCCAGGAAGTACTCGTCGTCGAGGTGGGAAAGGAAATCCGCTTCGGATATCACGCCCGCCACGCGGCCTTCGCCATCCACCGCAACCAGGTGGTGCACCCCATGCTCCAGCATGTGCAGGTGCGCATCGTGATAATCGACTGCAGCCGGCAGGGTCACCACCGGGCTGCTCATCACCTCGCCCACAGGAATTGCCGGAACGATCGCCCCTTCGGCGAGCAAGGCCACGGCGTCGCGCTCGGTGAAAATGCCGCAGGGACGCCGCTCCGCGTCGACCACCACGATGCAGCTGATGCGCTCGCGCTCCATGCTGCGCAGCACCTCGCCCAGCGCCGCCGTCGCGTGGCAGGTCACTACGTCGACGCTAAGAATGGATTCCAGGGAAAGGGCGTTCACTGCAGCAGGCTACTATGTCCAAAACATCGAGAATATCACCAAAGACATATCGCTCCATGACCCCGGCGCGGGCCGCTGGCGGGCGCGTCGGCCACGGATGGTGCATCGGTATAATTCGCGGCTCATTTCATCGACCTGCTGCGAAAAAACCATGCGCCATATGACCCTTTCCCGCTTCCTGATCGAGGAGCAACGCGACAAGAACGTCATTTCTCCCGATTTGCGACTGCTCGTCGAGGTGGTTTCGCGCGCCTGCAAGGCGATTTCCATCGCCATCGGCAAGGGCGGCATGGCCGGCGTGCTGGGCAGCGCCGGCAGCGACAACGTGCAGGGCGAGGTGCAGAAGAAGCTCGACGTGATTTCCAATGAAATTTTGCTCGATGCCAACGAATGGGGCGGCCACCTGGCCGGCATGGCCTCGGAGGAAATGGAGCTGCCGCACGCCATCCCCAACCGCTACCCGAAAGGCGAATACCTGCTGCTGTTCGATCCGCTCGACGGCTCGTCGAACATCGACGTGAATGTCTCGGTCGGCACAATCTTTTCGGTGCTGCATTGTCCCGAAGGCATGGACCCGACCGAACAAGCCTTCCTCCAGCCCGGTACGCGCCAGGTCTGCGCCGGCTATGCCGTGTATGGACCGACCACGCTGCTGGTGCTGACGCTGGGCGACGGCGTCAATGTGTTCACCCTCGATCGCGAATTCGGCCGCTTCGTGCTGACCCAGGCCGATGTGAAGATTCCCGAGGAGACGCGCGAATTCGCCATCAACCTAAAAATCTCAGTCCAGTCCGCAGATTTCGCAGATTACGCAGATAAAACAACGAAGTGGCCGGTGCCCACGGCGCACCCGGCAGGTGGTACGGCCCGACCAACCAAGGCCCTGATCCATCTGCGTTAATCGGCGAAATCTGCGGATCAAATGCTTTTTGCAGGATCAATGCGTCCAACGCGCGCTACTGGGACGCCCCGGTCAAGCGCTATGTCGACGAACTTTTGGCCGGCAAGGACGGCCCGCGCGGCCAGGACTTCAACATGCGCTGGGTGGCCTCGATGGTCGCCGACGTGCATCGCATCCTGAGTCGTGGCGGCATCTTCATGTACCCGATCGACAGCAAGACACGCGCCCAGGGCGGCAAGCTGCGCCTGATGTACGAAGCCAATCCGATGGCCATGATCGTCGAACAGGCGGGCGGTGCGGCCACCGATGGCCAGCGGCGCATCCTCGACATCCAGCCGCAGAAGCTGCACCAGCGCGTGCCGGTGATCCTCGGCTCGAAAAACGAAGTCGAGCGGGTGACGTCCTACCACGCCGCCTGAGCGGCTTTGCGTCAGTCCTGCTGGCCGTAGCTGGCGAACTTCGCCAATACACGCGTCATTTCGTCGGCCGGCAACAGCTGCGGCGCACCCAATTGCAGCACGCGCCAGTACTGCTCGCACAGCGTTTCGAGTTCCACCGCCAGCGCCAGGGCCTGATCGCAGTCGCGGCCGAACACCACCATGCCGTGATGCGCCATCAGGCAGGCGCAGCGACCGTCGAGCGCGGCGATGATGGCGTCGGACAACTCCTGGCTGCCGAAGGTGGCGTAGGCCGCGCAGCGCACGTCGTAGCCGCCGAAGCGCGCCACCATGTAATGGAAGGCCGGCACGCCCTGCTGCTGGCAGGCCAGCGCCGTGGCAAATGGCGAATGCGTATGCACCACGGCGCCTGCGTCCGGCCGCGCGGCGTAAATGTCGCGATGGAAGCGCCATTCGGATGAGGGTTTGCGTCGGCTTGCCGGATTCACCGTACCGTCAGCGCCAACTCTCACCATGTCGGCAGGCCCGCAGGCGTCGTAGGCCATGCCGGTCGGCGTGATGATGAATCCGTCATCGCAGCGGGTGCTGACGTTGCCGGCGCTGCCGCGATTGATGCCGCAAGCGTTCATCGCCCGCGCCGTGGCGAGCACCTTTTCGGCGAGATCGATAGCGCCCGCGCTCATGGCTGCCACTGCCCCAGTGCATCCGCGGCGGCGATGCCGCGCTCGGAAATGATGCCGCCGATCAGCGCCGCCGGGGTCACGTCGAAAGCGGGGTTGGCCACCGGCACGGCGCCGGCGCCGAGTTCGTCGGCGGCACGCTGCTCGATCGGGATCTGCGCGCCCGAGGGGCAGGCGTAGTCGATGGTCGACAGCGGCGCCGCGACATAAAACGGCACGCCATGCGCACGCGCGGCAAGCGCCTTGAGATAGGTGCCGATCTTGTTCGCCGTATCGCCGTTGGCCGCGATGCGGTCGGCGCCGACGATCACCAGATCGACCTTGCCCTGCATCAGCAGCAGGCCGGCGGCATTGTCGGCAATCAGGGTATGCGCCACGCCGGCCTCGGCGAGTTCCCAGGCGGTCAGCAGGCCCTGGTTGCGCGGCCGGGTTTCGGAGACCCAGACATGCACGGGAATGCCGACGGCGTGCGCGGCGTACACCGGCGCCAGGGCGGTGCCGTGCTCGACGGTCGCCAGACGTCCGGCATTGCAATGCGTCATGACGTTGATAACCGCAGGCGCAGCCTGCCTGAAATAGTCACCCCCTTCCCCGGGAAGGGGGCTGGGGGGATGGCCGTCCAATTTCCCCTCGGGGGGCGCGGCACGTGCCCCCCCTTTCCCGGAAAGGGGGTTGGGGGGATTGCGATTGCCCTTCTCTTTGCCGAAGGCAGCATGGATTGCCGCTATCAGCGGCAATCCATGCTGCCCTATGGCCGCGTTTGCCGCTTTGTCCTCGGTGGCGATCGCGCGCGCCTCGCGCCAGGCGGCATCACGCCGTGTCACCAGCGCCAACTCTTGCAGCACGCGCTGCATGCGCGCCAGGGCCCAGTGCAGATTGACCGCCGTCGGCCGCGTCGCGGCGAGAGTATCGATCACGTGAGCGAGGCGCGCATCGCCGGCGTCTTCCGCCAGGCCGAGCGCGACGCCGTAGGCGGCGGTGGCGCCGATCAGCGGCGCGCCGCGCACCTGCATGACGCGAATGGCATGGGCGGCATCCTCCAGCGACGCCAGTCGCAGCATGACCGCTGCGTGGGGCAGGCGCGTCTGGTCGAGGATCAGGACGGACGCATTGCGACCACTCGCGTCCTCGATTAGGGTCGGATGCCGTTCCCGAGTCAATTCAGCTTGCCGTGGCAGTGCTTGTACTTCTTGCCGCTGCCGCAGGGACAGGGGTCGTTGCGGCCGACCTTGGGCGCATGCCGCTCCACCGGCAGCGCCGGCTTGGCCGCAGCGGCGCCGAGCGCTTCGTCATAGTCGGCGTGGTGGTACTGCACGTTCTCGAGTTGCGGCGGCGCTTCGGCCTCTTCGATCTGCTCCTCGCTGCGCACCTCGACGGTCATCAGTAGCTTGGAGACTTCGCTGCGCACGGTTTGCAGCAAGCCTTCGAACAGCTCGAAAGCCTCGCGCTTGTATTCCTGTTTCGGGTTCTTCTGCGCATAGCCGCGCAGATGGATGCCCTGGCGCAGGTGGTCGAGCGCCGAGAGGTGCTCGCGCCAGTGCGTATCCAGGCTTTGCAGCATGACGTTGCGCTCGAAGCCGGACCAGGCGGCAGCATCGACCCTGGCGATCTTCTCGGCATAGGCGGCGTCGCCGGCATCCAACAGGCGCTTGAGGATGTCGTCGTCGCCAAGCTGCGGCTCGGTCCTGACCCACTCGGCGACCGCCAGCCTGAGCTGCAGTTCGGCCGCCAGCGCGGTTTCCAGGCCGCTGACATCCCACTGCTCCTCGACGCTTTCGGCCGGGATGTAGAGGCGGAAGGTGTCGTGGATCTGCCCCTGGCGCATGGCCGTGATGGTTTCGGCGATGTCGTCGCTGTCGAGCAGCTCGTTGCGCTGCTGGTAGATCACCTTGCGCTGGTCGTTGGAGACGTCGTCGTATTCGAGCAGCTGCTTGCGGATGTCGAAGTTGCGCTGCTCGACCTTGCGCTGGGCCGATTCGAGCGAGCGGCTGACCAGCGGATGCTCGATCGCCTCGCCCTCGGGCATCTTGAGGCGCACCATGATGGTGTTGAGACGCTCGCCGGCAAAGATCTTGAGCAGCGAGTCGTCCAGCGCCAGATAGAAGCGCGAGGAACCCGGATCGCCCTGGCGGCCGGAACGGCCGCGCAGCTGGTTGTCGATGCGGCGCGACTCGTGGCGCTCGGAACCGATGATGTGCAGGCCACCGGCGGCCAGCACCTGGTTGTGCACCTCTTGCCATTCGGCCTTGAGCGCGGCAGTGCGCGTTTCCTTCTCCGCCGCGGACAGGGCCTCGTCGTCGCGGATGGCGGTAGTGGGCTTTTCGATGTTGCCGCCGAGCACGATGTCGGTGCCGCGACCGGCCATGTTGGTGGCGATGGTGATCATGCCGGGGCGGCCGGCCTCGGCCACGATCTCGGCTTCGCGCGCGTGCTGCTTGGCGTTGAGCACCTGGTGCGGCAGCTTTTCCTTGTCGAGCAGGCCCGAGAGCAGTTCCGAGTTCTCGATCGAGGTGGTGCCCACCAGCACCGGCTGGCCCCGCCCATGGCAAGCGCGGATGTCGGCGATGATCGCCGCGTGTTTCTCGGGCGCGGTGCGGTAGATCTGGTCGTTCTCGTCCTTGCGGATCATCGGCCGGTTGGTCGGGACCACCACGGTTTCGAGGCCGTAGATCTGGTGGAACTCGTAGGCTTCGGTATCGGCCGTGCCGGTCATGCCAGCGAGCTTGCCGTACATGCGGAAATAGTTCTGGAACGTGATCGAGGCCAGGGTCTGGTTCTCGGCCTGGATCGCCACGCCTTCCTTGGCCTCGACGGCCTGGTGCAGGCCATCCGACCAGCGGCGGCCGGCCATCAGGCGGCCGGTGAACTCGTCGACGATCACCACCTCGCCGTCCTGCACCACGTACTGCTGATCGCGATGATAGAGGTTGTGCGCGCGCAGCGCGGCATACAGATGATGGATCAACAGGATATTGGCCGGCTCGTAGAGGCTGCTGCCTTCGGCCAGCATGCCTAGGCGCGCGAGGATTTCCTCGGCCTTTTCGTGACCGGCTTCGGTCAGCAGCACCTGGTGCGACTTGAGGTCGACCGTGTAATCGCCGGTATCGACCTCGCCCTCGCCCTTGGCCGCCTCGCCTTTGTCCAGCATCGGCGGCACCGCGTTCATGCGCACATACAGCTCGGTGTGATCCTCGGCCTGGCCGGAGATGATCAGCGGCGTACGCGCCTCGTCGATCAGGATCGAATCCACCTCATCGACGATGGCGTAATTGAGGCCGCGCTGCACCCGCTCGTCGGCCGAGTACACCATGTTGTCGCGCAGGTAGTCGAAACCGAATTCGTTGTTGGTGCCGTAGGTGATGTCGGCGGCGTAAGCGGCCTGCTTTTCATCGTGCGGCATTTGCGAAAGATTGATGCCGACGCTAAGCCCGAGGAAGCGGTAGATGCGCCCCATCCACTCGGCGTCGCGCTTTGCCAGGTAATCATTGACCGTGATCAGATGCACGCCCTTGCCGGGAATCGCATTCAGATACACCGCCAGCGTCGCGGTCAGCGTCTTGCCTTCGCCGGTGCGCATTTCGGCGATCTTGCCGTAATGCAGCACCATGCCGCCGATCAACTGCATGTCGAAGTGGCGCAGGCCGAGCACCCTGCGGCTGGCCTCGCGCACCACGGCAAAGACTTCCGGCAACAGGGCGTCGAGCGACTCACCCTTGGCATGGCGGCCGCGGAACTCTTCCGTTCTGGCGCGCAAGGCCTCGTCGGAGAGCTGCTGGGTGGTGGCTTCCAGTCCGTTGATGCGGGCCACCGTTTGGGAATACTGCTTGATCAGCCGGTCATTGCGGCTGCCGAAAATCTTCTTGAGTAGGCCGGAGATCATGGGGTGCGCGGCCACACATTGGCCGGGAAAAGCAAAGCGCTGATTTTAACGTGAAATACGATGGCAAGCGCGCATGGTGACAGTCGAGCGCAGCGAGCCAACAAATAGCCTCCCCGTGAGGGGAGGATGGGAGGGGCGGGCCTATTTGCCAGCGATGCGCATTGCGAAGGCCACGTGTTTCATGATGCGGGGTGGTCCGTCGAAGCCATGAGCGTTAGCATGCGGGGAGAGCCTGCCCCCCGCAACTCAGTGGCGATGCGCGATCTGCTTCTGGCCTGTCTGCGCCATGCGCAGGAAGCGATCCGGGTTCTGCGCCAGACCGCGGATGCGAACTTCAAAATGCAGGTGCGGTCCGGTGGACCGCCCGGTGGAACCCACCTCGGCTATCTTCTGGCCGCGCTTTACCAGTTGGCCGGCCTGGACCAGAATCTTCGACGCGTGGGCGTAACGCGTGATCAAACCCTTGCCGTGATCGACTTCCACCAGATTGCCGTATTGCGGATGACGCTCCGCGGTCACCACCACGCCCGCGGCGGCGGCACTGATTGCGGTCCCCGTAGCCGCAACGAAATCCACACCCTCGTGCATCGCCCGCTCACCGGTGAAGGGATCGACTCGCCAGCCATAGGCCGAAGCATTCCATTGCGCCTCAACCGGCAGGCTGGTGGGCAGCAGGCTCTTCCGGATACGGTCTTCCAGCATCTGCGATTCGATCATGGAAATCGCATCCGACTTCGCCTCGACCTGGTTCGCCAGTGCGTCGACCGCACGCTGCAACTCCGTCGGCGACATCGTCGCGGGCAGCAGCAGCGGCCCGCCACGGCCATCGGGCTTGGCTTCGAATGCCTTCAAGTCCTGGGGCTTGACCCCCGCCATGCCGGCGAGCCGTTCGCCGATGGTGTCCAGCCGCAACAGTTGCGCCTGCATCTCGCCGAGCTTGACCGCCATCGCGTTGAGGTTTTCGCGGACGAAGTCCTTCGAGCGCTGGGTATCCTCGGCGTTTATTGCGCGCAGCATGTCCTGCAGGAAGGGCAGGCGGATTTCGGCCGCATGGCGGACGGTGACATAGGAAAACAACGACGACAGCACGAGGACCGTGGCAAACATGGCGGCCGCGAAAAGAATCGCATGATGCCAGGTCAGCCTGATGCTTCTGGCGGTTGCCAGCCGGTCGGAGACGAGAATAATATGCACCCCTTCTCTCCCTTCAGATTCGTTTTAGCTTGGGCCGCCATGTTTAACGCCGATAATGCCGGCATCGGCCTTCACTGAAAAACTCTATTTCCGATGACAGCGCGCAGTCTCCAGGAACACCTTGCCTCCGGTGACAGCATGGCGCGGCTTGCCGCCCACGCCCAACGCCTGCTCCAATTCCAGCGACTTCTGGAAGCTGCACTGCCGGAGGCTCTGCGGCCTCATGCCCGGGTTGCCAACTTCCGCCTGGGGAAACTTTTTATCCACGCCGCCAACGGCGCGGTCGCGGCGAAAATCCGTCAATTCGGACCCAGTCTCGCCAGCGATTTGTCGAATAAGGAGGCGAAGGTTACCCAAATCGAGGTGCGAGTGCAAGCCCGCAACCCGTCGCCGCCGCGGCCGCCATACCAAAGACCCGCCCTGCCCGGCCCCAAACAGAAGCAGGAACTGAATGCGCTGGCCGCGCGCCTGCCGGGGGAATCTCCCCTCAAGCAAGCGCTGGAGCGCTTGTTGCGCAGCGTTAAAGAATGATCAGGCGCTCGGCGGCCATCAGCACCAGGATCACCAGGGCAAGGATCAGGGCGCCGAGGGCGACGCGGCCCGATAGAACCAGGTAGCGTCGATCGCGGGTAAACAGCCAGGCCACGATGCCGCTGCCGATGGTGATCGCCGTCAGCATGCCGATGATCCTGAGCAGGAGCATGGCGGACCGGCCTCTAAGCGAGCTTGGGGTAAAGCCGGGCGATGCTGCCCGGCGCTTCTTCGGCGCGCTGGAAGCTGACCAGTTCCCAGGCGGAAGCGTCCGCCAGCAGTGCGCGCAACAGCAGGTTGTTCAGCGCATGGCCCGACTTGTGGGCCGCGAATGCCCCGAGCAAGGCATGTCCGGCGAGGTAGAGATCGCCGACGGCATCGAGAATCTTGTGCTTGACGAACTCGTCGGCGTAACGCAGGCCGTCGCTGTTGAGTATTCTGTACTCATCCATCACGATGGCGTTTTCCATGCTGCCGCCGAGTGCCAGGCCCTGATCGCGCAGGGATTCCACGTCCTGCATGAAGCCGAAGGTGCGGGCGCGGGCGACTTCACGCAGGTAGGACTGGTCGGCGAAATCGATGTGGGCGCGCGATGCCGCACGATCCATGGCCGGGTGATTGAAGACGATCGAGAAGTCGAGGCTGAAGCCGTCGTAGGGGGACAGCCTGGCCCACTTGTCGCCGTCCTTCACTTCGACGACTTTCCTCACCCGCAGGAATTTCTTGGCCGCCTTCTGCTCCTCGATGCCGGCCGACTGCAGCAGGAAGACGAAGGGTGCCGCCGAGCCGTCCATGATCGGCAGTTCGGCCGCGTCGACGTCCACATAGATGTTGTCGATGCCGAGTCCGGCCAGCGCCGACATCAGGTGTTCGACCGTGGCGACCTTGACGCCGTCCCGTTCCAGGCAGGACGCCAGCCGCGTGTCGCCGACGCCGAACGCATCGGCGCGCAGGTCTACCGGGGGGGTCAGATCGACGCGACGGAATACCACTCCCGTATCCGGCTGTGCCGGGCGTAGCGCGAGCGCGACCTTGACGCCGGAGTGGAGACCCACGCCGGTGGCCTTGACGACTGATTTCAGGGTGCGTTGACGAAGCATCGGGCGGTCATTCGGATGGAATGGTGCAGAGCCGCAATTTTAGCATGGCCACCCGGTCCGGCGGGAGGAGGCGCCCGCCGGACCGGTGGCCGGACCGGGCTTCAGTCCGACTGGCGACGCAAAAAAGCCGGGATATCGTACTTATCCACGCCGGATGCGGCCATGGCATCCGCCTGCGCATTGCGCGGGGCGCCGCGTGCGCTGCTGGTGACGCTGGAAAGATCGATCGGGCCCTGGCTCATGCCGACATCGAACACCTGCAGGTTGTCGGTGCCGGTGCGCAAACCGACGGTTTCGACCACGCGCATGGCAGGCTTGGCGGCTTCGCGCGCACCGACGATGCCGAGGCCCGTGGCGACCACCGTCACCCGCAACTGGTCTTCCATGGTTTCGTCGAACACGGCGCCGCAGATCACCGTGGCTTCCGGTGCGGTGTATTGGCGGATGGTCTTCATCACTTCCTTGTACTCCTTGAGTCCAAGGGTGCTGCTGGCCGTAATGTTCACCAGCACGCCGCGCGCGCCGGAAAGCTCGATGCCTTCCAGCAGCGGACTGGCCACCGCCTCCTCGGCCGCGACGCGGGCGCGATCGACCCCCGCCGCCACGGCGGAACCCATCATCGCCTTGCCCATCTCACCCATCACGGTGCGCACGTCCTCGAAGTCGACGTTGACCAGGCCCGGCACGTTGATGATCTCGGCGATGCCGCCGACCGCATTGCGCAGCACGTTGTCCGCCGCCTGGAAGGCTTCCAGCATGCTGACCTCGTCACCCAGCACCTCTTCGAGCTTCTCGTTGAGGATGATGATCAGCGAATCGACGTGGCGCGCCAGTTCGGCCACGCCTTCTTCGGCCAGGCGCTTGCGCTTGCCCTCGTATTCGAAAGGCTTGGTCACCACGGCCACGGTGAGGATGCCCAGTTCGCGCGCGACCTCGGCAATCACCGGTCCGGCGCCGGTGCCGGTGCCGCCGCCCATGCCGGCGGTGATGAATACCATGTGCGCGCCGTCCAGGGCTTCGGCAATCCGGCCGCGATCGAGCTGGGCCAGTTCCCTGGCCTTCTCCGGCTTGCCGCCGGCGCCCAGACCCGGGCCGAGTTGCAATTTCACATGGGCGGTGCTTTTCTTTAACGCCTGCGCATCGGTGTTGCAGCAGATGAATTCAACGCCGCCGACGCCTTCGCGGATCATGTGCTCGACCGCATTGCCGCCCGCGCCGCCGACGCCGACGACCTTGATCACCGTCGAGCTCGCCTCAGCCTCCGGTGTTCCTACTTCCTCGAGTTCAAACATTTTCGCCTCCTGAAAAGACCCACTGCATCAAAAATTTCTGGTGAACCACGCCCTCATTCGCGCCAGAACCTGCCCGAAGCTTCTCGGGCTTTGCGCCTTCATGCCGCGCTGGCGCTGCGCCACGCCTTCCAGCAACAATCCCATCGCCGTGGAGTAGCGCGGATTGCGCACGTAATCGCGCAAATTGCCGTCGTAATGCGGCATCGCCAGCTTCACGGTATTGTGAAAAATCTCCTCGCCGAGTTCCGCCATGCCCGGCATTTGCGCCGCGCCCCCGGTCAGCACGATGCCGGCGCGCAGCAGGCGTTCCTTGCCGCTGCGCTGCAATTCCTCCTGCACCTTCTGGAAAATCTCCTCGACCCGCGGCTGGATGAAGCCGGCCAGGGTCTGGCGCGACAACTGGGTCGACGGCCGGTCGCCGACGCCGGGCACCTCGATCATGTCCTCGGGATGGGCCAGCTGCTGCAGCGCCACGCCATAGCGGATCTTGATGTCCTCGGCATCCTGGGTCGAGGTGCGCAGGGCGATCGCAATGTCGTTGGTCAGCTGGTCGCCGGCGATCGGGATCACCGCCGTGTGGCGGATCGCGCCATGGACGAAGACCGCGACATCGGTGGTACCGCCGCCGATGTCGACCAGGCAGACACCGACATCCTTCTCGTCCTCGGTCAGCACGGCATAGCCCGAGGCCAAGGGCTGCAGCACCAGGTCGACCACTTCGAGGCCGCAGCGGTGCACGCACTTGACGATGTTCTGCACCGCGGTGACCGCGCCGGTGACCAGATGCACCTTGACGTCGAGCCGCCGCGCATCCATGCCGATCGGCTCCTTGACGCCGTCCTGGCCATCGACGGTGAATTCCTGCACCAGCGTGTGCAGGATCTGGTCGTCGGCCGAGATCGAGGTCGCATTGGCGGCCTCGATGGCGCGCTCGACGTCGAACTGGGTGACTTCCTTGTCGCGCACCACGGCCATGCCCGTGGAATCCTTGCTCTTGATGTGGCTGCCGGCGATGCCCGTGTATACCTCGCGCACCTTGCAGCCGGCCATCATCTCGACCTCGGCGATGGCCCGCGAAATCGAGTTCACCGTGGCCTCGATGTTGATCACCATGCCGCGCTTCAAGCCGGTCGATTCCTGGGTGCCGAGACCGAGCACGCCGAGCCGGCCCTCGGCATCCAGCTCGCCGACGATCGCGACGATCTTGGACGTGCCGATGTCGAGGCCGACGATCAGATCTCGCTTCGCTTCTTTGCTCATGCTGCCTCCGCCAAAGCGTCGGCGGCATGCGCCTGACATTG
>JAXMJU010000011.1:0-3999 GCA_034376265.1 Sulfuritalea sp.
GGGTGCTGGTCACCACCGACATGCTCTACGAGCGCAAGGTGGCGAAGTGGCGCGACCAGATGCCGACGCTGGAACATGTGCTGCTGGTGGCCGAGGATGGCGGCAGCAGCAACATTCCCGGCACGCTCGATCTGGCCGCGCTGATGGCGGCCGCGAGCGACGAATCCGCAGTGGCGGCGACCGGCGCCGAAGACATGTCGCTGCTGCATTTCACCAGCGGCACCACCGGCACGCCGAAGGGCGCCGTGCATGTGCATGGCGCCGTCGCCACGCACTGGGCGACCGGCCGCTACGCGCTCGACCTCCATGCCGACGACATCTACTGGTGCACCGCCGATCCGGGCTGGGTCACGGGCACTTCCTACGGCATCATCGCGCCGCTACTGCATGGCGTGAGCTCGATCATCGACGCCGAGGAGTTCGACGCCGAGCGCTGGTACGGCCTGCTGCAGGATGAGGGCGTGACGGTCTGGTACACGGCGCCGACGGCGATCCGCATGCTGATGAAGGCCGGCGCCGAAATCCCGCGCAAACACCGCTTTCCGCAGTTGCGTTTCATCGCCAGCGTCGGCGAGCCGCTGAACCCCGAGGCGGTGCGCTGGGGCAAGGAAGTGCTGGGACTGCCGATCCATGACAACTGGTGGCAGACCGAGACCGGCGGCATCATGATCGCCAACACGCCGGCCTTCGACATCAAGCCCGGCTCGATGGGCCGGCCGCTGCCCGGCATCGATGCCGCGATCATGCACCGCGACGCAGACGGCACGGTGACGCCGGTCGAGGAAGCCGGGGTCGAGGGCGAGCTGGCCCTGAAGCGCGGCTGGCCCTCGATGTTCCGCGCCTACCTGAACAACGAGGAGCGTTACCGCAAGTGCTTCGCCGGTCCGAACAACCAGTGGTACCTGACCGGCGACCTGGCGCAGCGCGATGCCGACGGCTACTACTGGTTCGTCGGCCGCGCCGACGACGTGATCAAGTCGGCCGGCCATCTGATCGGACCTTTCGAGGTCGAGAGCGCGCTGATGGAACACCCGGCCGTGGCCGAAGCCGGCGTGATCGGCAAACCCGATCCGGTGGTGGGCGAGGTGGTGAAGGCCTTCGTCTCGCTGAAAAAAGGTTACGAGGCCAGCGAGGCGTTGCGCCTGGAACTGCTGGGCCACGCCAGGAAGCGCCTCGGCGCCGCCGTGGCGCCCAAGGAAATCGCCTTCCTGGCCAGCCTGCCGCGCACGCGCAGCGGCAAGATCATGCGCCGGCTGCTGAAGGCGCGCGAACTGGGCCTGCCCGAAGGCGATACCTCGACCCTGGAGAGCGGCTCATGAGCGCCGCGCGCCGGCCGCCCGAAGCGGCGCCAGTCATCCCACGGAGCTGCGCAGCAGCGAACCACCGTCACCCCCGCCCGGCGGGCGGGGGCCGGGGGGTGGGCAGCCATGATTGACCATCCCGCCCCGCCGCCGCCCGCCGGCCCCGTGCCCTGGGACAAGGCTTTCGCGCTGCGCCTGTTGACCGACATGCTGCGCATCCGCCGCATGGAAGAAAAGGCGGCCGAGATGTATGGCGCGGGCAGGATCCGCGGCTTCCTGCATCTCTACATCGGCGAGGAAGCGACCGGAGTCGGCGCGCTGCACGCCCTGTCGCCCGCGGACAACATCGTCGCCACCTACCGCGAGCACGGCCACGCGCTGGTGCGCGGCATGGACATGGGCGCGATCATGGCCGAGATGTACGGCAAGCGTGAAGGCTGCGCGCACGGCCGCGGCGGCTCGATGCACCTGTTCGACGCGACAACGCGGCTGTATGGCGGCAATGCCATCGTCGGCGGCGGCCTGCCGCTGGCGGTCGGCCTCGCGCTGGCGGCGAAGATGTCCCCCAAGGGGACTTCCTTCGGGGCGCAGAACGAGCAGCGCATCACCGCCTGTTTCTTCGGCGACGGCGCGGTGGCCGAAGGCGCATTCCACGAGTCGCTCAACCTCGCCGCGCTGTGGCGGCTGCCGGTGCTGTTCTGCTGCGAGAACAATCTCTATGGCATGGGCACGGCGATCGAGCGCAGTGAAGCGCAGACCGACCTCTGCCTCAAGGCGGCCTCCTACGGCATGCCGGCGCTGCGCGCCGACGGCATGGACATCGTCGCCGTGCATGAGGTCACGCAGCAGGCGGTGCGCACGCTGCGCGAAGGCGCGGGGCCGGTGTTCGTCGAATACCAGACCTATCGCTTCCGCGCCCACTCGATGTTCGATGCCGAGCTCTATCGGCAGAAGGCCGAGGTCGAGGAATGGAAGACGCGCGGCCCGATCCACACCTTCACCGCGCGCCTGAAGGCCGAGGGCAAGCTGACGGAAGAGGAATTCCTCGCCATCGACGCGGCGGCCAATGCCGAGGTCGCCGCGGCGGTGGCCTTCGCCGAGGCTGGCACCTGGGAGCCGGTGGCAGACCTGCTGAAGGACGTGATGACACCCCCACCCCCCGCCCCCCGCCCGGGCGGGGGTGACGTAGGTTCGCCGCCTGCGGCGGCTCCACTCGCGGGATGACGCCATGAGCAGGAAACTCAGTTACCGCGAAGCCATGCGCGAGGCGATGCACGAAGCGCTAGCCAATGACCCGCGCGTATTCCTGATAGGCGAGGACGTCGGCCGTTACGGCGGCACTTATGCGTTTTCCAAGGGCTTTCTCGACGAGTTCGGCCCCGAGCGCATCCGCGACACGCCACTGTCGGAACTCGGTTTCGTCGGCGCGGCGATCGGTGCGGCGCTGGGCGGCATGCGGCCCATCGTCGAGGTGATGACGGTGAATTTCAGCCTGCTGGCGCTGGACCAGATCGTGAATACCGCGGCGGCCCTGCGCCACATGTCGGGCGGCCAGTTCTCGGTGCCGCTGGTGATCCGCATGACCACCGGCGCCGGGCGCCAGCTCGCGGCCCAGCATTCGCACAGCCTGGAAGGCTGGTACGCCCACATCCCCGGCATCAAGGTGCTGGCGCCGGCGACCATCGAGGATGCGCGCGGCATGCTGGCACCGGCGCTGGCCGACCCCGATCCGGTGGTGATCTTCGAACATGCCGGGCTGTTCAACCTGGAAGGCGAACTGCCCGACGCCTGGAGCGCCGACATCAGCACAGCCCGGGTGCGGCGCGCGGGCAAGGACGTCGCCATCATCACCCACGGCGGCTCGCTGCCCAAGGCGCTGGCGGCGGCGGAAACTTTGGCCGCAAGCGGCATCGAGGCGGAAGTGCTCGACCTGCGTGTGCTGCGCCCGCTCGACAGTGCGAGCATTATGGCCGTGGTCGCCAAGTGCCGCCGCGCGGTGATCGTCGACGAAGGCTGGAAGAGCGGCAGCCTCGCCGCCGAGGTCATCGCGCGCATCATGGAGAACGCCTTCTACGAACTCGACGCGCCGGTGGCGCGAGTCTGCTCCGAGGAAGTGCCGATACCCTACGCGAAACACCTTGAGGAAGCCGCGCTGCCGCAGCCGGAAAAAATCGTCGCCGCAGTGAAAGGATTTTTCGCATGATCGAATTCAAGCTCCCCGCGCTGGGTTCCGACATGGACGAGGGCACCCTGCTGGCATGGAAAGTTGGCGTTGGCGACACGGTGAAGAAGGGCCAGGTGGTGGCGATCGTCGACACCTCGAAGGCGGCCGTGGATATCGAAAGCTGGCAGGAAGGCACGGTGCATCAGCTGATCGCCGAGCCGGGGCAGAAGTTGCCGGTGGGCGCCGTGATGGCGACCCTGCTCGAAGCCGGCGAGGCGGCCCCGGCAAGAGTTGGCGCTGGCGCTACGGCGGCCGCGCCTGCGGCAGCAGCACCGCCGCCCCCGGCTGCGGCGCCAGGCGCCGCAGGAGCGCCGGCAACACGCCGCATGATCTCGCCGGCGGCGCGCAAGCATGCCGAGGAAAAGGGCATAGACCTCGACCGCGTCACCGGCACTGGACCGCATGGCGCGGTGACGCTCGATGATGTCGAGCGGGCCGCGGCGGCGCAGCCGGCCGCGGCACCCGAGCCGGCCA
>JAXMJU010000012.1:0-3758 GCA_034376265.1 Sulfuritalea sp.
ACGGCCGCCTGACCCGACAACAAAGCGAAAAGCGAAGGGGCTATGGATATGTGGATAGCTCGCCTGACGGCGACCTCCCCACATACCCACAGCCCCGCCAAACGCCAGATCTTTTTTATTTGGTTTTCAACGTCAAAACCGATCGCTCAGACTCAAACCTGGATTGGAATGGACTGCCCTAAAGCGATCTTCTACAGCAGCTTGCCGGGGTTCATCAGGCCGCGCGGATCCAGCGCCTGCTTCACTGCACGCATCAGGTCCATCTCGGTCCCACTCTTGTAGCGCAGGACTTCCTCGCGCTTCAGCTGCCCCAGCCCGTGTTCGGCCGAAATCGAGCCGCCGAGCTGATGCACCAGGTCGTGCACGATGCGGTTGACGGCCGTGGTCTGGGCGATGAAGTCGGCATTGGACTGGGCATCGGAGCGCGACTGGTTGTAATGCAGGTTGCCGTCGCCGATGTGGCCGAAGCAGACGATGCGCACCTCGGGAAAGGCGGCCTGCAACGCGGCATCGGCACGCGCGATGAATTCGGCGATACGCGAAACCGGCACCGCGATGTCGTGCTTGATCGAGACGCCCTCGATCTTCTGCGCCTCCGAAACATTCTCGCGCAGCGCCCACAGCGCGGCGGTCTGCGCCTCGCTGGCGGCCAGCACGGCGTCGTCGATCCCCCCCGCTTCCGCGGCGCTTTGCAGCGCCTGTTCCAGCGTGGCGGACAGGTCATCGCGCGCGCCGGAAAGTTCGATCAGCACCTGCCACGCCGGCTTGCCGGCAAGCGGGTCGCGGGCATTCGGGATGTGTTTGAGCACCAGATCCAGCGCCGCACGGCCGACGATCTCGAAAGCCGTCACGTTGTCACCGGCGGCATCGCGCAGGCGCCCGAGCAGGCGCACCGCGGCGGCCGGATCGGGCACCGCGACCCAGGCCGTGGCCTGCGTGCGCGGCCGCGGGAACAGCTTCAGCGTTGCCGCCGTGATCAGGCCCAGGGTGCCTTCGGCGCCGATGAACAGATGTTTGAGGTCGTAGCCGGTATTGTCCTTGCGCAGCGCGCGCAGACCGTCCCAGATGCGGCCGTCGGCCAGCACCACTTCGAGCCCCAGTGTCAGTTCGCGTGCATTGCCGTAACGCAGCACCTGCACGCCGCCGGCATTGGTGGACAGATTGCCGCCGATCGTCGCGCTGCCTTCGGCCGCGAGCGACAGCGGGAACAGACGATCGGCCTCAAGCGCGGCTTCCTGCACCGCCTGCAGGGTGCAGCCGGCCTCGACGGTGATCGAGTTGTTGTCGGCGTCGACGGCGCGGATGCGGTTCAGGCGCCGCAGGCTGAGCACCAGCTCGCCGCCCACCGGCGTGGCGCCACCGCACAGCCCGGTGTTGCCGCCCTGCGGCACGATCGCCGTGCCCGCCGCGGCGCAGGCGCGCACCACGGCGGCGACTTCTTCCGTGCTGCCGGGCAGGGCGACGCACAGCGCGCTACCCGTGTAGCGGCTGCGCCAGTCGGTGCAATAAGGGGCGACGTCGTCCGCCGCCGTGAGCACATGGCGCTCGCCCAGCAAACCGATCAATTCGGCAATCAGTGCATTCATGCGGACAGTGCGTGTTCAAGCGACGGCAGCATGCGGACCACGGCCGCGCGTCCTTCCTCGATGGCTTCGGAGCCGCGATGGTAATCCATCAGCGCCAGGTGGCCGAGGCGCGGCGTCAGCAGCACGTCGGCCGGTTCGCCGGCGAGGCGGCTCCTGGCGATGCGCATCTGCATGATGTGGATGCTGGTCGACAGCACGCCGGCCATCGACGGCAGCAAGTCGCCATTGGCCAGGCGCGGCCGGCTGAAGGTCTTGCGCAGCCGGGCCGCCCAGCCGGGTTCGTCGCCCGCGCTGTCGGCCCGCGTCGCCGGGGCCGGTTTGTGGCGCGCGCCGCCGCCCATGCGGTCCGAGCCCAGATCCACGGCAATCACGACGTCGGCGCCCATGGCGCGGCACAGGGAGACCGGAACCGGGTTGACCAGGCCGCCATCGACCAGCAGACGATCGTTGTGCAGAACCGGTGTGAACAGGCCGGGCAAGGCGATCGAGGCGCGCACGGCGCCGGCCACCGAACCCTCGCGCAGCCAGACTTCGCGTCCGGTCGCGAGGTCGGTGGCGACACAGGCGAAGGGTAGCGGCAGGCTGGAAAATTCCTTGTCGACGAAATGCCGCTGAAAGAATTCGATGAGCTTCTCGCCCTTGATCAGGCCGCCGGAAAAACTGACGTCGATCAGGCTCAGCACTTCCTTCCAGGCCAGCCCGTCGACCCAGGCTTCCAACTGGTCGAGGTCGCCGTCGGCATAGGCCGCGCCGATGAAGGCGCCGATCGAACAGCCGGCGACGACATCCGGCACGTAACCGGCTTCCGCCAGCGCGCGGATGACGCCGATATGCGCCCAGCCGCGTGCCGAGCCGCTACCGAGGGCGAGACCGAGCTTCGGCTTCATGCGGGTGCGTCAGTCGGGAGCTGCGAGCGTCGCGTAGAGATCGTGCACATCGCAGTCGATGACGCTGACTTCAGCGAACTCGCCGATCTCCAGCTCGTGGCCGTCGCTGATGTAGACCAGGCCATCGACATCCGGCGCGTCGCCCTCGGAACGGGCGATCGCGCCGTCCTCGTCGATCTCGTCGACCAGTACCTTGATGCGGCGGCCGATCTTGCGCTCCAGGCGCTGGGTCGAGATGTCTTCCTGGTGGCGCAGCAAGCGTGCCTTGCGCTCCTCGCGCAGGCCTTCGGGCAGCGCACCGGGCAGTTCGTTGGCGCTGGCGCCTGCCACCGGCGAATAGGAAAAGGCGCCGACGCGGTCGAGCTGGGCCTCGTCGAGGAAATCCAGCAGCTCGTTGAACTCGGCCCCGGTCTCGCCGGGAAAGCCGGTGATGAAGGTGCTGCGGATGGTCAGTTCAGGAACTTCGCGGCGCCAGGCGGCGATGCGGTCGAGTACCTTCTCCGCCGAGGCGGGACGCTTCATCAATTTGAGAATGCGCGAGCTGGCGTGCTGGAAAGGGGCATCGAGGTAAGGCAGGATCTTGCCTTCCGCCATCAGTGGAATCAGGTCGTCGACGCTCGGATAGGGATAGACGTAGTGCAGGCGCACCCAGAGGCCGAGCTTGCCGAGTTCGCTGCACAGCTCGTAGAGCCGCGTCTTGACCGGCTTGCCGCCCCAGAAGCCGGTGCGGTACTTGACGTCGACGCCATAGGCGCTGGTGTCCTGCGAGATCACCAGCAGTTCGCGCACCCCGGCCGCGGCCAGCACTTCGGCTTCGCGCAGCACCTCGCCGATCGGGCGCGAAACCAGGTCGCCGCGCAGCGAGGGAATGATGCAAAAGCTGCAGCGATGGTTGCAGCCTTCGGAAATTTTCAGATACGCGTAATGATCGGGCGTCAGGCGTATGCCCTGCGGCGGCACCAGATCGACGAAGGGATCGTGCAGGGGAGGCAGGTGCTGATGCACGGCCGCCATGACCTCGGGCATCGCATGCGGCCCGGTGACGGCCAGCACCCTGGGGTGGGCGGTGCGCACCACGTCGTTGCCGGCCGCGTCCTTCTTCGCACCGAGGCAGCCGGTGACGATGACCTTGCCGTTTTCGGCCAGCGCCTCGCCGATCGCGTCGAGCGATTCCTCGACCGCCGCATCGATGAAGCCGCAGGTATTGACCACCACCAAGTCGGCGCCGTCATAGCTGCCGGAGATTTCGTAACCCTCGGCGCGCAGCCGGGTCAGGATCTGTTCC
>JAXMJU010000013.1:0-4771 GCA_034376265.1 Sulfuritalea sp.
CAAAAGAACAGCCGGCGCCCGTGGAGTTCAACGATGACGTTGCGCTTGCTGAGAGCGTGGCTGCGAACGTGATTAACGACGTGGAGGAAAAGTACGCGCTCTTCGCTGAGGCGGGCGACAACCTTGTATTCAGGGCAAACCCATCGTCGGTACTTTGCTCGGACCGATGGTGCGCTTGCTTCGGTTCCACATTTTGCAGGGAACACACGGGGGCAAAATGAGCACTGCAGCAGAGATCGTTTATAAGATGAATGAGGCTGAACCGACGGTTATTATGCTGAGGAGAGCTGTTTCCAAAGCACTTGAATTAAGGGTCGCTCCAGTCGACGCCAACGGAAAGGAGTATTACGTCATTACCATTGGCGTGCAACAGGCAGTGCTTCTCGATGAGATCAAGGCGCGTGCTGATTGGAAGAATTACTACAGATCAGTGCGCATTTTGCGTCGCATTCGGCAAGCAAACGTCGCCACGTTCCAACGGTTCAGCCGCGTGTGGTACGACTGCTCGTATAAAGCAGAAATAGAAAATATTGAATGGCCACACCCACCGAAAAGAACAAGGAGCTTGCCGTGACCAAACCAGAATTTGGAGAGAGAGTCGAAAAAGCGCTCGACCACAACAAGCGTGAGTTGATGTCATCAATGGAATCGCTTATAGCTATTCATGGCCAGGGCAAGGTGATGCTGGCGATGACGCTCACGAACTGTCCGAAGATCCTCAAGATGCTGGGCGAAGCTGGCGTGTCCGAGCCAATACGGACGCTCGTTGCAGCACAGTTGAATCTGTCGCTCACGTCTTGGCGTGTTGCCGCAGGATTCGACATAGTGGAAATACTGTCTATCGCCAAGGGCCTCGATATGCAGATGTCTATATTTGAGCAGGATCTTAACGAGGCCGCCGGCGGCGAGTCAACAACGAAGGAGAGTTGAGTGAACATAGTTGTTTTTGACACTGAGACAACCGGAATTCCAAGGTGGGACTTGCCGGCGGACGACCCGAGCCAGCCGCACATCGTCGACATCGGTGGAATCCTGTGCGACGAAACCGGCAAGGAAATCGAGCGCTTCGAGTCGATCGTCAAGCCAGATGGCTGGACCGTTGGCGATGGCGCGGCGACGGTGCACGGCATCACCACCGAGATAGCGCTTGCGCAGGGCCGACCCATCATCGAAGTGCTGGACGGATTCGACGCATTGCTCGCGCGCGCCGGCCTGCTGGTAGCGTTCAACCTGCGTTTCGATGACAAGCTCCTGCGTGGTGCCCGTCGCCGGAATGGCCGGCCGGACGGCTTCGGAACAATCCCAGTCTTCTGCTGCATGCGCGGGGCGACACCGCTTTGCAAGATACCGCCGACACCGAGAATGAGGAAGGCCGGATTCGAGAAGTTCAAGACGCCGAACTTGGGTGAGGCCGTCAAGATGCTTCTCAACCGAGAGCACGTCGGCGCGCACCGGGCGATGGCCGATGCGGTAGCGACAAAGGATCTGTACTTCGCGCTGCGATGCAACCCTGAATTCATGGCGGCTGGAAGCGACTTCAAGACGAATGTGTCTCAACCGAAAACCGCAGCGCAGCAGGGGGAGGATCACAGCGATAGCGTCCGGGGCGTCGCCTCCAGTTCGACTCTGGAACCTGCTGCTGCTACGGTCCCATGTAAATGGTGTGGTATCTCCACTCCAATGACCGGAACGAAGATGTGCGACGGTTGTTGGGAGTTGGATCACCGTATTCGTGGAGACATGGCTATCGCAAAGCGCATCATGGAGCATTACACCAACAAGGCGAAAGAAGCCTCCACCATATTTTAAGATCATGGAACGTCGCGGATTTCTGCAATCAATTCTCGCTCTGGGCGTCGCGCCGTGGGTGGTGACGAAGTCCGGCGTGCTGATGCCGGTGCGCAAGATCGTTACTGAGTTTGAGGAGCTTACTCTATACGAACAAACAATCTTGATCGAACAGTTGCACACGCCATACCGAGGCGGAAAGAGTTGGTTCATGGCTCAAGAAGTCCTCCGGCGCGCGCGGAATGGAGAGAAGGTTTTAGTGGTCGGTGGCGCACGAACTCGATCGCTGATTGAGGAATTGGCGAAGCCGCTCGAAGTGCCGGACACGATTATTTACAACACACTGAAAGGATGACCAAGATGGCGAATGAAAGAGGGACCACGTTCAAAGACCCGATGAGTGAAGTGCTCGACCCGCTGCAATTCCACCAGGGCGGGGCCGACCTCGGGGCAGTAGTTCCGGTAGGCTCAGGCATGGCGCGAAGCGTATCCGGCATGCCGGTGAACGAGATCATCACCGCGCAGCGCGTCGCCGTGCCGCGCGACATGCGGCGCATCTTGGCGAACATGAAGGCCCTGGCCACCGCGGCCGGCAAGGAGTACGTGTACGGTTGGGAAGTCAACGACCGCAAGAACAACCGCAAGGTGTGGATCGAGGGGCCCACCATCACGCTCGCAAATGACCTGGCGCGCGAGTACATGAACTGCCAAGTCGACTGCCGCGTGATCGACGAGGGCAAGCACTGGGTGTTCTACGCCCGCTTCGTCGACCTTGAGACGGGCTCTTCCATGGTCCGGGCCTACCAGCAGAGGAAAGGGCAGGACACCGGCATGCGGGACGACCAACGCGCCCTGGACATGGTGTTCCAGATCGGGCAATCCAAGGCGATCCGCAACGTGGTGGTCAACGCCCTGCGCTCGCTCGTGAACTATGCGATGGACGCCGCGAAGGGTGCCTTGCTCGACAAGGTTGGGAAGAACCCGGAGGGCGCGCGCCAGTGGATCAAGCAGGAGCTCGTGAGGCTCGCGATCGACCTGAAGCGCGTCGAGGCCGTGTACGGGCGCACCGCAGAGCACTGGACCGTTCCGGACATGGCGCGGATCTACACTGAGTTGCAGTCGGTCGCGGACGGCATGATGAACGCCGAGGACGTGTACCCGGCACCGGATGATCCGGCCAAGAAGCGCGAGGCCGACAACCCACTCGCCACCGGGCAGGAAGCAGGACAACCGAAAACCGCAGCGCAGCAGGCGATCACTCACGGAGAAACCTCGGGCGCGCCCCTGGCTGACCCGTCAAATCCGCCTGCTGCCGCTGCGGCGAGTACGCCACCCGGCGAGCTGATGGACAAGGCCGACCAGCAGACCGGGCCGGTCACGCCGGCGGCCGACGCGCCGAAGCGCGGGCCCGGGCGTCCCAAGCGCGCGCCGATATTCGGGGGTGACGCATGAGCATGCTTGTCAAGATCAGGGGCTTCAGAGGGGCGGAACGTGCTGACATCGAAGTCAACCCGATCGCCCTCATAGGGGGGCTCAACTTCGCCGGCAAGTCGAGCGTGTGCCAAGCGCTCGCCGCCGCGGCCTGCAACCAGCCGATCCCGTTCTTTTCCTCGGCTCGCCCGGACAAGCCGCGGTTCACCAAGGCCGATTCCAAGGCCCTGCTGCGCGGCGGCATGGCAACCGGCGTGGCGAGCATCGAGATCGACGGCGAGGCTGTCTCAACGGTCTCGTGGCCCTCCCTCACGGCATCCGGGACGGACGCGATGCACTGCAGCCTCGTGGCAGCAGGCCTGATCACGCCCATGGAGATGGAGGACCTTGACCGCCAGAGGTTCTTCTCCACTCTGCTCAAGGCCGACCCGACATCGAAACGGTCTCCGGACAAACCCGATGAGCCCTCCGATTTGGAGGCTGCTTTGATTGAGGCGATCCCGGTGTTGGGCGAGCTAGAACACGCCGAATCGCTTGCGAAGGTCATCGCCCAGGTCCAGACCAACGGCTGGGACGTGGCGCACCGATCGTTCAAGGAGAACGGCGCCAAGCGCAAAGGCGCTTGGGAGCATGCCTCCGGCGAAGCCTTCGGGCTCAAGAAGGCGGTCGGCTGGAAGCCGCTTGGCTGGCGCGAGGATCTTGCCGACACGTCCTTGGAAGACCTCGGGACCGCGTGCACACAGGCGCAGGCTGCTGTGGAGAAGGCGATTGCCGCGGTCGCAACGGACGCCGCTGAGCTGGCTGCGCTTGAGCAAAACGCCGCCCTTGAGGCTGGCGCGTGGAATGCGCTCAAGGCCGCAGAGAAGGACTTGGAGCGCGCGCAGGACGATCTGGCGAAGAAGCGCAAAGCACGGGCTGAGATCGTGATACCGACAGCATCGGCGTGCCCCCATTGTGGTGGATTGGTCGACGTCGTGCAGAACAGCGTCACGCACCTATACCAGCTCGAGCAATCGACGGCGACGCAGGCACAAATCACAGCGCTTCGGACAGCCGCTGCGCAAGCCGATGGGCTGGTGGCCAAAGCCACGGACGGCGTGCGCATATTTCAGGAGTCCCTCGGAACAGCCAAAGGCAAGCACGAGGCCATCAAAGGCAGCGGTGAGCGCTTGATCGAGGCGAAGAAGCGCACGGGCACCACCGATGCGGTGGACACTGCGCGCGACCTGCTTGCCGGCTTGCTGAAGGACAAGGACCTGATCTCCAGGCGCTACGCATGCGAAACACTCGCCGAGCAGATCATCGCAAACCAGAAACTTGTCGACATCCTCGCGCCCGATGGCCTGCGCCGGCAGAAGCTGCAAAAGGCGCTGGCGAAGTTCAACAAAGAGACCCTCGGGCCGCTTTCTGCGGAGGCCGGGTTCTCCATCGTCACGATCGATGACGACCTGGAGATCCTCTACGGGGCCCGGCGATACTTCCTACTGTCCGCGTCCGAGCAGTACCGGGTTCGCGCCGTGGTTCAGATCGCGGTGGCTGTGTACGACAAGTC
>JAXMJU010000014.1:0-6662 GCA_034376265.1 Sulfuritalea sp.
GCGCGCACGGGCAGCCTCCCCGCGCGGATCGCTGTCGGCCTTGAGCGTGGCCGGCGCCGGCGCATCGACGAAATTGCGGATCGGCCAGGTCTGCTTCGCACCGCTGACGATCTCGCGCACGTCGGCGGCGACCGAACTGCCGTCGCGCAGCGCCGGCGGCACGCTGGTTTCGGCCTCGGCGGTGATTTTCTCGACGTGATCGAGCACCTGCTGGGTGCGGTCGATCATGGCGGGCAGGCGCTGCTTGGCGGTCTCCAGCGTCTGGCCGAGGTGGTTCAGATCCTGCTCGGTCTTGCCGAGGATGCGGATCGCCGTGCCGCCGATGCCTTCGACCTGGCGGTTGCTGTTGGCGAGCAGGGTGTTGAGGGCTACCGAACTCGAGCGGATCTGCGCCAGCGTGCCGGGCAGGCCCTGCTGCGGGTCGGCCAGGGCGCCGGTGATGGCCTTGATGTCCTTGAGGATGGGAACGAATTCGTCGCGCACCTGGTTGGCCAGCGCGGCGAGGCCGTCGGCGCGGGAGAATTTCAGCCGCGCCTGCGCCGGGGCGAGCCGGCTCAGGTCGGCTCCCGGCAGGATTTCGAGTGTGGCGGCGCCGACCAGGCCATCCTTGCGCAGTTCGACCCGCGCGTCATGGGTGACGAAGCGCATGTGGTCGGCATCGATTTCCAGATTCACCAGCACCTGGCCATCGTCCTTGAGGCTGACGTCGGCCACCGAGCCGACGCGAAAGCCGGCGATGCGCACCGGCTGGCCCTTGACGATGTCCTGGGCGCTGTTGGTGACGAAGCTGTAGTTGGTGGTCTGGCGGAACACCCCCTGGCGCACCACGATCGCGGCGGCGACGGCCAGCGTCGCCAGCACGGCGACGATCAGGAAGCGCCGGATGCCGCGGCGCAGCGCGGCGGCATCGGCGTCGTATTGGGTCAGGAGCGACATGCTGCCTCCGAGAAATCGGCGAGTTCGGCAAGTTCGGTCGAGCTTCGACAGTCGGGCAGCAGCGGCAGTTCATGGCTGTCGAGATCGACGAAGAGCACCGGCCGGAAGGGATGGCGTGCGTGATAGACGGCCTCGACGGCGATCAGCGCGTTGGCCTGGCGTCGCGTCAGGCCGGCGAACAGGCGGTCGATCACCAGCAGTTCGGGCGGGCGCAGCAGCCAGCGCACGAAGCCGAGCTTCCAGCGTTCGCCGCGTTCGAGGTTCATCGGCTGTTCGCGGGCGAGGAATTCGATGCGCTCCGGCGTCATGCCGCAAAGCTGGAAGGCGGCATCCAGGTCCGGATCGAGCAGATCGCGGTTTTCGGCGGCATCGTAGCGCAGCACCAGCGCGAAATTCCCGGCCACGGTCTGGTTGCCGAGCAGGCCGCCGTTTGCCGGCAGCACGCCGACGCCGGCGCAGTCCTCGAGTGCCGCCACGACCTGGCGCGCGATGTCGTCGTCGCCCACCACCAGACGATGGCGGCCGCCGGCGTCGAGCGGCAGCGCCAGGCGCAAGGCCTCGCCCTCGTACAGTGTGAGCCGGCGCTCGGTGACGGTGGCATGCAGTGCACTCATCTCAGCACGTAGAGCAGCAGGGCGAAGGCGACGTCGATGACGAAGACGGCGATCAGGCCGGTGCCGACCGACTGCATCGCGGCGCCGGAAATGCCCTGGCTGCCGCGCGTGCCGCTGCTGCCGTGATGGCAGGCGATGATGCCGACGGCGGCGCCCATCAGCGCGCTCTTGCCCAGGCTCAGCAGGGCCAGCCAGGGGTCGGCCAGGTCGAGGAAACGGCCGGCCGCCTCGGCCAGCGGCCGGCCTTCGAAGAGGGCCGTGGCGAGCCAGCCGCTGCCTATCGATACCGCCTGGAAGCAGGCGGTCACGGCCGGCAGGGCGATCGCCATGCCGATGATGCGCGGCAGCAGCAGGTAATCGGCGGGCGGCACGCCGAGCCGGCGCAGGGCGGTGAATTCGTCGTGCAGGCGCATCACCGCCAGTTCCGAGGCGATGCCGGCGCTGCTGCGCGCCACCACCACCAGCGCCGAGAGCAGCGGCGCCAGCTCGTAGAACAGGCCGAGGAAGAGCATGCGCTGGGTCAGGTCGCTGTCGGCGCCGATCAGCGCCGACAACTGGGTCGCCGCGGTGGCGCCGGTGAGCATGGCGAGCACGCCGATCACCGGCAGGGCGGTCACGCCGGCGCCATGGATCTGCCGGTAAAGCTGCTCGCGCAGCAGCGGCCGCCGCAGTTCGCGATGGCGGCTGCCGACGAACCAGATCAGGCCGAGGTAGGCCGCGATGCGGCCTTTGGCGAGGGGGCTCATTGGTCTGCTCCGCGCGGCGCCGTGAGCGGCGGGGTCCAGCCCCAGAGCGAGGGCAGGGTGGCCTGCGGGTGGCCGAGATCGACCAATCCGCCGGCATAGTCGACCGCGGCGGCCACCTCCTGCGAGCAGAGTACCGGATGCGGGTATTCCTTGGTCATGGCTTCGAGGCGCCCGGCGATGCCGACGGCGTCGCCGATCACCGAGAACTCGCGGCGCCGGCTGGCGCCGACATAGCCGGCGAGGACTTCGCCGCAGTGGATGCCGATGCCGATCTGCAGCGGGGCGATGCCTTCGGCGGCGAGTTCCGCGTTGAGCCGGTCGACGCGCAGCAGCAGGTCCTGGGCGGCTTCCAGCGCGTTGCGCTGCGGCGCCGGCAGCGGCTGCGGCAGGCCAAAGGTGGCCATCAGGCCGTCGCCGACGTATTTGTCCACGGCGCCGCCGCTGGTCTGGATCGCCAGCGCGGCCGCGGCATGGAAGCGGTTGAGCAGGGCGATCATGGCCTCCGGCGTGGACTGCGCGCCGCGCGCCGCGAAGCCGCGGATGCCGGCGAACAGCAGGGTCACGCTGCGGCGCTGGCCGTTCTGTTCGAGCTGCAGTTCGCCGCCGAGCAGGGCGCGCATCACCTGCGGGCTGACGTGGCCGGCGAACATGGTGCGCAAGGTCTGCTTTTCGCGGAAATGCAGGGCGAAGTCCCAGGCATGGCGCGCGGCGAAGGCCAGCAGGGTGACGATGACGATGTTGGCCACCGGCAGGTAGCGGCCATGCCAGAGGGCGAAAGTGGAACCGGCGACGAAGCCGCCGATGACGGCGGCCAGCACCAGGGCCTTGGTCCAGCCGCTGCGGCCGAACCAGAGCAGCACGCCGATGCCGGCCAGCAGCAGCCTGAAGTCCGTCGGCATGCGCTCGATCAGGCCGCGGCCGAGCAGCGAGCGCAGGGTCTGGATGTGCACCACGGCGCCCGGCTCGGTGCGGCTGCCCGGCTCCCAGGCCGCCAGCGGCACCGGCAGGCGGTGGCGGGTTTCGGTCGGCAGCAGATTGGCCACCACCACGGCGCGGCCCTGCACCAGCGCCAGCAGCTTGTCGTCCTCGCCGTGGCGGATCCAGCCCAGCACCGTGGCGACTGGCGTGTATTCGATGGCGCCGCCGACGCTGTAGTCGATCATGCCGGTCAGCGATCCCTGGCGGCCCAGATGTTTCGCCATGGCCAGCGCCAGCGGCTCCTGGTTCTCGTCGGAGCGGCAGCGGCGCTGATTGACCCGGCGCACCGTGCCGTCGGCATCCTCGCAGATGGCCAGCGAGGCAATCGCGCCGGGGCCGATGGCGGCCAGCAGTTCCGGCGCGATCGGGCGCAGCTTGCGGTCGACCCCGGGCGGCTGGCCCACCACCAGCGGCGCCGCGCCGCGCAGCCGGTAGATGCCGGCCAGCAGCACCGAATCGATGTCCTTGACCAGGAAGTCGTAGGAGCGCACCGGCAGCGGCAGCGCCAGGCCGACCACGGCCGGCTGCGCCGAGGAGAGGCCGGCCAGCAGCGCGCCGAAATGGGTATGCCAGAGCGCGGTGGGCTCGGGAATGGATTCGTACGCGGCTTCGTCGATGCCGATCACCACCACGTCATGGGCCAGTGGCGTCGGTGCGTTGGCGCGCAGCCAGCGCACCTGGGCATCGTAGAGCGACTGGTCGGCGAAGCGCAGCGTGCGGGTTCCCATCAGGCCCCAGGCCGCGGCGCACACCAGCAGGAAACCGATCAGGATATCGCGTGACAGGCGGAACATGGACCGATTATGGCACGCGGCCGCCACGGCGAAAGCCGCTGGCCGCCACGCTGCGCCTCAGGCGGTCGGGTGCAACTCGAAGCCGCTGAAGTCGCCGGCGGCGGTTTCGATCATGACATCGGCGACCGCCGCGCCGGGCGGACCGCGCCGGCTCCATTCCAGCATGGCCTCGATCTGCGCGGCATCGCCGGCGATCGTCGCCTCGACGCTGCCGTCGCGGCGGTTGCGCACCCAGCCGCTCACGCCCAGCAGGCGCGCCTGCGCCATCATGGCGTAGCGGAAGCCGACGCCCTGCACGATGCCGGTGATAACTACCCGGCGCACTTCCATCACTTCACCCGCATACCGGGTTGCGCGCCGCTGTCGGGCGACAGCAGGAACAGGCCGGGCGACTTGCCGTCGGCATCCGAGGCGGCCAGCACCATGCCTTCCGACATGCCGAACTTCATCTTGCGCGGCGCCAGATTGGCCACCATCACGGTGAGCCGCCCCACCAGCAGCGCCGGGTCGTAGGCCGACTTGATGCCGGCGAAGACATTGCGCGTGCCGCCCGCGCCGAGATCCAGCGTCAGGCGAATCAGCTTGTCGGCGCCCTCGACGTGCTGCGCGTCGGCGATGCGCGCGATGCGCAGGTCGACCTTGGCGAAGTCGTCCATCCCAATCACCGGCGCGAAAGCGCCGCCGCTTACTCCCTCCCCCCCCGCGGGGGAGGGTTGGGGAGAGGGGGCGGCGGCCTGATGCTGCGCATGACGTTGCGGTGAATGCGATTCACCAACAGTTGGCGCTGGCGCCACGGCGGACTGTGCGGCGGTAGCCGCCGTCGGTTCCAGCGATTCGCGGTTGGCGGCGATCAGGGCCTCGATCTGCTTCGGGTCGATGCGCTGCATCAGGTGTTCGTAAGCGTTGATCAGTTGCGCCGGCGGCAGCAGGTGGCCGGCGTCCGCCCAGTGCAGCGGCGCGACGTTGAGGAATTCCTCGGCGCGCTGTGCCAGCTTGGGCAGCACCGGCTTGAGATAAATCGTCAGCAGGCGGAAGGCGTTGATCAAGAGCGTGCAGACCTCGTGCAGCCTGGTTTCCTGGCCTTCCTGCTTGGCCAGCACCCAGGGCTGGTTCTTGTCCACGTACTGGTTGATCTGGTCGGCCAGGGCCATGACGCGGCGCAGCGCGCGCGCCGTGTCGCGGCCCTCGTAGTAGCCGGCGATTTCCTCGGCGGCCTCCTTGATGCCCGGCAGCTGGGCATGGAAGCGCTCGCCAAGATGGTCATGCAGCAGCTTGCCGTCGAAGCGCTTGGCGATGAAGCCGGCGGCGCGGCTGGCGATGTTGATGTACTTGCCGACCAGGTCGGAATTCACGCGCTGGGTGAAGTCGTCGAGGTTGAGGTCGATGTCTTCCATCGTGCCGTTCAGCTTGGCGGCGAAGTAATAGCGCAGCCATTCCGGGTTGAGGCCCTGCGTCAGGTAGCTCTCGGCGGTGATGAAAGTGCCGCGCGACTTCGACATCTTGGCGCCGTCCACGGTCAGGAAGCCGTGGGCGAACACGCCGCTCGGGATGCGATAGCCGGCGTGTTCGAGTTCGGCCGGCCAGAACAGCGCATGGAAATACAGGATGTCCTTGCCGATGAAGTGGTACAGCTCGGCTTTGGATTCCTTGCCCCAGAACTCGTCGAAGTCCAGCCCCTTTTTCGCGCAGAAGTTCTTGAACGAGCCCATGTAGCCGATCGGCGCATCGAGCCAGACGTAGAAAAACTTTCCCGGCGCGCCCGGGATTTCGAAGCCGAAATAGGGTGCGTCGCGCGAGATGTCCCAGTCGGTCAGCTTGTTCTCGCCGGGTTCGCCCAGCCACTCCTGCAGCTTGTTGATCGCCTCGGGCTGGGCCTTGCAGACCTCGCGCGTGGCGCGGCGCAGGAATTCCTGGCAGCGCGGATCGGAGAGCTTGAAGAAATAGTGGTCGGAGGATTTCAGCACCGGTTGCGCGCCCGACACCGCCGAATAGGGATTCTTCAGCTCGGTCGGCGCATAGGCCGCGCCGCAGGATTCGCAGGCGTCGCCGTACTGGTCCTTGGTTCCGCACTTGGGGCACTCGCCCTTGATGAAGCGATCGGGCAGGAACATGTTCTTGACCGGATCGTAGTACTGCTCGATCGAGCGCACCTCGATCAGGCCGGCGGCCTGGAGCTTGGCGTAGATGTCCTCGGAATAATGCCGCGTCTCGTCGGAATGCGTGGTGTGGTAGTTGTCGAAGGCGACATGAAAGCCGGCGAAATCGCGCGAGTGCTCGGCATGGACGCGGGCGATCAAGGCCTCCGGCGTGATGCCTTCCTTCTCCGCGCGCAGCATGATCGGCGTGCCATGGGTGTCGTCGGCGCAGACGTACCAGCATTCATGCCCGCGCATCTTCTGGAAGCGCGTCCAGATATCGGTCTGGATGTATTCGACCAGGTGGCCGAGGTGGATCGCGCCGTTGGCATAGGGCAGGGCGCTGGTAACGAGAATCTTGCGGGCTTGGCTCATGGGATCGGCTGCACTGGTAACTCAGGGAAGCCGGCAACTATATAGGTGCGGCGGATATTTTTCATCCTTGCACGGGCAATGCCT
>JAXMJU010000015.1:0-13205 GCA_034376265.1 Sulfuritalea sp.
GCGTCGGTTTCGGCATCCTCGCCACCGCGGCGCCCGCCGCGGAACTGCGCCGCCGCGTCGGCGCGCGCAGCGGCGACGCGGCGGAAGCGACTGCCGCAATACTCGACCGGCAGTTGAGCTGGTTCGAGCCGCTCGACGCGGGCGAACAGGCCTGCGCCATCCGCGCCTGAATCAGGCCTGGTTGCCTTATGCCGCGGCGGCGCTGTAACGCGCCAGGCCTTCCAGCACCAGATGGTCGATCAGGCGCAACGGCAGGCCCAGGTGCGGCGCCAACTCGTGGGCTGCGCCGCCCGAGAGCAGGCACAGCGCGTCCGAGTCGAGCGTCGCGTGGATGCGGGCGATGGCGCCCAGCGTCGCGTGGATCGCGCCGCTGACGATGGCATCGTCGGTGTTGGTCGGCTGCGCCCGGTAATGGCCGGCGGCATGCGGCAAATCGGCGGTGTTGCGCGCCAGCGCGGCGCGCATCAGGACCAGCCCGGGCAGGATCAGGCCGCCGCGGAACAAGCCCTGGCCGTCGAGCGCATCGATCGTGGTCGCCGTGCCGGCCATCACCACCACGGCCGGCCCCGCGTGCAGCGCCCGCGCCCCGATCAGCGCCGCCCAGCGGTCGGCGCCGAGTTGCTGCGGCGTATCGTAGCCGTTCTTCACGTCGCAGGCCGTGGCCGAACCGGTCAGCCAGACCAGCGGTACATCGAGGCTGCCGGCCAGTGCCGCAATGCGTAGGCGGATCGCTTCGCCGGCCACGTTGCAGGCCACGATGCGGCGCGGCCGCTGCGGCAGCTGCACGGTCAGGGCATCGAAGTCCTGATAAGCGAGTGCGCCCAGCAGGCGCCAGCCGCTGTCGTCCCTGAGGCCGTACTTCAGTCGCGTGTTGCCGGCATCGAGGCAAAGCAGCATGGTCGCGGATCAGACGCGGCGCAGCGAGACTTCGCCGGACAGGATGCGCTCGCTGCGGCCATCGACGTCCAGCAGCAGCGCGCCGTCGCTATCGACGCCGCGACAGATGCCGACGACGGGAGCGCCGAAATCGCTGGCTATGCTCACCGGGATATCCTGGAAGGCATGGCGTGCCAGCCATTCCCGGCGGAGTGCGGCGAAACCCCCACTGCCAAAGCTTTCCAGCGTGGCCAGCAGTTCGCCGAGCAAGGCGGCATACAGCGCGTCGCTGTCGGCCGCGTCAATCGCGCCGACGGCGGCCGAGGCGGCGCGCACGTCGTCGGGCATGCCCGGCGGCAGTTGCAGATTGATGCCGATGCCGATCACGGCGGCATGCGGCGCGCCGGGCACCAGCTCGACCAGGATGCCGCCAAGCTTGCGCCCCTCCTTGAGGATGTCGTTGGGCCATTTCAGCGCCGTATCGCCAGCGCCAACTTTCTGCAGCGCACGCGCCACGGCGACGCCGACGGCGAGCGACAGGCCGGCCGGTGCGGTGCCCGGCGCAAAGCGCCAGAGCAGCGAAAACGTCAGGCTGTCGCCGGGGCTGGAAAACCAGCTGCGACCGCGCCGGCCGCGCCCGGCGGTCTGCTCCTCGGCGATGACGACGGTGCCGGACGGGGCGCCGGCCTCGGCGCGGGCCAGCAATAGCGCATTGGTCGAATCGCAGCTGGGCAGCACGTCGATATCGAAACGGCGCGCGGCATTTCCCAGCTTGGCGACGATGGCGGCAATGGTGGCAGGCATGATGGATCCCCGATGACAGTGGGTTGCCGGCAGGGCCGGCCTGGTCATGCTGACTATACTTGAAGCCGCCGCGGCGCGTCAGCCCTCCTCGGCGTCGGCCTTGAGCTCATCCAGGCCGAGTTCCTGGATCTTGCGCGTGATGGTGTTGCGCCCGATGCCGAGCAGTTGTGCGGCATCGATGCGGCGTCCGCCGGTGGCATTCAGGGCGCGCCGGATCAGGGTGGCTTCGAACTCCCGGTTGAGCTGATCGAAGACCTGGCCGGGCGCCGCGGCCAGCAAGCGGTCGGCTTCGCCGGCCAGTGCCGCGCTCCAGTTGGCCGGCAGATCGCGGCGCGCGGCACCGTCCTGGCCCTCGCGCAGTTCGGCGGGCAAGTCGGGAATATCCACGCTCTGGCCGGGGGCCATTACGGTCAGCCAATGGCAGAGGTTTTCCAGCTGCCGCACGTTGCCGGGAAAATCCAGCCCCTGCAGGTACTTGAGCGCCGCATCGGTCAGGCGCTTGGGTTCGCCGCCGAGCTCCTGGGCACTTTTCTGCAGGAAGTGCCGGGCCAACAGCGGGATGTCGTCGCGTCGCTCGCGCAGCGGCGGCAGGCGCAGGCGGATCACGTTGAGGCGGTGGAACAGATCTTCGCGGAACAAGCCGGCCTTGACCCGCCCTTCGAGGTCCTGGTGGGTCGCGGCGATCACGCGCACATTGGCCTTGACCGGCTGGTGGCCGCCGACGCGGTAGAAGTTGCCGTCGGAGAGTACACGCAACAGCCGCGTTTGTAATTCCGCCGGCATGTCGCCGATTTCGTCGAGAAACAGGGTGCCGTGGTCGGCCTGCTCGAAGCGTCCGCGGCGCAGTGCGGCGGCGCCGGTGAAGGCACCTTTTTCGTGGCCGAACAGCTCGGATTCGAGCAGGTCGCGCGGTATCGCCGCGGTGTTGATGGCGATGAAGGGCGCATCCTTGCGCGGGCTGTGCCGGTGCAGGGCGCGCGCCACCAATTCCTTGCCGGTGCCGGACTCGCCGTTGATCAGCACCGTGGCGTGCGACTGCGACAAGCGGCCGATGGCGCGAAAGACTTCCTGCAGGGCGGCGCCCTGACCCAGAATCTCGGGTACGACGCTGGTTTGCTCTTTTGCACCATTCTGGTGCAACGCTTGAGTAATCGCCCGGCGCACCAGATCCACGGCCTGATCGACGTCGAAAGGCTTGGGCAGGTATTCGAAGGCGCCGCCCTGGAACGCCGCCACGGCCGAATCGAGATCGGAATAGGCGGTCATGATGATGACCGGCAGATCCGGGTAGTGCTCCTTGACGTGACGCAGCAGGTCGAGTCCGCTCTTGCCCGGCATGCGAATGTCGGAAATCACCACCTGCGGCCGCGCGCCGTGCTCGAACGCCGCCAGCACTTCGTCGGCGGAGCCGAAGCACCTGGCCGCAATGTTCTCCCGACCGAGGGCCTTTTCCAGCACCCAGCGGATGGAGCGGTCGTCGTCGATGATCCAGACCGGATTCATATGACAGAACGCAGTGATGCGAAAAACCTGTTCATCAGTCTTCCTTCTTCTTTCGGGTCACCGGCAGCATCAGCGAAAAGCAGGTGCGGCCGGGGCGCGAAGCGACTTCAATGGTGCCACCGTGTTGCTGGACAAAGCTCTGGGCGATGGTAAGACCGAGACCGCTGCCGTTTTCGCGGCCCGAAACCAGCGGATAAAAGATCTTGTCCCGAATGTCTTCGGCGATTCCGGGTCCATTGTCGATCACCTGCAATTCGAGTGCCAGCTGGTAGTGCTTCTTGGCCAGCGTAACCTGTCGCGCCGCCCGGGTACGGAAAATGATCTCCCCCTTGCCCTGCATCGCCTGCGCCGCGTTGCGCGAGATGTTGAGGATCGCCTGGATCAGCTGTTCGCGGTCGCCGGTGATGTCGGGCAGCGAAGTGTCATAGTCGCGACGCACCGCGACGTCATGATATTCGGCGTGGATCAGGCGCCGCACGCGTTCGAGAATCTCGTGGATATTCACCTGCGCCGGTTGCATCACGCGGTGCGAGGAGAGCAGGCGCTGCATCAGGTCCTGCAGCCGGTCGGCCTCGTCGATGATGACCTGGGTGTATTCCTTGAGCGGTTCGCTTTCCAGCTCGCGCTCCAGCAACTGCGCAGAACCGCGGATGCCGCCGAGCGGATTCTTGATCTCGTGCGCCAGGTTGCGCACCAGTTCGCGGTTGGCCTGCTGCTGCTGGGCCAGCTGTTCCTCGCGCGCGGCCTTGAGCTGCTGGTCGATCGGCCGCACTTCGAGCAGCAGGCGCGCGCTGCCGCCTTCCACCGGCGTCACCGTGCAATCGACATGCAGCTGCGTTTCCGGCGTCGGCTTGATCAGGATGTTGTGGCCGGTGTAGCTCCAGTTGTTCTTCAGCGCATTGTCGAGCGCGGCTGAAAGTTCGGGCGGATCGCCGACCAGGCGCTGCAGGGGGTGGCCGAGGAGCTGGCGCGAACTGACCGCGAACAGGTTCTCCGCCGCCGGATTGACGTGGCGGATGATCAGCTTGGCATCGACCAGCACCACGGCCGAAGACAGCAGATCGAGCCCGCTGAAGGCATGAAAGTTTTCGCTAGCGTTCATCACCGGTGATTCTTGCAAGAAGCACACCAGCCACCGGATTTCATCTGCGCCGCGAATCAGCGCAGATTGCCGAGTTCTTTCTTCAGCGACTCGACGTTGCGCTCATGCAGCGCCACGGTATCGCGTAGCGGCCGCAACTTGTCCGCCGGCTGGTTACCGGCATCCTGCAGGGCTTTTCTGGCTTTCTCGGCGTTCTGCAGCTCGGTGGCAAGCTCTTGGTCCAGAATTGCGCGTCGATCGCCGTCGCGGACCCTCTGCTCGTTGCTTGAAACGCGCGGGAAATCGCCTGGTGTCGGCGCCGCCGCGGGGCGTTGCCTGATCACGCCGCCAGGGGGAGGAGGAGGCGCCTGGTAGGAAAGCACGGTGCAACCCTTGCGGGTGATTTTCTGGTTGGTGAACAACACCGCGCCGGACTCGTCCGTACACTTGTAGAGCGTGTTGGCGGCGACCGGCAAGGCCAGCAGCAGCGACAGGGGCAGCAGGAACCTCTTCATGCCGCCCAGTGTATGTCAACCGCGGAAACAGCGCCAGAATCCCGTCCGCGCATCCTGCGCGGGGCCTTGCCCGCCGGGGATTGCGCTGCGCGCACCGACGATAAAAAAGGACGGGCAACGCCCGTCCATTTTTATCGTCGCATCCCCGATTATCCGTGGCGGCGAGGTCAGTGCGTTCTGCTGGCCCGTCCACTACGCAAGGGCTTCATCAGATCGAGTAGTACATCTCGTACTCGAGCGGATGGGTGGTCATGCGGAAGCGCGTGACTTCCTCCATCCTGAGCTCGATGTAGGCGTCGATCATCTCGTTGCTGAACACGCCGCCGCGCAGCAGGAATTCGCGGCCGGTGTCGAGGTAGTCCAGCGCCTGTTCCAGGCTCGAGCAGACGGTCGGGATCTTCGCGTCCTCTTCCGGCGGCAGGTCGTAGAGGTTCTTGTCGGCCGGATCGCCGGGATGGATCTTGTTGTGGATGCCGTCGAGGCCGGCCATCATCATGGCGGTAAACGCCAGGTAGGGGTTGGCGCCCGGATCCGGGAAGCGTACTTCGATGCGACGCGCCTTGTCCGAATGCACGTAGGGGACGCGAATCGAGGCGGAACGGTTGCGCGCCGAGTAGGCCAGTTTGACCGGGGCTTCGAAGCCGGGCACCAGACGCTTGTAGGAGTTAGTCAGCGGGTTGGTGATGGCGTTCAGGGCACGGGCGTGCTTGATGATGCCGCCGATGTAGTACAGCGCGGTCTCGGACAGACCGGCGTAGCCGTTGCCGGCGAACAGGTTCTTGCCGTCCTTCCAGATCGACTGATGCACGTGCATGCCGGAACCGTTGTCGCCGACGATCGGCTTGGGCATGAAGGTTGCGGTCTTGCCGTAGCTGTGGGCGACGTTATGCACGATGTACTTGAGGATCTGGGTCCAGTCGGCGCGCTGCACCAGGGGGCCGAACTTGGTGCCGATTTCACACTGGCCGGCGGTGGCGACTTCGTGGTGATGCACTTCCACCGGCACGCCGCAGGCTTCCAGCGCAAGGCACATCTGGGCGCGGATGTCGTTCAGGCTGTCGACCGGCGGCACCGGGAAGTAGCCGCCCTTGACGGTCGGACGATGGCCGCTGTTGCCGGCTTCGAATTTGTCGGCCGAGGCCCAGGCGGCTTCCTCCGAGATGACCTTGCAGTAGGAGCCGGACATGTCGATTTTCCATTCGACCGCGTCGAAAATGAAGAATTCGGGCTCGGGACCGAAGAAGGCGGCGTCGCCGATGCCGGAGGATTTCAGATAGGCCTCGGCGCGCTTGGCGATCGAGCGCGGATCGCGGTCATAGCCCTTGCCGTCGGCCGGCTCGACCACGTCGCAGGTCAATACCAGCGTGGTTTCGTCCATGAAGGGATCGATGTAGGCGGTAGTGGCATCGGGCATCAGTTGCATGTCGGAGGCCTGAATGCCCTTCCAGCCGGCGATGGAGGAACCATCGAAGGCATGGCCGTCTTCGAACTTTTCAATGCCGAAGGCGGAAACGGGTACGCCAACGTGTTGTTCCTTGCCGCGGGTGTCGGTGAAGCGGAAGTCGACGAAGCGGACTTCCTTCTCTTCGACCAGTTTGAGTACGTCCTGGGGGGTCATGAGCTGCTCTCCTGAGAGTAAATGGCAAATGCTGTGAAATCGATTCCGAAACAATTGCGGTGCAGCTCGCAGATAGCAGGTAGCGTGCCATTTGCACCGCGAAAGAAAGCGATTGTGCCACAAGTCTTTTTGCTTCTCGATGCCTCGATGCACGCACCAATATCATGCACAAACACAATCGACCGCACTATTTTGGTGCAATCCTCTGATTAAGCCGAATGGCAATGAACCAAGGGTCGCCGGGCAGGGCCGCCGCCACGCGCTGCCTGATCGCCGCGATCTTGGCGTCGTCGGCAAAGCCGGGCGGCAGAAATACTTCGGCCTCGACCCGTGCGCCGAGGTAATGCAGCATGGTGCACTCGAACTCCGGCGGATCGGCATCGAGCAGTTCGCGCAGATGGGCGAGCAGGAAGGCGCGGTCCGGCAAAGCCGTGGCGGCATTGCCCAGCAAGTCGTTTTCGGGGTCGACGTGAACCAATACGTCGAGCACTTCCGCATGGCTCTTCAGCACGCGCTGCCGCACCGTTTCGGCGACGCGATGGCCTTCGGAGACGCTGATGCGCGGATTGACCTGGACATGGGCATCGACCAGGACCTGATGCGCCATGCGGCGCGTGCGCAGTTCATGCATGCCGAGCACGCCGGGGGTCGTCGCGATGGTCTTGCGGATGGCCGCCACTTCCTCCGCCGAGAGGCCGGTATCGATCAGTTCGCGGATGGCTTCCCAGCCGAACTTGAGTCCGGCGCGTACGATCATGGCGCCGACTATGATCGCCGCCACGGCGTCGGCAAATTTGAAGCCGAGCAAGGCGCCGGCGATGCCGACCGCCACCACCAGCGAGGACAGCGCATCGGCGCGCGCGTGCCAGGCGTTGGCCACCAGCATTGGCGAACGCAGGCGCTCGGCCGTGGCCAGCATGTAGCGGAACAGGCCTTCCTTGGCCGCCAGCGTGAACATCGCCGCCCACATCGCCGCGACGCCGACCGGCGGCGCGCTGCCGATGTCCTGCAGGCGGCCCGCCGCCGTGATCAGAATGCCGACGCCGGTGCCGGCCAGCAGCAGGCCCAGCACCAGCGAGGCCGCCGTCTCGAAGCGACCGTGGCCGTAGGGATGCTCGGCATCGGCAGCTTCCGCGCCCTTGCGATTGGCGAATAGCACGAAGGCGTCGGCGACGATGTCCGACAGCGTGTGCATGGCGTCGGCAATCAGGCTCTGCGAATGCGCGACGAAACCCACCACCAGCTGCATGGCGGTCAGCACGACATTGACGCAGACGCTGACCCAGGTGATGCGCTGGCCCTCCGCGAAGCGCGCGTCCTGTCGCGCCGGCGCGCCCGTGCGCGGGTGGTCGGCCATCTTGGGGGAATGGGTTTCGCGGGACATGAGGGAAAGCTATACTCGAATCCTTCGCATTCTATCCCGCTCATCCAGCCGGACTTCCCATGGGACGCATCACCGAACTGCTCAGCTTGGCCCAGTCGCGCGCCCGCGAGCTGAACCTGTCCTACGAAGGCGCGCTGACGCCGCGCGAGGCGCATGAGCTGCTGCAGCTGGCGCCCGGCGCGCGGCTCGTCGACGTGCGCACCAAGGCCGAGTGGGACTGGGTGGGCCGGGTGCCCGGCGCGATCGAAATCGAATGGATGGCCTATCCGGGGAATGTATTCAATCCGCATTTCATCCCGACCCTCAAGCATTCCGTGATGACTGAATCCCTGCTGCTGTTTCTGTGCCGTTCGGGCCAGCGCTCCAGCGCCGCGGCGAAGGCCGCCACCGAGGCCGGCTTCCCCGATTGCTACAACATCCTCGAAGGTTTCGAGGGCAACAAGGATTCCAACGGCCAGCGCAACCGCAGCGGCGGCTGGCGCGCCAGCGGCCTGCCCTGGCACCAGTCTTGATTTAGCCGCGCTCAATCCCAAGTTCAGATCATGCAAACAGCCACCATTTCCTTTGACCGCTTCAACACCCTGGCCGACCGCGACGCCGGCGAACGCATCCGTGCCGCGCGCGCCAAGCTCGGCGACAAAGTGGTGCTGCTGTGCCACCACTACCAGCGCGCCGATGTCTATGAGCACGCCGACATCACCGGCGACTCACTCAAGCTCTCGCGCCTGGCTTCGCAGTCGAATGCCGAGAACATCGTCTTCTGCGGTGTGCATTTCATGGCCGAAGTGGCCGACATCTTGTCGCGCCCCGAGCAGGTAGCTATCCTGCCCGACCTCGCCGCCGGCTGCTCGATGGCCGACATGGCCAGCCTGGCCAAGGTCGAGCGCGCCTGGCGCGAACTCGGCGCGGTGCTGAATCCCGACGAAAAGGTCACACCGGTCACCTACATCAATTCGGCGGCCGACCTCAAGGCCTTCTGCGGTGAGCACGGCGGCATCGTGTGCACCTCGAGCAACGCGCCGAAGATTCTCGACTGGGCCTTCGCCCAGCGCGAGAAAGTGCTGTTCTTCCCCGACCAGCACCTGGGCCGCTGGAGCGGCTACAAGATGGGCATTCCCCTCGATGAAATGGTGATCTGGAATCCCGACCTCGAACAGGGCGGCCTCACCCGCGAGCAGATAGATAAAGCAAAGATCATCCTCTGGCACGGTTTCTGTTCGGTGCACCAGATGTTCCAGCCGCGCGACATCATCAAGTTCCGCAACCAGTATCCCGACGGCCTGGTCATCTCGCACCCCGAATGCGGCTTCGAAGTCTGCAAGCAGTCCGACTACATCGGCAGCACCGAGACCATTTTGCAGACGGTGAAAGCCGCGCCGCCCAACACGCGCTGGCTGGTCGGCACCGAATTGAATCTGGTCGAGCGCCTGGCGCAGGAAGTCAAGCACGAAGGCAAGATCGTGCAGTTCATGGCCAGCACCGTCTGCATGTGCTCGACCATGCAGCGCATCGATCCGCAGCACCTGGCCTGGACTCTGGAAAACCTGGTCGAAGGACGCGTCGTCAACCAGATCAAGGTGCCCGAGCACGAGGCGAGGCTGGCAAAGATCTCGCTGGAGCGCATGCTCGCGGCCTCCTGAGTGAAGCTACACCTCAATGAGCAGACCCGGGAGGCCACGCCCGGGGCGCTGTCCGTCGCCACCTGGAACATCCACAAGGGCTTTTCGCAATTCAATCGCCGCATGATGGTGCATGAGTTGCGCGAGCGCCTGCGCGAGCTGTCGGCCGACATCGTGTTCCTGCAGGAAGTGCAGGGGCTGCATCTGCTGCACGCCACACGGCATACCGACTGGCCGGCGCTGCCGCAGCACGAATTCCTCGCCGAGGAAGTCTGGAGCAACCACTGCTACGGCAGCAACATGGTCTACGACCACGGCCACCACGGCAATGCGATCCTTTCGCGCTTTCCCATTCTGCATAGCGACAACCAGGATGTGACCCACCTGCGCTTCGACAGGCGCGGACTGCTGCACTGCGTGGTCCAGCTGCCCTGGCTGGCGCAGCCGCTGCATTGCGTCTGCGTGCATCTGTCGCTGTTCGCGCGCTCGCGGCGGCTGCAGCTCGATGCGCTGGCAAGCCGCATCGAGGAAGTCGTGCCGGCCGCTGCGCCACTTTTGATCGCCGGCGACTTCAACGACTGGCGCAATCGCGCCGATGACCTGCTGGCCGAACGCCTCGGCCTGGCCGAGGTATTTTCCGGTGACGGCCGCCGGCCCTCGCGCAGCTATCCGGCCGCCCTGCCGATGTTTCGCCTCGACCGCATTTACCAGCGCGGCATGCAGACCGTCGCGACGCAAGTCCATGCCGGACGGCCGTGGTCGAGCATTTCCGACCATGCGGTGCTTTCCGCCGAATTCCGGATCGTGGCCACCGCTGCCGACCCGCGCAGCGAAAGTTCCGGCACGCCAAGCGCGTGAGCGCCGCCATGCGCGATACGGCTGCGCACCGATTCCTCGCGGGCAACCGGCTGTCCTTGCTCAATTCGGGCAGCGAATACTTTCCCGCGCTGATCGCCGCGATCGACGCCGCAGTGCACGAAGTGCATCTCGAAACCTACATCTTTGCCGACGACGCCACCGGGCGCCGGGTCGCCGCGGCGCTGGCACGCGCTGCGCAACGCGGCGTCGCGGTGCGCGTGCTGGTGGATGGTTTCGGTGCGCGCGAGTTTGCCGCCGGCCTCGGCGCCTCTTTGACGGCCGACCGCGCCGAGGTCATGACCTACCGCCCGGAGATCGGACAATTCCGCTTCAGGCGTCACCGTCTGCGCCGGCTGCACCGCAAACTAGTCGTCGTCGATGGTCGCCTGGCCTTCGTCGGCGGCATCAATGTGCTGGACGATTTCGACGACGGCAAAGCGCGGTCGCCGCGCTTCGATTACGCCGTGAGCATCGAGGGCCCGTTGGTCGCGCGGATCCACACCGACGTGCGGCATGTCTGGCGACTGGTACGCTGGGCGCGCCTCGGCCGCCGCCCGCCGCCGCCGGCACCGCTGCCCGCCGCGCCGGCGGTCAGCGGCACGACGCTGGCCGCACTGGTGATCCGGGACAACCTGCGCCATCGGCGCGACATCGAGAACGCCTATCTGCATGCGATCCAGGGTGCCCGGCGCGAGATCGTGATTGCCAACGCCTATTTCTTCCCCGGCCGGCGCCTGCGCAAGGCGCTGCTGGCGGCGACCAAGCGCGGCGTGGTGGTGACCCTGCTGCTGCAGGGCCGCGTCGAGTACCTGCTGCAGCACTATGCAACGCGCTCGCTCTACGACCGCATGCTGTCGGCGGGCGTCCGTGTCTTCGAATACGACAAGGCCTTCCTGCATGCCAAGGTGGCGGTGATCGACAAGCACTGGGCGACCGTCGGCTCGTCCAACATCGATCCCTTCAGCCTGCTGCTGTCGCGCGAAGCGAACCTGGTGGTGCGCGACGCCGGCTTCGCCAAAACCTTGCACGCCAGCCTGGACGCCGCGATAACAGGAGCTTCCCACGAGATCCGGTCGGCGGACCACCGGCGCCGTTCCTGGCTGGCGCGCATCGCCAGCGCCGCCGCCTACAGCCTGGTGCGTCTGCTGATCGGCGTCACGCGCTACGGCGGCAAGCAATACGCGGATTAACCGCTGTTGCGCAGGCCGGCGGCGACGCCGTTGATGGTCAGGTGGATGCCGCGCTGCACGCGCTCGTCGGTTTCGCCGGCACGGTGGCGGCGCAGCAGTTCGATCTGGATGTGATTGAGCGGATCGAGGTAGGGAAAGCGGTTGCGGATCGAGCGCTTCAGCAGCGGATTGAGGTCAAGCAATTCCTTTTGCCCGGTGACCGCCAGCAGCGCATCGATCGATGACTGCCACTCGGCCTTGAGGCGCGGGAAGATCGCATCGCGCAGCGTCTCGTCCTTGACCAGTTGCGAGTAGCGTTCGGCGATCGCGATGTCGCTCTTGCCCAGCACCATGTCCATGTTCGACAGCAGGGCGCGGAAGAAGCCCCATTCGCGATTCATTTCGGCGAGCAGGGCCATGCCGGCTGCGCCATGCGCTTCGCGGAATGCGACAACTGCGGCGCCGAAGCCGAACCAGCCCGGCAGCATCAGGCGGCACTGGGCCCAGGAAAACACCCAGGGAATTGCGCGCAGGTCTTCGATCGCCGTGGTCTTCTTGCGCGAGGCCGGCCGGCTGCCGATGTTGAGCGCAGCGATCTCGGCGATCACCGTGGATTCCCAGAAGTACTGCTCGAAGCCCGGTGTCTCGTAGACCATGCGACGATAGGCGGCGCAGGCCGCGGCCGAGAGTTCTTCCATCGCGGCGAGGAACTCGGGGCGCGGCGCATCGTGTTGGTGGCCCAGCAGCGTGGCTTCAAGCGTCGCCGCGGCGAGGATTTCGAGGTTGCGCCGGCCGAGTTCCGGGTTGGCATATTTCGAGGCGATCACCTCGCCTTGTTCGGTGATGCGGATCTGGCCCTGCACCGCGCCTTGCGGCTGTGCAAGTATCGCCTGGTAGCTCGGCCCGCCGCCGCGGCCGACCGAGCCGCCGCGGCCATGGAACAGACGCAGCGTAATGCCGTGGCGGGCGAACACCTGGGTCAGCGCAATCTCGGCGCGGTAGAGCGCCCAGCCCGAAGTCAGGAAGCCGCCGTCCTTGTTGCTGTCCGAATAGCCGAGCATGCATTCCTGCAGCGATTGACGCGAAACCAGAAGGCGCTTGTAGAGCGGGATCGCCAGCAGGCGGTCCATGATCGGCCCGGCATTGGCCAGATCCTCGATGGTCTCGAACAGCGGCACGATATTGACGTCGAGCGCGTGTTGCAGCGGCCGCAGCAGGCCGACTTCCTTGAGCAGCACCGCGACTTCGAGGATGTCGGAGACGCCGTCGGCCTTGGAGATGATCACGTTCTCGATCGCCGCCTTGCCATAGCGCCGGTGGATGCTCTGCGCGGTATGGAAGATCGCCAGCTCGCCACGGGTTTCCTCGGAGTAATTGACGCCGGGCGCCATCAGCGGGCGCGGCGTGGCGAGTTCTTCGAGCAGCAGCGCGATGCGCGCGGCTTCGTCCTGCGCCAGGTAGTCGCTGCCCGGTCGCGCGATGGCCAGCAGTTCGGCCACGGTGCGCGCATGCACGTCGGAGTTCTGGCGCAAGTCGAGCGGCGCCAGATGGAAGCCGAAGATCGCCACCGCGTGGCGCAGGCGGCGCAGCCGTCCGCGCCCAAGCAGGGCGCATTTGTGGCTGATCAGCGAGCGATGCAGCACGTCGAGGTCGGCGCCGAACTCGGCGGCCGAGGCATAGGGCTCGGCCGCGGCCACGGCATGGCGCGGCGCTTCGAGCTGGTCGAGCTGCAGCGTGGTGGCGGCCAGCCGCGCATAGAAGCCGGCGATGGCGCGGCG
>JAXMJU010000016.1:0-2724 GCA_034376265.1 Sulfuritalea sp.
CAGGTCGACCTGCAGATTCCGGTCGGCCTGTTCACCTGCATCACCGGCGTTTCCGGCTCGGGCAAGAGCACGCTGATCAACGACACGCTCTACGCCGCGGCCGCGCGCCACCTCTACGGCTCGGCCGTCGAGCCGGCGCCGCATCGCGAGATCGAAGGCCTCGAATTCTTCGACAAGGTGATCAACGTCGACCAGTCGCCGATCGGCCGCACGCCGCGCTCCAACCCGGCGACCTACACCGGCCTCCTGACGCCGATCCGCGAACTGTTCGCCGGCGTGCCGGCTTCGCGCGAGCGCGGCTACAGCCCCGGGCGCTTCAGCTTCAACGTCAAGGGCGGACGCTGCGAAGCCTGCCAGGGCGATGGCATGATCAAGGTCGAAATGCATTTCCTGCCCGACATCTTCGTGCCCTGCGATGTGTGCCACGGCAAGCGCTACAACCGCGAAACGCTGGAAGTGCGCTACAAGGGCAAGACCATCCACGAAGTGCTGCAGATGACCGTCGAACAAGCACGCGAATTCTTCGATCCGGTGCCGGTCGTCGCGCGCAAGCTGCAGACCCTGGTCGATGTCGGCCTCTCCTACATCCAGCTCGGCCAGTCGGCCACCACTCTCTCCGGCGGCGAAGCGCAGCGCGTCAAGCTGGCGCTGGAACTCTCCAAGCGCGACACCGGCCGCACCCTCTACATCCTCGACGAACCGACCACCGGCCTGCATTTTCAGGACATCGAAATGCTGCTCTCGGTACTGCACCGCCTGCGCGACCACGGCAACACGGTCGTCGTCATCGAGCACAACCTCGACGTGATCAAGACTGCCGACTGGGTGGTCGACCTCGGCCCCGTAGGCGGCGACGGCGGCGGCCGCATCATCGCCACCGGCACGCCGGAAGACGTGGCGCAGGTCACGGGCAGCTACACCGGCCGCTATCTCGCGCGCTTTCTCGCGGCACGGCCGGCAGCCGCAAGCAAAGCCAAGCCGAAGCCGGCACCGCGTGCCAGAAAGGCGGTGGCATGAGCGGTTTCGAAAACTATAGCCGCGAAGCCCGGCAGATCGAACACGAAATCGAGACCAAGGGCGTGATCCTCGGCATCGACTGGAACGACGAAGCGCAGGTGCGCGCACTGGCGCGCCAGGCCCTCGACTGCAAACTGGGCCGGAAAAACTGCGAGCCCGACAATCCGGCCGACCGCGCCCGGCTCGAACTCTTCGGTCTGGCGCAATTGATGCTGACGGTGATGAAGGAAAGCGCCGACCAGAATTCCCTTACCCACGGCGGCGCGGCATGGAAGGCCTTCGCCCGCGCGCTCTGGGACGAGCACGAACGGCGCGGAGCCTGATCCGGCGCTTGCCCACGGACAATATGCGGCTTGCTTGGCCTCGTGAAGCGTGCCATGCTGAAATGAATCGACTACCGCGTAAGGAAATGCAAATCATGAACAGACCATTGCCAATTCTTGCCTTGTGTCTTGTCCTGGTCACCGCCGCCCGCGCGCAGGAACCCGTCGAATCGGTCAGCACCAATGGCTCGGGAGAACTCAGGCGAGCCTCCGAAGCCATGATCACGCCGAAAATGACCAACATATCGGCCCGCATCCCCGGCGTGATCAACAAGGGCGAGGTCATCCAGATTCAGTACGAAGATTCCGGCAGCGTCGCCGACAGCTTCATGGTGACGGGCATCACGATGCAGGGCGATAGTTGCGCGATCGAAAGCCGGCGCACCCTGCCCAACGGCCCCGAGATCCGCGACATGATCCATGCCAGGCCCTGCAAGAAGCTGAAGTGAGAGATTCGCTCAGGCGCTGATCAGCTTCAGATCGAAGGCGCGCTCGACGAACCAGATCAGGGCGATCACCAGGGTTGCCAGCGAACCGCCGACGAATATGCCGCGGCGATAGAAGGGCGTGGCTCGCAGCGCATAGGCCAGCGGCAGGAATACGGCGACGATGGCCAGCTGGCCGGTTTCGACGCCGAGATTGAAACCGAGCAGGGACAGCACCAGCGTCTCCCGCGGCAACCCGAGTTCCGCCAGCACGCTGGCAAAACCGAAGCCGTGGATCAGTCCGAAACCGAAAGCCACCATCCAGCGCCGCCGCTCGACCAGCGGCTTCAGGTTGTTCGCCGCGGCCAGCATCACCGAGGCGGCGATCGCCGATTCCACCAGCCGCGAGGGCAAAGCGACGAGGCCCAGGGCCGCGAGCGACAGCGTGATCGAATGCGCGACGGTGAAGGCTGTCACCACCCAGAGCACCTCGACCAGGGCCAGCCGAAAATTGGCGACGCCGCGCCAACGCCGCGCCTCATGCACCAGTACCGCCGGCAGCAGCAGCGAGAGCAGGAACAGGATGTGGTCGAAGCCGATCCAGATATGCCAGATGCCCTCCAGCAGGTATTGCCCGAACTGTGCCAGGCGCGAAACCTCACCGGCGGCGAAGCGCTGCTCGGCGCGCTGCGGCGAGAGCACCGCCGTCTGCGTGCTGCCATCCAGACCCAGGCGCAGCAGGCCGCGATGCAGCGCATCGAGCTCGAACAGCAGACGGTAGTCGAGCGCCAGTTCGCCGCCGCCGGACGGGCAGCTGCCGGCCAGGCGCAGCACGGCGTAGCTGCCGTCGCTGTGGCTGTCGATCAGGTGCTCGGCAACCGCCAGCGTGCACTCGCCGCCGCGCCGCAGCGTGAGGCGGCCCAGCGCCCAGGCGGCGATCTCGGCGTGGCGGGCGCGGA
>JAXMJU010000017.1:0-12930 GCA_034376265.1 Sulfuritalea sp.
GGCCAGCAACAGGCCGTGAGCGCTCGCGGCAAGGATGGTCAGCTTGAGCGCGGGCGTGAGTTCCGCCGGCCGCGCCGCGCAGGACCAGAGCCGGCGCGTCGCGCCGATGCTGGCAGCCGCGGGCAGCAGCGCGAGCAGCGCCGGCAGCGGCAGATGGCCCAGCAGCACCATCAGCAGCGGCCAACCGTAGGCCAGCGCGGCTATCAGCACATAGCCCCAGCGCGCCCGCGCCACGCCGAGCCGCACCACCAGCGTGTACTTGCCCGCGCCGGCATCGGCCTTCACGTCCGGAAACTGGTTGATGTAGAGCACGTTGGCCACCAGCAGGGCGAAGCCCAGGCCGCTGGCGACGGGCGCGAAGGCAAAATCGTGGCGCTGCACGAAGTCGCTGCCGACCACCACCAGCAACCAGCCGGCGGTGATGGCGAACTCGCCCAGGCCGCGGCTTTGCAGCTTCAGCGGCGGCGCCGAATAGGCCCAGCCCACCACCAGCCCGGCCATGCCGATCAGCATCAGCCCCGAGGCGCTGATCGCGGTCAGCCACAGGCCGGCCGGCACCACCACCGCCAGCAGCGTATAGCCGAGTATGCCGGTGGCACGCAGCGAGAGCACGCCGTTCTGGATGAAGCGACTGCCGCCGGTGAAGGGAAACTGGCGTTCGGTGTTGGCGCTGTCGCAGCCCGACAGCGCATCGTAGTAGTCGTTGATGACGTTGGCGCCGGCGTGCGCCATCAGGGCGAAGAACAGCGTCGCGGTGGCCAGCGCCGGACCGACGGCGATGCCGGACCAGGCCGCGGTGGCCAGGCCCAGCAGGCAGCCGACGAAGGTGACGGAAAGAAAGGCCGGCCGCGTCGCCGCAAAATAGCGCAGGAAGGGGTTGGGCAGGGCATCCAGGGTCGGTTCCAGCGGCTTCGGCATGTTTCGCTTCCTTCGGTCTAGCTGTTGGTCATTTGAGCGCCGCGGCGGCGGCGGCTTCCAGTTCGGCGCCGTTCATTGCGCCGAGTTTGCTGCCCACGATCTCGCCGCGACGGTCGAGGACCACAGTGTAGGGCAGGCCGGCCTTGGCGTTGCCCAGCGCCTGCAACAAAGCAACGCCCTTGTCGCGCGTCAGCAGCACGGTGTAATTGATGTCGTAGGCCTTGGCGAAATCGCGCACCGGCGGCGCATCGCTTTCGAGACTGATGCCGATGACCTCGACGCCGCGCGCCTGGTGCCGGGCCTGGATCTCGACCAGCTCGGGGATTTCGACGCGACAGGGCGGGCACCAGCGCGCCCAGAAATTCACGATCAGCGGCTTGCCGCGGTAGGCGGCAAAGGCCACCGCCTTGTTGTCGAGGTCGAACAGCGTGGCGGCGAACAGCGGCGCGCTGGACAGCTTGTCGGCAGCCAGGGCAGGCAGGCTGCCGCAGGCCAGCAGCAAGGCTGCCAGCAGCCGCCTCATGGCAGGTCGCCGCGGCGGAACAACTGATAGCCCAGGCTTGCCGCCGCAATGCCGACCAGGGTCGGATAGGCCAGGGCGAAGACCTTGTAGCCGGTCACGCCGAACAGGTCGAGGATGACGTAGGCCGACGGGCCGAGCACGATCAACTGCGGATCGAACAGCGCCAAAGCCGCCGTGCGGAACACCTGCAGCGGATTGGCCAGCGCGACCGTGACCGCGACTTCGGGCGAGACCTTGCCCTGGATCATCACGCCGAGCAGGATCAGGTCGAGGAACAGCAGCAGCGTCAGCCAGACCACGAAGGCGGCGCCCTGCGCCATGTCGGTGCTGCGCGCCAGTGCCGAGATCAGCATGCCGATGCCGAGGAAGCAGGCCGCCATCACCGCCAGCAGCGCCGTGTAATAGCCGAACATGCCCCACGGCACCTCGATCCCGCGCAGCAGCGCAATCAGCACCGCGAGCACCATGGCGCCGAACACCGGCAGGAAGATCACGATGTAGCGGCCGAGGATCTTGCCCCAGAACCAGGCCGCCAGCGACACCGGCAAGGACAGCAGGTATTCATAGACGCCGGCCTCGCGGTCGCCCGCCACCGAGCGCACCGTGGTGATGAGGACGAAGATCGGCAGGATCGCCATGGTCAATTGGATATAGGTGACCAGGAGGCGCGACAGGCCGATGAAACCGAGCACGCGCGACTCGGTCAGGCCAAACAGGAACAAGAGGGCGACGATGCCGCCGAAGACCAGGGTGTAGACCTGGAACCAGCGCGCACGCAGGGATTCGACGATGTCGAGTTTGGCGGTGAGCCAGAGTTGTTTCATGTGTGCTTTCTACTTGCCTTTGGCCAGCACATGCTGGCGCATTTCCTCGAATCCGAGATCGCCGGCCTCGGCATAGACTTTGGCGCCCAGGTTGTAGGCCATCGGCGACATCTTGCCGCCGCTGTAATAGGCCTTGCGCGCCTCCAGCCACTTGTCGCCGCTGGCGCTGACGTCGGCGACCCAGAGGCGGGTGGCCGGGTCAGTCAACCAGGGATGATCCTTCTGCCTGTCGCGCATCCAGAACACGGCGCAGCCGATGTCGTCGAACTTGAATACCGTGTTCTTTTCGCCGCCGCGCAGCTCGGCGGCAAAGCGGCGATCGGATATGACCATGCTGCAGCGCGTGCAGGTATCGCGGTCCCATTTGATTTCGGCCATGCCTTCGGGCCAGGCGCCGGCACTGCCGCAGGCCGAGAGGGCGGCGGCGATGGGCGTCAGCGCAAGACCCGTGGCAAGGAAACGGCGGCGGTCCATCAGATCACCGTGGCGTCAGCGCCAACTTTGTACCGCGCCGCGCCGCCGCCATTGCCTGCCGCAACGGACGGCGCCTCGTGCAGCGAATAGTCGCTGATCAGCGCCACGTAGCGCGAGGTCATGCCCATGAAGCGCAGGCGGTCGGGGCCCGGCACCACGCCCTCCCATTCCAGCCCCTCGCCCAGATCGCGGAAATTCCAGGCCTGCATCGCCTTGGCGAATGCGGCCTCGCTGCGCTTGAGCGAAATGCGGCAGGCGAACTGGCCGGACAGCGACACGTCGTCGGCGACACGATCGTCGAGCACGACCTTGCCCATGTCCATTTCGATCACCCGATTCACCAGCGCCGAGACCTCGTTCAGGCGATGGCTGGAAATCAGCATGGTGACGTCCTCCTGGCGTTCGGCCAGGAGTTCGAAGAAGATCTTGCGCGCCTCGGGGTCGAGATTGGCCGCCGGCTCGTCCATGATCAGCAGCTTCGCGTCGCGGCCCAGCGCAATCGCGATCAGCAGCTTCTGCTTCATGCCGCCGGAAAGCTTGACGAAGGGCCGCGTCAGGATCGGCGCCAGGTCGAGTCCCAGACGCTGCGCCAGTTGGTGAATGCGCGCCGGGTCGGTGCCGCACAATGCGGCGGAAAAATCGATCAACTGCGCCACCGGCATTTTCAGCGGCGGCGGCAGCTGCGGCACGAAGCCGATCGATCCCAGCACCGCCGTGCGCTCCTGGCGCGGGTCGCGGCCGGCGATGCTGACGCGGCCGTCGAAGGTGTATTCGCCGAGCAGGCAGCGGATCAGCGTGGTCTTGCCGGCGCCGTTGGAGCCGATCAGGGCGACGCGCTCGGACAAGCCTATGTCCAGGCTGATGTCATCGAGCACACGCGACTTGCGAAAGCTTTTGGTGACGTGCGAGAAACTGATCATGGCTTGGGAGGAAGAACGAAAAGCGTTGTCCGCAGATTACGCAGATTTCGCAGATTGAAAACCGAAATAGGGTTCGCCTTAATCTGTGAAATCTGCGTAATCTGCGGATCAAGGGTCTTCATAGCAGTTTCGACAGGCCCTTGACGTCAAAGGTGAGCGAACCCGTCGGGCAGGTGTCGACGCACAGTCCGCAGCGCGTGCAGTCGGGACCGATCGGCACTTCGGTATCGACCGCACGGCCCTTGATCACCGTGTCGAGTACGTGGGGCACCAGGCAGACCTTGCGGCAGTCGCCTTCGTGGAAGCAGCTGTCGAGCTTGTACTTGACGCGTACCGGCGAGAAGATGCCGACCACGCCGTAGGTGAGGCCGATCGGGCAGGCGTAGCGGCACCAGGCGCGGCGCGAAAAGAACACCTCGAACACGAGCAGCGCCAGCACCCAGAGCAGGGCCAGGCCCGGGCCATAGATCAGCGCCCGCGATAGGATGCCGGTCGGCGATATTGCTTCGAACACCGTGTAGCCGGTGGCCAGCGCGAGTACGGCAAAGACGATCCAGGACAGGGTGCGCAGGCGGCGATCGATGTTCTGGTCGGTCACCAGCTTCTTCTTCACCAGCCAGAGGTGGATGTACTCGGCCCACTCCGCCAGCAAGTGATATGGGCAGACCCAGGAACAGAAACTGCGCCCGCCGAGAAGCAGCCACAAGACGAATACCGTGCCGGTACCGATCACCAGATTGACGATGATGTGCTTGTGCGCCAGCATCACCTGCAGCGCCGAGTTGAGATCGATCAGATGGAAGCCGACGAAGCGCGAGGCGGTCAGCGCGCCTTCGAGGATCTGGATATCCAGCCAGAAAGAGAAGGTGAACATCAGGTTGGCGACGATCAGCACCGCCCAGCGCCGGTTGCGCCATTTGTGCACCTTTTTCGAGCGCTCATGGGCGAGGGTCGCCGCCTGCAGCTTTTCCTTGTTGGTGGCGCGCTTGAGGACATGGATCTGCTGCGCAGGCGCGGAAATCGCGGCCGGCTTTTTCGGCTCGCGGCCGAACATCACGGCGATCTGGTCGAAGAAGCGGCGCTTGAGGAATTGGTTCATGTATTCCAGACCTCGCGCGCGTCTACCACGATGCAGGTCGGCTCGACCGGACAGATCATTTCGCAGACGCCGCAACCGACGCAGGGCTCATGCACCACGGGCGACTTGCGCTTGCTGCCGTCGGGGGCGAACACGGTCTCGATGGAAATCGCGCCCTTGACCGGACATTCGCGCACGCACAGATCGCACTCGGCGAGATCGTAGGGATGTTCGGCGACGCCGATCGGCTTCCAGCGGTCGACCTCCATGTAGCGCATCCGTCCCTTGAACGACGGCCCCCGCACCTGGCCCTTGAAGCCCTTGCCCTGGATCGCCAGGCAGGCCTCGGGGCGCGTCAGGCGCGCGACGCCGATGCGCTCGCTCAGATTCAGGGTCGGCTCGGCATCCTTTTCCTTGGCCTTGAGGATGGGCGCGGCGGCCAGTTTGGCGCCCTTGCGCGAACCGAGAAAGGCCGGCTTCTTGTACACCAGCGATCCGGTCGGACAGGCCAGGATGCACTGCACGGCATCGCAGGAGAAATCGCAGGCCTGCTCGCGCGCATCGATGTAAGGAGTGCCGACGCCGAAGCCATCGACCAGGTCGGCCAGCTTGATCGCCTGCACCGGGCAGACCTGCACGCACTGGCCGCACTTGATGCACGAGGACAGGAAATCCTTTTCGTCCAGCGCGCCGGGCGGCCGCAGACGCTTGGTGCGAGCATAGACCAGGGGCAGGAAGCCCGAAAGCGCGGCGCCCATCACCCCGCCGGTGAGCAAGATGGTGCGCAACCAGCGCCGCCGCGCCTGCCGCACCCGCTCGCGCGAAGGGGGCGGCGGCATATCGGGCGACTGGGCGCTGTCCGGTGGTTTCGACTCGCTCACTGGGCTACCCTCCCCCCAGCCCCCTGCCCGAGGCAGGGGGTGACGGTGGTTCGCTGCTGCGCAGCTCCGCCGGACGGCTGGCGCCCCTTCGGGTGGCCGCGCGGGGCGCTCACAGGCTCACCACCTTGCGCGCGTCGCCCATCAGGGCGCTGTTGGTGGTCTGGCTACCGGCCTCGACGGGGCAGGGCTGTCCCGGGCAGAAGCGATGCCAGGACTCCTCGCAGGCGACGGCGCGGTCGGCCTGCGCCAAGGCCGCGGCGAGGTCGGTGTCGCGCAGCCCGAGCACGCCTTCGTGAGTGAAGAAGGCGCCGCTGCTGCACCCGGCGCGGCCTGCGGCGAGCAGCAGCGGATACAGCAGTCGCCCGCCGGCCGCCGTGCTGACATGGAACAGGATGTCCATTACCGCGCTCTCCCTGCTGCCATTGCCAGACCGCCCGGATGGACGCGCACGGCAAATCCGCGGCCCGCGCGCAACTGCGTGAAGCGGGCGATCGCTTGCCAGGCATCGTCGGCAATCACCACCCCGGCGCTTGGAGATGGCATCGGCCCGGCCTGGCGCGCATCGATCAGCGCCGGCTTGCTGCGCAGAATGTCCGCGCCCAGTACCCACAAGTGGTCGCGCATCGGCGCCGTCCACACCGCGCTGCGCACCATACCGCGCTCCGCGCCGCTGACGGTGCCCTGGATTCGCGGGGGAACGCTCAGGATGCGCACCGACTTTTGTCCGGCGAGATAGAGCAGGCCGGCGACGAAATCACGGTCGGTTTCATTCTGGCCGACAACCAGCACGGATTCGCTTCCGTCGAGACCTGCCGTTCCCAGCAACCAGAGAATGTTCCGTTCGCTGGGCAACTGCCGGGACGGTCCAAGGAAATCCTCGGCCGGCAGGCAGCGCGCGCCGGGCAGGCTGGCGCGCTTGCAGTCCGCGAGCGGACGGCTGTCGATCACCGTGTCGCCAGCGCCAACTCTTTGCGTGTAGGCAAAGTCGCCCGCCGCCGACACGGGCGCGGCAATCAGGGCCAGGGCGAACAGCGTTGTACGCATCGTCAGCAACCGCCGAAGCGTTTCGCCGCGGCCGGCACAGCGCCCGCGGCCACCGGCGCCGGCGGATTGTCGATGTAATAGCCCATCAGGTCGATTACCGTCACCTTGCCGAAGCCGGGCAGATCGAGCTCGGGCAGGGTTTCCGGGGGCGCCGGCTGCTTCGACGCCGCGATGGTTGCGCGCGGCAGGGCGGCCAGCGAAAAGCCGACGGCGCAGACGGCGACGGTCAGCGCCAGGCTCACGGAACAGAAAATTACGCCGGTGCGATTCAGCATGCGGCTCTCCCGAAAAAAGTCAGGCTCACAGCGAGTCGCTGAAAAATGCCAGGTACATCATGCCGAAGGCCAGGCAGAACAGCAGGCCGTGGGCTATGGTTTGCGCGTCGATGCCCATCATTTGCCTCCCTTGTAATGGCGCACCAGCGTTTCCATCGGCACGGCTGCGCCGCTGACCGGATGCACCACCGGCGGCGTGAAATAGGGCACGCCATCCGCGGTCGCCTTCATGCCCGGCGGCGGCGCGAATGTCATCCAGAGCAAGCCGCCGATACTGGCTATCGCCGAAAGCGCTACGAGCAGGCGCAGGAGCAGTCTTTGCCACATGGCATCAGTCCTTGCGGATATAGATGTGCCAGCAGTTGGACGCCTTGACCGTCTCCAGGTGCGTGGCATCCAGCTCGTCGCACAGCGGCGGCAAGGCCTCGACCGAAGACGGGTTGTCGGCCAGCACTTCGATGATGTCGCCGACGGCAACCTCGTTGACCGCCTTCTTGGTCATCAGCTGCGGCCGCGGACAGGACACGCCGAGGCAGTCGACGCGGCGTGCGATGCCGATTTTCGTGCCATCCGCAAGTGTTGCTTCGCCACCGACAACGACTTCCTCGGCTTTCTTTTTCGATCCGAACAATCCCATTTCCTTCTCCCGATCAGGCTTCGACAGCGGCGGCCCGGGCCGCCTTCTTCTTCTGGTGTTCCTGCTGGTGCTTCTCGTGCTCGGCGTGCTGGGCGCGCTCGCGGCGCAGGATGCCGCGATAGAGCAGGGCCAGGAAAGCCGTCTGCGCCAGGCCGAAGACGATCGCGGGCACGCCGAACTTGTCCTGCAGCGTCTGCGCATTGGCGAAGCCGAGCTGCAGGGCCGGGGCATTGATCTGGCCGGTCATGGTCTGCGGCGCGGGCGGCCACCAACTGGCGGACCACACCAGCGAGAACAGGAACATGCCGACAAAAGTGAAAATCAGCGCCCACAGCGCGCCGATGTTGCCTTCGCCGGCCTTGACCCAGGTGGACACGGTGCAGGCCCCGGCCAGCACCATGCCGATGCCGAACAGGAACAGCCCGGCGAAGGTGTTGAGGCCGACGTCGAACTGCAGCGGATGGCCGGCGCCGACGCTCATGAAGCCGGTGAAGCCGATGGTGAGGATCATCATCGCCACCAGCATGGCCTTGGTATTGCGATAGGTCTTGAACATGATCGCGTCGCGCAGCGCGGCGGTGTTGCAGAAGCGCGAGCGCTGCATCAACAGGCCGGCGACGGAGCCGAACAGAAAAGCCACCAGGCATTCGACGATGGGTGTCATGTGTCCCGCTCCAGAAGTTTCTTGTAGATCAGCGAACCGACCCAGGCGCCGGCGACGATGCCGGACATGGCCAGGTAGCCGCCGAGGTTCATTTCCGGCATCAGGCCGAAGAAGGTCGACACGTTGCAGATGTAGGCCAGCCGGATGCCGAAGCCCATCAGCAGCCCGCCGATGGTGATCAGCACCCATTCGGAAAGATGGCGCGGCACGCGCAGGTAGAACTCCTTGCTGGCCACCGCACCGACGAAGGCGCCGAACAGCATGCCGAGACTGATATAGATCTTCCAGTAGTCGGCGTGAGGCGGAAAGACGATGTTCCAGAAGGGAATCCGCTGTAATTCGTCGCCAAGCACGGCCTGGGCCATCAGGCCGGTCATCATCGTCTCGCCGCCGCCGACGGTCCACGCACCCATCAGCAGGAACATGAATATGTCGAGTACCGCGATGGCCGCAAGCGCGATGATGGGGTCGAGAGTCTTGCGGAAAAACTCCATGCCGGTTCTCCTCCTTGTTGTTGCGTTTCGGCTTGGCCGGCCGACGCGGTGAAAGAATTCTATGGAAGGGGACGCGGCTCGGGTAGTATTTATTGCAAACAAGAATTCGCCGTAGAAGTGCGGCCCGTCCGGAGAAGGCAAGATGACCATATATCGTGAATCGCGGGATCTGCTCGATCACATGTTCGACTCCTGCTCGACGGCGCAGATCAGCGAGTTCATTCCCGAAAAGCGCGGTTTCCGCATTCATGGCCACAGCACCACGGTTGCGCTGGAGCGTGCGTTCTGGAACGTCATCGACGCCATGGCCGAAGAATGTGGCCTCACCGTGCCGCGCCTGATCGAGCGGGTGCTCGACGGCTGCCTGGTTGCCAACGACAAGAACCTGTCATCCTGCCTGCGTGTGATCAGCCTGAAATTCCTCAACATCTACGCCACCGGGGGCATGGCCGCCGATTGCCTGACCGTGCGCGAGGATCGGGCGTGATCGCGTCGCACCCTGTCACCGAGTGGAATGTGTTTGAGGCGGCGGCGCCGGCCATCTGCGCGCGGTGCCGGCATACATGAATCCTGTGCGCAGCATCAAGGGGCTGCTACTCGCCGCTGGCGCGGTATTCGCCGTCGCGATCTTCGCCACCACGCTGTTCGTGGTGCGCGGAATTTATGATCGCTCGGTGCGCGACGATGCCGTGCAGGACGCCACCGCCTTTGCCGAGCTGACCTTCAACGCGATGTTCGAGTTGATGAGCACCGGCTGGAACCGCCGGCAACTGGAAGGCTTCCTCGGCGCGATACAAAAATCCGTGGACCGCAGCCAGCGCCAGATCGACATCTATCGCGGACCGAAGGTCAGCGCCCTGTTCGGCGCGATTGCGCAGAAGACGCCCGATGCCGCAATCGAGCGTGCGCTGGAGGAAGGCAACCGCCAGCGCATCGATGCGGGGGATGTCATCCGCGTCGTCTATCCCCTGCAGGCTCAGGACGTCTGCCTCAAGTGCCATGTGAATGCGGCGGTCGGCGATGTGCTGGGCGTGATCGACGTGCGGCAGAACGTGGCGCCCGCCATCGAATCGCACCAGACGCGCTTCACCTATGCCTTCGCTCCCATCGTCCCGGTGGTCCTGGTGGTGACTCTGGTCATGGTGCTGTACATCCGGCGCCGCCTGGAAAAATCGATCGATACCCTGGCCGGCGACATCAGGGCGGTCAACCGGATCTCCGACCTGCGCGCGCTGGAAGCCCGGCAGATCGATCTGGGCTTTTCCGAATTCAATGCCGTGGCCAATGAAGTCAGGCAATTGACCGAGCGCATTCGGGCGATCGCAGTGGACAAGGACATGCTCGAATTCGAGATTCGCCTGCTCGAAAAATTCGTCCTGACCACGGAAGTCATCAAGGACTGGCGTGAGTATGTCAGTCGCCTGATCATCGATATCGATACCGTGATTCCGGCCTACTTGATGTTTTCGGTTTTCAAGATCGGTGACGAGGCCTACGACCTGGAGATTTTCTGGCGCCGGCGTCCGTCCGACGCGACCAAGCGGGTGTTCGAAGATTGCCTGTACCAGATCCTGCAGCGTACCGAATATTTCGAAACCGGCTATTCGATCCGCATCAAACACAATATTGCCGACGTCGGTACCGTGACGCCGGAACTCAAGGCGGCGGATATCGACGTGCAGATCAAGTCGCTGCTGGTCGACGCGCCGAAGATCGGCGGCATCGTCGGCATCGGCATGCAGCCGCAGGACGAAACCGACCCGATGCGCTTGCTGGTGGTGCAGAGCATTCTCGCCACCCTGCTCAACGTCGTCGGCTCGGTCAAGGCCATCGACAAATACACCAAGGATCTCGAGTACTACGCCACGCGCGATCCGCTGACCAATCTCTATAACCAGAGGGTGTTCTGGGAGCTGATCGAGAACGAGGTGATCCGCTCCTCGCGGCACGGCAAGAAGTTCACGCTGCTGGTGATCGATGCCGACAACTTCAAATCGATCAATGATTCCTACGGCCACGGGGTCGGCGACAAGCTGCTGCAGCTGCTGGTCGGCGGCATCAAGTCGGCGATTCGCGATGACGACCTCCTGTCGCGCTACGGTGGCGACGAATTCGTCGCGATCCTGCCGGAAACCGACCTGGAGGCCGCCGTAGTGGTGGCGTGGCGGATCATCGAAGCAGTGGGTGGCGTGATCATGGGCGTGCCGGACGGCGCGGTCGTCACCGGCTCGGTGTCGATCGGCATGGCCACCTATCCCGACCATGCCGTGGCGATGAAGGACCTCTTCCTGTTTGCCGACAACATGATGTATCGCGCCAAGGCCGAGGGCAAGAATCGCGTGGTGGTGCCCGATGCCCAGGACGTCATCGATGTTTTCCGCACTCTCGGCGAGAAAAGCATGCTGATCCTGAACGCGGTCGAGAAGCGCAGCGTGGTGCCCTTCTTCCAGCCGATCATCAATGTCGTCAGCGGCGAGGTCGAGGCGATCGAGGTGCTGTCGCGGATCCGCATGGAGGATGGGCGCTACATCATCGCCGACGAATATGTCGCCATCGCGGAAAAGATGGGCGTGATGCACAAACTGGATTTCATACAGCTGGAGAAAACCCTGGAGGCGGTGGAAGCCACCGGCTACAGCGGCTACCTGTTCATCAACATGTCACCGCGGGCCCTGGTGCTGAATGATTTCGTGCAGGAAACCCGGCGCATTGCGAGCCAGTTCAGGATCGATCCGACGCGCCTGGTGTTCGAGATCACGGAACGCGAGACGATCAAGAACATGGCATTGCTCGAGCGTTTCATCGGCACCCTGCGCAGCGAGGGTTTCAAGCTGGCGATCGACGATTTCGGTTCCGGTTTTTCGTCATTTCATTACGTCAAGCGCTTCCCGATCGATTTCCTCAAGATTGAAGGCGACTTCATACTCGGCATGAAGAGCAGCGAAAAGGACAGGGCGCTGGTACGCAGCATCGTCACTCTGAGCAAGGACTTGGGTATCCGCACCGTGGCCGAGTATGTCGAAGACCAGGCCGTGCTCGATCAAGTCGTTGCGCAAGGCATCGATCTGGCGCAGGGCTTCTACATCCACCGGCCGAACATTTCGATGGCGGAAGCGATGCGGGGCCGTCAGGCACCGGAAGCGGCGGCGGAGCCCTGAGCGCATCTTCCGGCCCGTGCGCTGCGCAGCCCTGGCCGCAAAACGGCATCAGTCGTCGATCCGGCTATGCCACCAGAGGCGCAATTCGCGGCACAGCCCGCCCTGGTCGAATTCGACGCTGGCGATGCCGTCGAGCGCCAGGCGCGGCAGCGGGTCGCCGGGCTGGCGCGCCAGCATGTTGGTGCCGGTCGAGGCCGCCCACATCTTGAACATGTCTTCCGAGGTCACCTGGTAGGTGGTGTGCCAGTGGGCGATGCCGCCCGTGGCGTGGCGCTGCAGCACGTCGTAGGTAAGCCGGATGTCGGTCTGCAGCTTGGTGCGCTGCCAGTACTGCTTTATCGCCTCATGGCCCTGCTGCACCGCGAAAGGCGTGTTGCGGTAGCAACCGTCGGGTGTAAACAGCGACGCCAGCAGGTTTTCGTCGCTGGTTTCCCAGGCGCGCTGGTAGTTCTTCATGAATCCGTCGATATCCATAGCTTGCCTCCCTGAGCCTGTGGCGAGAGCGGAATGATGCCGTAAGGCTGGCGGGCGCTGTGATAAAATTTCGCGAATTCGAAAGTGGGGCGCACCGCGTGATTTCCGCGTGATCCGTGCGCCCTGTTGCATTTCTGGAGCTGCGACTATGCCGGTGATCACCCTGCCTGATGGATCGAAACGCGAATACCCGCAAGCGCTGACGGTGGCCGAGGTCGCCGCCTCGATCGGCGCCGGCCTGGCCAAGGCGGCGCTGGCCGGTCGCGTCGATGGCGCGCTGGTCGATACCTCCTTCCTGATCGAGCGCGATGCCCAACTGGCGATCGTCACCGACAAGGATGCCGATGGCGTAGATATCATTCGCCATTCGACCTCGCATCTGCTGGCCTACGCGGTCAAGGAGTTGTTTCCCGAAGCCCAGGTGACCATCGGTCCGGTCATCGAAAACGGGTTCTATTACGACTTTTCCTTCAAGCGGCCGTTCACGCCGGACGACCTCGCGGCGATCGAGAAGCGCATGCAGGAGATCGCCAAACGCGATCATCGGGTCGCGAGAAAGGTGCTGC
>JAXMJU010000018.1:0-3059 GCA_034376265.1 Sulfuritalea sp.
TCGGCCGACGTCGAGGAAATGGACAAGACCATCGGCCAGTTCCTCGACTTCGCGCGTTCGGAAGGCGGCGAGCCGGCGCAGCCGGTGGACCTCGCCGCCCTGTTGCTGGAACTCGCCACGCAATACGGGCGGCGCGGCTTCCGCGTCGACCTGGCAGCGCCCGTCGCCGCATCGCCAGCGCCAACTCTTGCCGGCGCCGTATCGGTGCGGCCGCAGGCCTTGCGCCGCGCAATCAGCAACCTGATCGACAATGCACTGCGCTACGCCGGCAGCGAATCCGCGGTGGAACTGGCCCTGAGCCCTGCCGCGGACGAAATCAGCATCGAGGTGCGCGACAGCGGCCCCGGCATTCCGCCGCAGGATGTCGAGCGCATGAAACGGCCCTTCGCCCGGCTCGAAGCCGCACGCACCAACACCACCGGCGCCGGACTGGGACTGGCCATCGTCGAACGCATCGCGCGCTCGCACAACGGTCGCCTGGATCTGCTGCCGCGCCCCGGCGGCGGGCTGATCGCCCGTCTCACCCTGCGCCCGCTCAACTCATCCGCCATTCCCGTGCCATGAACGAAACTGCCACGCCCACCCCGTATGCCCGCATCGGCGGCGAGCCCGCGCTGCGCCGCCTGGTCAGGCTCTTCTACGAATACATGGATACGCTGCCCGAAGCCTACGGCATCCGCAAGCTGCACCAGCCCGACCTGTCCAGCGCCGAAGAAAAGCTGTTCATGTTCATGTCCGGCTGGCTCGGCGGCCCGCAGTTGTACCTCGAGAAAATCGGCCACCCCAGGCTGCGCGCACGCCATCTGCCCTTCCCGATCGCCAGCGACGAAGCCGAGCAATGGATGCTGTGTATGCGCCTGGCGCTGGCTGAAGTCGTCGCCGACGAAACATTACGCGCCAGCCTGGACAAGTCGCTCACCGAGCTGGCCTATCACATACGCAACCGGAACTTCCCGACCCGCCCCTGAAGCTAGAGGTCGCTGCTGGCCTGTTCCCGGCGCAATGCGCGGGCGTGGCGATGGCGCGCCATCAGGCGCGGATCGGTGACGATGAGGCCGATGGTTTCGCCGATCACCATCACCACCCCCAGCACTGGCAGCACCAGCATCAGGCCGGGCACCCCGGCCACGGCGCCGCCGACGAAAATCATCAGCACGGTCACCAGCGGATGCAGTTCCAGGCTCTTGCCTATGGTCAGCGGCATATACACGAAGTCGTCGAGCAGCCGCACGCCGATGAACAGCGCGACCGCCCAGTAAGCCATGCCGGGAGCATCGGGAAAGTCGGTCGCCGCGACCAGCACCACCAGCAGGCCGCCGAGGATCGAACCGACATAGGGCACCCAGGCCAGCACCGCGCAGATCAGGCCCAGCGCCAGCGGGCCGGGTATGCCCAGCAGCCAGAGGCCGGCCGCCAGAGTCAGTGCATCGAGCACGGTAAGGTTGATCAGGCCCTGGAAATAGGCGCGCGACGTGCGGTCGATTTCGTGCAGCAGGAACAGCGTCTTCTCGAAAAAGGCGTTCGGCACCGCGGCGCTGAGAAAGCGCTTGAAGCGACGCCCGTCGCGCAGAAAGAAAAACGCCAGGAAGGGAGCCAGCAACAGCGACGGGGTCCACGCCATGATGCCGATCGCGATCGGCTCCAGATGGTCGCCAACGCTGCCCGCACCCTGCGTCAGGCGCGCCGCCACGGTATCGGCGAGGCGGGCGCGGGCCAGGGTCGGCCAATGGGCTTCGAGCCCACGCAAGGACGCATCGAGCAGCCGCATGCCGCCCTCGGCATAGCGCTCGACGGTGTTCTGCCATTCGGCAATCTGCCGGGCCACCCAAGGCATCAGCGCAACGCCGACGATCACCAGCAATACCAGGAAAACCAGGGTGACGACGCTGGCCGCCGCATCGCGGCTCATGCCGCGATAGATCAGCGTCTTCACCGCCGGATACAGAAAATAGTAGAGGATCAGCGCCAGCAGGAAAGGCACCACCAGCCACAGCATCTTCTGGAACACCAGCAGCAGCAGGCAGGTCGCGGCAATGATCGCGGCCCAGACCACCGGACCGGAGCCGTTATGAACCGATCCCGCGGTTGCCGCGCTGTGGTTTGATCCGTTCACGGGCGCGGGTCAGACCATATGCTGATGCGCGCCCACCGCCAGGGCCATGTTGCGCATGCGGGTGCCCAGGTGGCAGGCCAGTTGGCGGGAAATTTTCGAGGCGATGCGGGCATGGGTGTCGAGCAGGCCGACGAAATCGTCGCGGAAAAACACGATCAGTTGGCAGGGCGAGACGGCGCGGGCCTGCGCCGAGCGTGGCGAGTTGTCCAGCAGCGCCAGTTCGCCGAAGAAGGTGCCGGGGCCGAGCTGAGCCAGATGCCCGCTGTCGCCCTGACGCCGTCGCGGATGGAGGGCGGCGGGTTCATGCGCGGCTTGCGCCACACGGCCGGCATCGCCGTTCTCATGGCGGGAAATCAGCACCTCGCCGGCGGCGACGATGTAGATCGCCTGTCCCTCCTCGCCTTCGTCGAAGATCACCTCACCGCCGAGATAGTGTCGTTCGTGCAGCAGGCCATCGACGATCTGCAACTCGGCCGGCGTCAGGTTAACGAACAGGCTGAGGCTGTGCAGGCGCTCCAGGCGCGGGCTGGTTTTTCGGGGGCGAAACAGGCTGACCACGGTGGCGGATCCGTCAGAGTCGTAATGACGGCATTCTAATCAATCGAGGTCCGCTTCGCCTAGCGGAAAGCTGGCCAGCGTTTGATAGCTTGCCGCCGACGGATGCAGATGGGTCTCGACCAGCGCGAATTCGCCGACCGGCCAGCGCACCGGCGTCTCCAGCCGCGGCAGCGACGCGCAACGCACGCGGCGCGCCAGCGTGACATGCGGCACCTGGGCCAAGCCGGAGTGCGCGGCGATCGCAAAACCGGCTGCGCGCAGTTCGGCGCCGAGCGTCTCGCCGAGCCGGCGCAGCGGCGCCGGCGTCTGGCGGCAACCCGCCCACAGGATGCCGCGCTGCGGCCAGAAACCCAGCCGGTCGAGGCTCAGCTCGAAGGCATCGGCGTGC
>JAXMJU010000019.1:0-4704 GCA_034376265.1 Sulfuritalea sp.
CTGCTCGACGAGCCCTCGATGGGCCTGGCGCCGCTGATGGTGGAGAAAGTTTTCGAAGTCATCCGCGCCGTCGCCGCCGAAGGCATGACCATCCTGCTGGTCGAGCAGAACGCCCGCCTCGCGCTGGAAGTCTGCTCGCGCGGCTACGTCATGGAAAGCGGCCTGATCACGCTGGCCGACAGCTCCGCCGCGCTGCTCGCCGACCCGCGCGTGCGCAGCGCCTACCTCGGCGAATAGTCCGTCCCGTCGCCGGGCCGTCCCAAGACGGGTCCTTCAACCCTTTGTGAGCGCAGCGAACCTCAGTCACCCCTTCTCTTGGAGAAGGGGCTGGGGAAAGTGTCGTTCCAAAGTTGGCGCTGGCGCCACGGCGCCGCAACGCCCCGCATTGCCGGATTCACGCTCAGTTCGCCGCGATCGAGCCGATCGGGCGCGGCTCGCCGGTGCGGATCAGCTCGACCGCGCCGGCGACAGCGCGGCAGTCTCGCCGATGTCCTCGTTCCAGAGCGCCGGGCTCAGGGCGATGAATTGCCGCATCAGGGAAATGCAGTCCGCCGCCTGAAGTACCTCGACTACCACGCCGCGGGAACGCAGGAGATCCTCTTCGCCCATGAAGCTTTGGTTTTCGCCGATCACGACCCTGGGGATGCCATACAGCAGGATGGCACCGGTTGTGGCCGCGGCCGAGGATGGCCCCGCGATGAACCAGTACGGACCCGATGGGGATGCCTCCCTCGGCGAATCCGGTCCGGGCTTCCGCGATGGCGGCTTGCATGAAGATGTCCACGATACGCACTCCTTGTCACGACCTATCGGGTTTACATGAACCATGACGATGGCCCGGCTCCTGCCGCGAACGCCGTCGACAGCGGCCGGCTATACGGGGCTCGCCGTTCATGCGGCCGTCGGTGGCCGCGCATCGAGCAGAGCTATAAGCTCGGCAGTCCGTCCCATGTCATCGGCGCTGCCCGAGGTTTCGACCTGCATGTGCAGGTTACGCGCCAGATTTCGCAAGCGCCAGGTAATCATCCGGGATGATCAGGCAGATCTCGCTCATGACCTGCGTATCCTGGGCCATCAGGTCGAGCTGGGACAGGTCGGACACGCCGCTTGCGCGCAGGCTCTTTTCGATGTTTTCCAGGATCGACAACGCGTAGCCGGCGGATGTTGCGACAGGCCCGGACTCGCCGGCGACCAGCAGTGCCTCGGCCGCCTTGCGCACTGCGCCCAGCTGCTTGAGCACCGGCAGGACCCGGATGATGCAGTTGCATGGGGATTCACTGCAGGATTCGTCGGCAATGCTGCGCAAGGCCTGATTGATCGACGACACCGCGCCGCGATCGAACTCTTCGGGAACGATGCTCAGCGCAACTTCGATCTTTCTGCGCAGGCCCTTGCCGCCGCGCAGGACGAGTGCAGAAACCACATCGGCGACCGCAAGCAGGGTACTGAGCCGATCCAGCGCCTCGACGCGGAGCCGGAACGGATAACCGCTGCCGTTGAGGCGCTCGTGATGATGCAGTATGCAGACGGCGACCGCCGAGGGGAAGGTGGTGAATTCACGGATGAACGCGTAGCCGACGCAGGGATGGGAGGCCACGTGTTTCCATGCGGACGGCGGCAGCGACTGGGTGGCATCGAGATATTCCGGGTTGATATACATCTCGCCGACATCGTGCGTCATGGCCGCGAGGATCAGGTTGCCGGCGTCGGGCTCGCCAAGCTCCAGCCGCGCAGCCATCCCGGCAGAAACGATCATCGCCGCCAGACCATGGGCATAGCTGGCCTGTTGGCTGTCGCGGGCCGAGGTCAGCAACAGCTTGAGCGGACCAGTCAATGGCAATTGGCGCATGTCGCGCAGCAGTCCGCGCGCCAGGCTCGATCCGGCCAGCGCCGTCAGAACCGCATCTTCCTCGATCCTGGCGAGCGCATCGGCCACGATGTTTTCCATCGTGGCGCCGCCCGCAACGGTGAGGCTCGACTCCAGCGGTTGCTGCAGCTTGCGCCGCAAGATATCAGGAATTTTCCGGCTTATGAAGGAGATATGACAAAAAGCCAAAGCAAGCCCTTTGCCGCGCTTCTCTAAATGCGGAAATTCCTTCCCATTTCCGGTAAGCCCGGACGCCGCGGCGCCCTAGGCCTTCGGTCGCCGAAAGCGGCCGAGCAGTTCCAGCAGCAATTTTTTCTCGGCAATCGTGAAGGGCTTGCAGACTTCCTTCTCGTGCAGGCTGGCGCGCCGGATCGCCTCGGCCAGCAATTCGCGCCCGGCCTCGGTCAGGTGCAGGTGATTGTGGCGGCGGTCGGTGGTCGAGGTGCGGCGCTCGACCAGGCCGCGCTTGGCCAGCTTGTCGAGCAGGGGCACCACCGAGGAACGCTCCAGGCTGACCGCCGCGGCCAGTTTCGACTGCGTGATGCCATCGTTTTGCTGCAGCACCTCGAGCACCGAAAAGATCGCCGGCGTGACCTCGATCTCGTCGAGGCGGCTGGCGAAATGCTCGAACACCGCCAGTTGCGCCAGGCGCAGGTGGAAGCCGACGTGGTTGGCCAGGCATCCGATGGCAGGGGGCTTGCGATTGGCGGACATGGCGGTCGGACGGGTTTCCCTGGAATGGTTCGTCATCCAATTTTATATCGAACAAGCTGGCTATGTTGCTATTGGCCGCCGCTGCCGCCGCGAAAAACACCAACCAACCAACATATTAGAAATCGATTAAGTGGCTTACGGTTTAATAGTTCGATATAAAACAGGTTGACTTCGACTTACCTACTCGCCACAATCCGCTCCTTATCCGCAGTCCGCAAGACGCGACAAGCCGTCACCGGACCAGGCATAGCGGCACAGAAAAATATGGAGGAGCGATGGGCAAGATTTCGCAATGCGCTGCGACGGCACAGCCGCGCCGCGGACCCCGGCGGGCACCGGCGTGAACGCCTCGATCGCCCTGATCCTGGTCCAGGACGGCGTCACCAACGGCGCGATCTACGCGCTGCTGTCGCTGGCGCTGGTGCTGGTGTTCGCCGTCACCCGCGTCATCTTCATCCCGCAGGGCGAATTCGTCGCCTACGGCGCGCTGTCGATGGCGGCGGTCACTGCCGGTTTCCTGCCGCCGACGATGTGGCTGGTGGTCACGCTGGGCATCGCCGTGGCGCTGGTGGACAGCGTTGCGGCGCTGCGCGAAGGGGCGGCTGCGCGCCTGCCCATGATCATCCTGAAGAATGCCGTGCTGCCCGTCCTGGCGCTGCTGGCGGTGCGCTACCTGCCGCTGAAAACCCTGGCCTATCCGCTGCAGATCGCGGTCGCGCTGCTGTTCGTGGTGCCGCTCGGACCGCAGATCTATCGCCTGGCCTTCCAGCCGGTGGCCGAGGCCACCGTGCTGCTGCTGCTGATCGTTTCGGTCGCGGTGCATTTCGTGCTGCTCGGGCTGGGCCTGTATTTCTTCGGCGCCGAGGGCGGCCGCACCCCGGCCTTCACCGACGGCGGCTTCAATCTCGGCGCCAGCTACATCCAGTTCCAGACGCTGTGGATCGTCGGCATCGCGGCGCTGCTGATCGCCGGGCTGGCGCTGTTCTTCGAGCATTCGATCTACGGCAAGGCGCTGCGCGCGACCGCCATCAACCGCACCGGCGCACGCCTGATGGGCATCTCCGCCGATCTCGCGGGCAAGCTCTGCTTCACGCTGGCGGCGCTGGTCGGCGCCTTCTCCGGCATTCTGATCGCGCCGATCACCACCATCTATTACGACACCGGCTTCCTGATCGGGCTCAAGGGTTTCGTCGGCGCCATCGTCGGCGGCCTGGCGTCCTATCCGCTGGCGGCGGCCGGCGCGATCCTGGTCGGCCTGCTCGAATCCTATTCGTCCTTCTATGCCTCGGCCTACAAGGAGGTCATCGTGTTCACGCTGATCATCCCGGTGCTGCTGTGGCGGTCGCTGACCACGCACCAGGTCGACGACGAGGAGCACTGAGGTGAGCCTGATCACACCCAACCGCGCCCTGCTCGCCTTCATTCTGGCGGTGGCCATGGTGCCGCTGTTCGCCGCCCAGTTCACCGTGACCCTGGTCAATTACATCGGCCTCTCGGCCCTGGTGGCGCTCGGCCTGGTGCTGCTGACCGGCATCGGCGGCCTGACCTCCTTCGGCCAGGCGGCCTTCGTCGGCCTCGGCGCCTACACCACGGCCTACCTCACCACGCGCCACGGCATCTCGCCCTGGGGCACGCTGATCGTCGGCATGGCGGTCACCACCGCGGTCTCGCTGGCGCTGGGCTTCATCACCCTGCGCCTGTCGGGACACTTCCTGCCGCTGGGCACCATCGCCTGGGGCATTTCGCTCTACTTCCTGTTCGGCAACATGGAGGCGCTGGGCGGCCACGGCGGCATCGACAGCATTCCGCCGGTCGACCTGTTCGGCCTCGAACTCGGCTCCAGCCGCGCCTTCTTCTACGTGATCTGGATCACGCTGCTGGCGGCCATCGTCACCACCCGCAACATGCTCGATTCGCGCGAGGGCCGCGCCATGCGGTCCTTGCGCAGCATGACCATGACCGAGGCGATGGGCATCAACACGCTGCGCTACCGCATGGTGCTGTTCATGCTCGCAGCGCAGTTCGCCTGCGTCTCGGGCTGGCTCTATGCGCACTTGCAGCGCTTCGTCAATCCGACGCCGTTCTCGCTCGGCCATGGCATCGAATACCTGTTCATGGCGGTG
>JAXMJU010000020.1:0-19013 GCA_034376265.1 Sulfuritalea sp.
GAATACCGGCATCAGGTGGTCGAGCTCGGGCGGCTTGGCGAAGCGCAGGTAGAGCGGCGCCGAGTTGAGCGCGAAATGCATCTGGAATCCAAGCCCGAGCAACGCGACGGCGGCGAAGAAGGCCAGTACGCGGGCATCGAGCGGGCGCGCCGGCGGCGGCGCGGCGGCCGCCGCCGCCGCCGCAAGATGGCGCTCGGCCCAGAGCATGCCGCCGACGGCGGCGACCAGCGCGATCGAGGCCAGGGCGAAGGGCAGGCGCGGATCGACACCGCGCAGGCCCAGCGCCAGGTAGGGCGCGGCGGCGCCGGCGAGGCCGAGGCCGACCAGGCTCAGCGTCGATACCCAGGGCACGCCCGGCGCCGGAACGTACTTGCCGAGCAGCATCATCGGTGGCGCGCGCAGCGCGGACGACGTGATGGCCCAGACCGCCACGGCGCCGAGCAGCAGGACGGGCGAACCCGCAGGCGCCAGAATGGGCAGCAGCAGAAAGGCCAGCCCGGATACCACGGTGGCGCCGAGCAGCCACGGCCCGATGCGGCGCAGGCCCGCCAGCACGCGGTCGGCGGCGACGCCGATGGTGAAATCCATCACCGTGAAGATCAGCTGGTCGGCCATCAGGATCCAGATCATCCACTTCTTCTCGATACCCACCTGCGCCAGCAGGCCCGGCAGGTAGATGACATACACCGTCCAGCAACTGACGAAGAGGAACTGGACGATGCCGAAGTAGAGGCCGACGCGCGTCATTGCGTTATGGTGCGCCGCCGCCGGAATTCGGGCAACTCAGTGTACTCAGTGCACGGCCTACAGCGCCTGAGCCAGGAAGGAACCCAGGCGCTGGTCGGCGGTGAGGATATGCTCGGTGAGCCAGCGGTCGAGGAACTCGATCTCCGCGTTCGCCACGGCCTGATCGGCCTGCGTCAGTTTCGCCTGCAAGCGCTGCGCCGCCGCGATCAGCTCGCTGTGCGCCGCCCTGTGCGGGTCGATTTCCGGGTAGCCGTGCTTGAGCATCAGCCGGTCCTCGTGGCTGAAATGCCATGCCGTGCATTTGATCAGTTCGTCGAACGTCGCCGCGAGGTATTCCGCGGATTCGCCGTTGGTGACGGCGTGAGCGAGTTCATTGAATATGCCCACCAGCTTGCGGTGGTCCTCGTCGATTTCCTCGACGCCGACGCTGAGGATCGCGCTCCACGTAATGTCTTTCATGATGCCTCCCTTGCCTGCAACTGGGCCACCGGCCCGTGCCGGGCGCCGTTTGCCTGGACTCTACCGCAAGACCGTGCCGCCGACGGGTCGAAAGTTGGCGCTGGCGCTACGGCGCCGCGGCGTTCGCGTCTTCGCGGCTGCAGGCTTGCGGCGCGCGGCGGAACGCAGCAGCGCCAGATATTCCTTGAAGCTGTCGCGCAGGCACTGGGCCAGCAGTTCGGGATCGGGCAACTGCTCGTAGCAGGCGGTGAAGGAAATCACGATCGCCTCGCTGTAGCTGGTGACCGAGAACACCAGGCCCATGCCGTCGGAAATCGGCATGATGGCCGAGACGTAGGTGAGGCGCGCGCCCTGCAGGTACAGCGGCATCTGCGGGCCGGGCACGTTGGCGATGGCGCAGTTGGCCAGCGGCGCCCAGTCGCCGAGCAGGGCCGAAGCCGAGCGCAGCATCTTGCTGGTGGCGGCGATGGCGGCCGACGGCGCCTGCTCGGCCAGCTCGATCAGTTCGCGCGCGCTGACGGCCTGGTTCATGAGTGCCGAGGACGAGCTGGTGGCCTGGATCGCAGCCAGGCGCGCCACCGGATCGACGATGTCGGTGGCCAGCCCCAGGCGCACCCAGGCGAAGCTGGCCGGCGCGTCGGTCTCGCCCGCATTCCTACCCCTTGCGCGCACGGCGATCGGCGCCGCCGCGACCAGGCTCTCTTCCGGCAGTTCGCCCTGCAGGTCGAGGTAGCGCCGCAGCCCGCCGGCGCATACCGCCAGCACCACGTCATTGACCGTGGCGCCGGGCGCCAGTTCGCGTATCGCCTTGAAATCCCGCAGCGCAAAGCGGCGCGTGTCGAACACCCGGTGCGGCGACACCACGCTGTTGAAGCGCGTCACGGGAAACTCCTGCGGCCGGCCGAGGAACTCGCCGACCAGGGTGCTCGCGGCCGATTTCAGCGTGGTCCAGCTGCGCGCCAGCGGCTGCGCCATGCGCAGCGGAAAGGTGGCGACGTTGAACCCGGCGCGCGCCAGCAAGCCCAGCGTGCCCGGCGCCGATTCGGGGAACCAGGGCACCGGCGGCGCCGGCGGCGGCGCATCGGGTGCGAGGTCATGCAGCACGGTGATGATCGCATTGCCCTGGGCGACGTCGATCGCGGCATGGTGAATCTTCAGCAATACCGCAAAGCTGCCCACCGGCAGATCGAGAAAGCTGTCGAGACCCTCGATCACATACATTTCCCACAGCGGGCGCTGCAGGTCGAGCGGACGGGCGTGGATGCGCGAGGCCTGGATGCAGAACTGGCGCCAGTCGCCGGGCTTGGGCAGGGCGATGTGGCGCACGTGGTATTCGATGTCGAAACTCTCGTCCTCGACCCAGTACGGGTAGTCGAGATCGAGCGGCACGCGCAGGATTTTCTGGCGGAACACCGGCAGGCGGTCGAGCCGGTGCTCGACATGCGCCAGGATCTGCTTGAAGCGCACCATGCCGCCCGGCGCGGTGGACTGGTCGTAGATGTGCAGCAGCGTCACGTTGGAATTGGCGTGGGCGCTGTCCGAATAGATGTACGCGGCATCGTGCTCGCTGAGTTGTCGCATGTGCTTGTTTCCTAAATCGCCTCGGGTCCGTCGCCATCATGCGCCGAACCGGTGCTGATGCGCCAGACGCGGCCGAGCAGGCCCTGCGGCCGGAACGGCTGCCAGGCGCCTTCCGGTTGCGCCAGGCGGTCGGCGACGACGGCCAGCACGATGCCGTTGAAACCCAGGCCGAGATGGCTGCCCGGCACCCGGATGTTCTCGTGCAGGGCCGGATCACCGTCGATGGTGGCTTCCTGCGGCGGCACCACGCCGTCGCCCAGGGAATACAGGCAACTGGTGGGGATGGCCAGCCGGCGCTGCTCGCGCAGGGTCTTGGCGCGCGGTTGCATGACGTGCGCCGCGGCGCCGAGGCGATGCGAGACCAGCCGGTAGAGTGCCTTGACCGCGGTCGGCGACTGGCTGCCGGCGGCATCGACGCTGACCGGGCTGCCCAGGGTGATGATCGAGCGCACGCAGTCGAGCGTGCTTTCGGCGCCGTAGAGCGAGAACACGCCACCGAGGCTCCAGCCCACCAGGCTCACCTTGCGCCCGGTGACGTGGTGCAGGTAGCGGATCTTCTGCGGCAAGGCGCTGGCGTGCTTGCTGCGAAAACCCAGGTTGCGCCCCAGGCCCCAGGTGTGCACCGCGTAGCCCTTGCGCTGGAGGAACAGCCTGAGGGCGATCAGCGACTTTTCGTCGGCGAGGAAGCCCGGCAGCAGCAGCACCGGATGGCCGTCGCCGCGCGGCGCCTGCAGCAGCAGCGGCAAGGACGCCGGCAGCAGCGCAATTTCGAGCAGGGCGCGCGGCTCCAGCAGCGAATTCAGCGCACGCGGCTTTCCGACGTGGGCATGGCGAACTACGGAACGACGAAGAGGCATTGACGGCTCCGGCGAGGTGGCGGTCACGGCAAGCCGTGCGCAAGCGATTTTGACAGCTCCGGCTCCCCTGGGCCGGCGCGCAACAAATTCATACCCGTTGGTATAATTTTCTTGTACCGCCCAGTATAATCCGCTTCCTCCCACCCTTCCCTGCTGCAGCCATCCGCCCATGCCCGCCACGCGCAGCGCCCTTCGCAGCACCGCAGCCGTCATTCCCAGGCCCGGCGACGCCTGCCTTGACAAGCGCGAACGCATCCTGGCGGTGGCCGAAGACCTGTTCTACCGCAACGGTTTCGCCGGCACCACGATGGACATGATCTGCGCCGAACTCGGCGTCACCAAACCCTTCGTCTATTACTACTTTCACGACAAGCACGAGATCGTCGAGACCCTGGCCTGGCGCGCCTCGGTCGCCTGCCTGTCGACCATGAAGTTTCCCGCCGACGATGCGCGGCCGGCCCACCTCAAGCTGGCCGAGGGCCTGCAGCGCTGGGTCGCGGCCTGCGTCACGCATTTCCGCTCCAGCGCCCTGGCCTTTCGCGTCACCGCCGCGCTGCGTCCGGAATTCCGCGACGAACTGCGCCAGCTCGCCAACGATTTCTACGCCGACCTCGGCGCCCTGATGGAGGAAGGCCGGCGCCAGGGCAAGCTCTCCTTCGAGGACACCACGGTCACCGCGATGGCCATGGGCGGCGCGGTCGGCTTCATGTACACCTGGTACCGCCCCGAAGGCCGCCTGGCGCCCGAGCAATTGGTCAGCCGCCTGACCGCCACGCTGTGCAAGATGATCGGCCTGCGCCCGCCGCCGGCCCGCGCCACCGCAACTCGAAAAAACCCACACCCACGGAGGAGCCTCAAATGAAACAGTTTCGCGACCGCACCGCGGTCATCACCGGCGCCGCCAGCGGCATCGGCCTCGAACTGGCGCGCCGCGCCGGCGCCGAGGGCATGAACCTGGTGCTGGCCGACATCGAGCACGGCAAGCTGGAAGCCGCGGCGGCGACGCTGAATCTCCCGGCCGCGCGCCTGCTGCTGCAGAAGACCGACGTCAGCCGCGAGGACGAAGTCGCCGCGCTGGCCGCCGCCGCCTTCGCCCGCTTCGGCGGCGTGCATCTGCTGTGCAACAACGCCGGCGTCGGCCTCACGCGCGTTACCTGGGAGCACTCGACGGCCGACTGGGAATGGGTGCTCGGCGTCAATCTGTGGAGCGTGATCCACGCCATCCACCACTTCCTGCCGAAGATGCTGGAGCAGGGCGACGCAGGCCATGTCGTGAATACCGCCTCGGTCGCCGGACTGCTGTCCACGCCCGGCATGGCCGCCTACAACGTCAGCAAGCACGGCGTGGTGACGCTGTCCGAAACCCTTTACGGCGAGCTCGCCGCCGCACAGGCGGAAGTCGGCGTCTCGGTGCTGTGCCCGGCCTGGGTGCCGACCGGCATTCACCAGTCGGCACGCAATCGCCAGGATCGCTTCGGCGCAGCAAAGCCCGCCGCCGGCCTCTCCGCCGCCTACGAGGAGCGCATGGGCCAGGCGGTCAAGTCCGGGCGGCTGACCGCCGCCGACATGGCCAACGAAGTGTTCGCCGCGGTAGCCGAGGATCGCTTCTACGTGATCCCTCACCGCAAGATCAACAATGCCATCCAGTTGCGCATGGATGACATCATGAACCAGCGCAATCCGACGCAGCTCGGCTGAACAAAAAACTACAAAAGGACACCCCCAATGAAAGCACTCGTTTGCGAAGCCTACGGTCCGATCGACACCCTCGTCGTCAAGGACATCCCATCCCCCCTGCCCGGCCCGAAACAGGTTCTGATCGACGTCAGGGCCGCAGCAGTCAACTTCCCCGATGCACTGATGGTGCAGGGCCTCTACCAGGTCAAGCCGCCGCTGCCCTTCACGCCGGGCGCCGAGATCGCCGGCATCGTCAAGACGGTCGGCGCCGAGGTCAAGCATTTCAAGGCCGGCGACCGCGTCATCGCGCTGACCAGCACCGGCGGCTTCGCCGAGGAATGCCTGGCCGAAGCGCATCGCGTGATGCCCCTGCCGGCCGGCATGGATTTCGAGGCCGGCGCGGCGCTGGTGCTGACCTACTGCACCTCGCTGCACGCGTTGAAGGATTGCGGCCACCTCAAGCCCAATGAGACCCTGGTGGTGCTCGGCGCCGCCGGCGGCGTCGGCATCTCGGCCATCGAGATCGGCAAGACCATGGGCGCGCGCGTGATCGCCGCCGCGTCCGCAGACGACAAGCTGGCGCTGTGCAGACAAGTTGGTGCTGACGAGACGGTGAATTACAGCTCCGAGAACCTCAAGGACCGCATCAACGAGCTGACTGCGGGCAAGGGCGCCGATGTCGTGTACGACCCGGTCGGCGGCCCCTACACCGAGCCCGCGCTGCGCGCCCTGGCCTGGCGCGGACGCCTGCTGGTGATCGGCTTCGCCGCCGGCGAGATCCCGAAGATTCCGCTCAACCTGGCGCTGCTCAAGGAACGCTCGATTATCGGCGTGTATTGGGGCGATTCGACCAGGCACGATCCAACCGGCCACCTCGTCAATCTGCATCAACTCAACGAGTGGTTCGCCGCCGGCAAGATTCGTCCCGTGGTCAGCGAACGCTTTCCGCTCGCCGCCGCAAAAGAAGCGATTGCAAAAATCGCCAACCGCCAGGTCAAGGGCAAGATCGTCGTAATCCCTACTGCAAAGGCGAATTGAACGCCCCCCACCCCTTTCCACGGCCGGCTTTGCACAGCCGGCCGGTTTCGCAGGCGCGGAGCAGTGCTCCGCGAATTCCCTGCTACACCCCCGCCCCAGGGCGGGGCTATTGATCAGCTCGCTTCGCTCGACTATCACCGGTCGCCCCGAACAAGTTATTTCACGTTAAGGAACAGCATGGAACAGCGCACACAGTTTTACATCGACGGACAATGGATCGCCCCCGCCGGCCAGGGCAGCATCGAGGTCTTTTCCCCCACCGATGGCGCCCTGCTGGCGACCGTGCCGCAGGGCGACGCGGCCGACGCCCTGCGCGCAGTGCTCGCCGCGCGCCGCGCCTTCGAAGCCTGGAGCGGGACGCCGCCCGCCGAGCGCGCCGCGTACCTGAAGAAGATCCAGGAAGGCATCAAGGCCCGCACGGATCAGATCGCCAGGACCATCACGCTCGAAATGGGCATGCCCTACAAGCTCTCGCAGCGCATCCAGGTCGGCTCACCCGCCGCCAGCTTCGGCATGTACTCGAAAATGCTGGCCGATTTTTCTTTCGAGGAGAAAGTCGGCAATTCCAAGGTGCTGCGCGAGGCGGTCGGCGTCGTGGTCGCCATCACGCCCTGGAACTACCCGCTGCACCAGATCGCGGCCAAGGTCGCCGCTGCCTTGGCCGCCGGCTGCACGGTGGTGCTGAAGCCCTCCGAAGTCGCGCCGCTCAACGCCTTCCTGCTGGCCGAGATCATCCACGCCGCGGGCGTGCCGGCCGGCGTCTTCAACCTCGTCACCGGCTACGGCCCGACGATCGGCGAGGCGCTGGTGACCCACCCCGAGGTCGACATGGTCTCCTTCACCGGCTCGACGCGCGCCGGCACCCGCGTCGCGGAACTCGCCGCGGCCACGGTCAAACGCGTCGCGCTTGAGCTCGGCGGCAAGTCGGCGGCGATCATCCTCGACGACGCCGACTTCGCCGTGGCGGTGAAGGGCGTGGTCGGCAACTGCTACCTCAACTCGGGCCAGACCTGCACCGCGCATACGCGCATGCTGGTGCCCGCTGCGCGCTACGCCGAAGCCGCGCAGCTCGCGGTCGAGGCGGCGCAGGCCTACCGTCCCGGCGACCCGATGGCCGAGGGCACCACGCTCGGCCCGCTGGCCTCGAAAATGCAGCAGGACCGCGTGCGCGACTACATCGCCAAGGGCATCGCCGAAGGCTGCGAGCTGCTCTGCGGCGGCGCCGAATTGCCGGAGGGAGTGAACGCGAACGGCTACTACGTGAAGCCCACCATCTTCGGCCAGGTCAAGGCGGACGCCACGATCGCCCGCGAAGAAATCTTCGGCCCGGTGCTCTCCATCATCAGCTACACCGATGAAGACGATGCCGTACGCATTGCCAACGACAGCGTCTATGGCCTCGCCGGCGGCGTCTGGTCGGGCAGCGACGAGCACGCCGAAAAAGTCGCACGGCGCCTGCGCACCGGCCAGGTCGAGATCAACGGCGGCCCCTTCAACATCTACGCGCCCTTCGGCGGCTACAAGCAGTCCGGCAACGGCCGCGAACTAGGCAAGTACGGCCTGGAGGACTTCCTCGAATACAAGGCCATGCAGTTCAGGCCGGCGCCGAAAACCTGAGCGGCGGCAACCAAGGCTTGCCGCCGTCCCGCCAGCGCCGACTTTCTCATCGGTGTCGCCGCAGCGTGGCCGACGGCAGTTCGCCGAAACGCGTCTTGTAGTTGGCCGCAAACAGGCCGAAATTGGCATAGCCCCACATTTCGGCCACCGAGCGGACGGTCATGCCAGAACTGGCCAACAACAGTTCAGCGCGAACGCTCTGCAGGCGTTGTTCGCGCAAGGCATCCATTGGCGTGCAGCCACGGTACTCGCGAAACGCAGCTGTCAGCGTGCGCACGCTGACTCGCGCGACGCTGGCGAGTTCGCTGAGGGTGGGCGCGGCCTGGGCATTTTCACGGATGTAACGCTCGGCGGCCAGCACATGGCGAGGCGCCATGCGATGCTGGGTCGCCTGATTCGGTTGATCCAGTTGAGTTCGCCACTGGGTCAGCAGGTGGATCCCGATCATTTCCTCCAGATGTCTGCCCAGCGGCCCGTCGCGCACCGCTTCCGGCATTTCGGTCAGGCACCTGCAGACATATTCCAGCAAGCCGATCCAACTGGAGCCGGCGCCGCCGAAACGGAACTTGCAGGCCCACAGGCGCTCATCGGCGGGCCGCCCGAACCAGCGTTCGTGTAGCTCGGCCATCGCATCGTGCGCGAAGGTCAGGTTGACCTGCAAATGGTTCTCGTCGAAGTCCACCCAGTAGTGGGTGCGCGAGTTGTCGACGACGAAGGCGTCGCCGATCCCGGTGTCCGTGTATCTGTTGGCTTCCGACCAATGCCGGGCCGATCCGCGCAACGTAGTGAGGATCATGCCAGTGCCGGCCTCGGGCGAGAAATCCTTGATGTTCACCGGAATGCCGTACTTGAAGCGGCTCAGCGTGAAGTGACCGATCCGGACGGCATCCAGCACCGAGTCGGGGGTGCGCGCCTTGCCGATGGGCGAGACGCGGTACGGCATGTAAACCTGGTCGGACCAAAGGCGGATTTGATCCCAGTCGTGGGTCGCCACCAATCGGTGGCGCTGGGTTGGCTTGCCCTGCGCATCCGTCACCAACACATTTCTGATAGCGTCCATCGCACTTGCCTCCCACCGAGCCGACGAACCCGCGCCGCCGGGATGCACCCGCCGGCGCGGGAAGCTTTACCTTACCGCCGATGATGGTAGACGGCGGTTTCGAATTCGACAAATCCGGGATAGGCAGCGCAGTCGTGGAAGGGCAAAATCTGGGAGGCCCAGTAGCCGCCGATACCGTTCCGGCGATCGATCCAGTAGTAGCTGTTGGCCAGACCGGTCCACATCAAGGAGCCGGCCGGACGACCAGTGGGCGCGTCTTCGCGGTTGGTCATGAAGGTATAGGCCCAGCCCTTGTCGAGCCCGGGAAAGAATTCGCCGGTGTTGGACAGCGACGGGATGGAGGTAGTCCAGCCGGTGCAGTCCAGCGTGCCGAGCCCGTCACGCGACATTCGGGCGACGGTCTCGGCTTTGAGCACGCGGCCGTTGAGGCCGACGCCGTCGTTGAGCAGCATGCGGATGAACTTCATGTACTCGCCGACTGTGGCGTAGAGGCCGTGACCGCCGCAGTCCATCTCGGGCGGCTGCGGCAGCACCAGTTCCGGCACCGGCGTGAGCTTGCCGTCGGCGGCGCGGTCGTGAATGGTGACGCGGCGAGCCTGCATCGAATCGGTCATGGTAAAGCCAATGTCATGCATGTCCAGCGGCGTGAAGATGCGCTCCTTCATCACTTCGCCCAGCCGCTTGCCACGGAGCTTTTCGACGATACGACCGATCCAGTCGAGGTTAACGCCATAGGTCCAACGCTCGCCTGGGTCATGGAGCAGAACGGTGCGGATCGAATCAAAGGTGCATGAGACCACGGTCGGAATGTTGTTAGCCGTGCGGTACTTGAGATCATCGTGACTGAAGAATTCGTAGCAGAGGCCGGACGTGTGAAGCATCAAGTCGTTGATCGTAATGTCGCGCTTGGGCGGTCGCGTCTGCGGCCGGCCGGTGGCATCGAAGCCTTCGAGCACTTGCAACTCGCCAATCTCGGGAGCGTATTTCCTGGCTGGATCGGAAAGACTGATCCGCCCCTCCTCCACCAACTGCATCAAGCAGGTGCCGGTCAGGGCCTTGGTAGTGGAAAAAATGGCGAATACCGAATCGGCCGTCATCGGTGCGTCCTTGCCCATTTCACGGCTACCCGCCGCACCTTCGTAAAAATTTTCCTGGCGGTCGGTCGCCATGGCCACCACACCCGGCACTCCGCCGTGTCGATTCACCGTCTGCAGCAAGGCCTGATCGGCGGCGATCTTGAATTTATCTTGGTTCATCTTTTATCTCCTCATACCGGGCGCAATCGGCTAGGCCTGCATTGCGGCGCCCATGACGTCACACAGGCGGGACAAACTCTAAGATGAAGCCCCCTGCCAAGCTGTCTTGATTCGGCTGGGTGTTGTTCGAATCGGGCAAATCTCTGCGGGTAGCAACGGCCGCCCCTTCGGCGGCCCCAAACCGTAGGGCAACGGCCGCGAACTGGGCAAGTACGGCCTGGAGGACTTCCTCGAATACAAGGCCATGCAGTTCCGCCCGGCGCCGAAGGTTTAGGAAGTGTCGGCGTGTCGCCAGCGCCAACTTTCGGCGTGGGTGCGCCAAGCCGGTTCATCCTCGACGTCCGCGCATGGCATGGCGTGAATTCGCAACACGCCCTCGCGCCGTGCTGAACTTGCAGGCCGGCACGCGGTCCCAGCAGCTCCAGTTTGCAAAATGGAGGCTCGGCATGCTGCGAGGAGTACTGGTCCTGACTGCTGCGGTGATGGTCGCAGCCTGCGCGTCCTATGGCGGCAGCGGCCTCAAGCCGGGCGAGGCAGGCCTGGAGGACGTGTATGCGACGATGGGCCAACCGGCGATGCAATGGCAGGACCCCGATGGCGCCCGGCAGTTGGCCTACCCGCGCGGTCCGGCCGGGATGGATAGCTTCATGGTCCGGCTGGGTGCCGACGGGAAATTGCAACACATCGAAAACGTGCTCGACGAGAAGCACCTCGCCACTATCCGCACCGGGATGAGCAAGGCGGAAGTGCTGCGCATTCTCGGTCCGTCGGATAGCAGCCAGACTGCCTATTTCAAGGCGCGTGACGAGCTGGTCTGGGATTGGCGCTATCGCGCAAACCTCAACGAGCCCTGGCGCATGCTGGTCCTGTTCGACGCCACATCGGGGACGGTGCGCAGCACCATGGTCTTGCCCGAACACCGTCCCGGCGCCGACAAGCCCATGCAGCGCGGTCGGTAGCGCACGGGCGACGGCATGCCTGTGCTTTTTCCAAGGGCGATGGGCTATTTACTCCTGCCCATGCGCTGCAGGACCAGCGCCTGGGTTTCGCGCACGGCCGCGGCAAAGGGGCTGGCGTCGGCTCGCGCCGCCCGTTCGAGCAGCGCCAGTGCCTCATCGTTGCGCCCGAGATCCGACAGCACCTGCGCGAGATTGTTCAGCACCGGCACCGCATCCGGGTGCTGCGCGAGCGTCTGGCGCAAGGTGGCCTCGGCCTGCGCCAGCGCGCCGTCGGCGTAGTGCCGGTTGGCCAGGCCGATGCCGGCGGTGGCATTGTCCGGCCAGCGCCGCAACGCTGCCATATACGCCGACAAGGCGGCCTGCGGCGCGGCGACGCGTTCCATGGCCGCGACCGCCGCCAGGTAGCCGGCCGCGTCGGCGCTGGCCGGGATGCGCTCGGGCGGCAGCGCCACCATCGCCCAGTAGCCGCCGCGCTTCCAGGTGTATTCGAAGACCGTGAAGGGAAGCGCCAGGCGCCGCGTCTCCCCGGAGCGCAGGTAGAGTTCGCCCGCCGGATAGTCGAAGCCGACCACCACCGCATAATGCCAATTAACTAGAGGCCCGATTCCGGTGTCCTGCAGCACGACGACCGGATTGCCGGCCGCGACCTCCTGCAGCAAGGCGTCGAAGCGCGGCGCAAGCTGGTAGGAGACCCGGCCGTAGCGGCGCGGCGCGGCCAGCATTTCGACCTGGAGGCTGCCCTGGCGCGCGGGCAGGTAAACGCTCTTGACCAGATCGTCGGGGCTGAGCTCCACCCCGCTGGCGGCCAGCACGGTCGCCAGTGCGGCGGGACCGCACTGGTAGTCCTGCTGCGGAAAGAAGGGTACTGCGGCATTTTCGCTGCTGCGCGCGACACCCGCCGGCCACGCCTCGCGCAGCGCCATGGTCTGCGGCACCAGCGAGGCACAGCCGCCGAGGGCGGCGAGCAACAGCAAGGCGCCCGCGACGAGGCGAGCGCGGTGCTGCCAGGCGAGTCGCTGCGAACTCACGCAGGCCCGCTTTCAGTACCGCATGGTGGGCGACAGGCTAGCGGCGGAAGGCGAAGTACCAGATGAAGAACACCACCAGGATGACGGCAATGAGGCCATCGCCACCGGCCGGAACCGCGTTGATCTGGCCGGCCAGCTTGCCGACTTCCGCGTCGGTCATCGCCGCGACGCGGTCGCGGGCTTGCTGTGCGTCCAGTCCCAGGGCCTGAAATTCGCTCACGGTCTGCGCGCGGTTGAGGTGGTTCAGTACCAGGCTGCGATTCGCCTGCACCGTCGCCGCGGCACTCACCTGGTCGGTACCGATCATGCTGGCCTGCCCGGTCTGGAAGGGCAGCGTAATCAAGGCAACGGCGAGAAAACGGCACATCATCTTCTTGAAGGCGGTATTCATGAATGTCTCCTTGGCTTCTTTGGATTATTGACGCCCCTGCAGCGGAAACCTGCCGAACCCTGACCGCCACCGTGGCTCGTGCCGCGTCCAGCTCGATGCGCAGCACGCACATTATGCAGGACGACGAACTTTTTCGACTTCCGCGTCAACCACAAAGTTCAGTCCGAATCGGGCCGAATGGGCCAGCACTATCGCCGTATCGCCAGCGCCAACTCTTTGCCGTTTGCATCAGGTCCCCTGGCGGCGCAGGGCGCTTTGCCGGCGTTCGGTTTCCCGCGCGGTGTCGGCCATGCTCTGGCGCACGAAGTCCACGTGCTCGCGCGCCGCGCGCGCCGCCGCCTCGGGCCGGCGCTCGCGGATCGCCAGCCAGATCGCACGGTGCTGCTCCTGCAACTGGTCCCAGCGCAGCTTGCGCGCATGCAGATGTTCGAGATTGCGTGAAATATGACCATGGATCACGCGCAGCAGGCTGGCCGTCTGCTGGCCGATAAACACGTTGTGGGCGGCCTCGGCAATGGCCTGATGAAATGCCACGTCGGTATCGACGGCGGCCGCCAGATCCCGCTTCGCATACACCGCGTCGAGCGCCGCAAAGGCGGCATCGATGCGCAGGATATCGGCATCGGTCGCGCGCTCGGCGGCGAGCCAAGCCGCCTGGCCTTCGAGCATGTGGCGGAATTCGAGCAGGTCGGCTTGCAGGCCCGGATGCCCGTTCAGCATTTCCTGCCAGGGATCGACAAACGTCGCTTCAAGGCGGTCGGTGACAAAGGTGCCGCCGCCGTGGCGCGTGGTCAGCAGGCCTTTCGAGACCAGAGTGCGGATCGCCTCGCGCAAGGAAGGGCGCGACACGCCAAGTTCGACGGCAAGCTCGCGCTCCGGCGCCAGACGATCGCCGGGTTTCAGCGAGGCTTCGAGAATGCGGGCTTCCAGTTCGCCGGCGGCGACGTCGGAAACCCGGGGAACTGCGGCACGGCGTTGGATCATTGGCGTCATCCATGGTAAGACCACTTACATGATATGGGCGACAGAAAGATCCGTCAATACCTGATTAATTGACATTGGCCGGCCGTTTGCCTATAGTCGCCATCCTAATTTGGTCTTACCTCTTTACCGATCTCCGAGGAAAGTCTCATGGCGCAGGACACCCGCAGCTACCCGCAAAAATCGGCCGACGCCTACCTCTTCGCCACCTGCCTGGTCGACCAGTTCGCCCCGGAAGCCGGCCTCGATGCCGTGCGCCTGCTGGAACGCGAAGGCATCGCCATCCACTTTCCCGAACAGCAGACCTGCTGCGGCCAGCCCGCCTACACCAGCGGTTATCCCGACCAGGCGCGCGCCGTGGCGCGGCGCCAGATCGAACTTTTCCCCGAGCCCTGGCCGGTGATTGTGCCTTCCGGCTCCTGCGCCGCGATGATGCGCCACCACTATCCCAAGCTGTTCGCCGGCGACCCGGTGCTGGAGCCCAAGGCCAGGGCGCTGGGCGAGCGGATTTTCGAACTGACGGAATTCCTCGTCCATGTCGTCGGCTTCCACCGCGAAGATCGCGGCGAAGCCTGCACCGTCGCGCTGCATACCTCCTGCCATGCGCGGCGCGAAATGGGTGCGCACGAAACCAGCGCCGCCCTGCTCGGCGGACTGGCGCAGGTGACGGTGGCGCAACAGGCGCGCGCCGAGGAATGCTGCGGCTTCGGCGGCACCTTCGCGATCCGCCATCCGGCGATTTCCGAAGCCATCGTCAGCGACAAGGTCGCCAGCCTGGTGGACAGCGGCGCCAGCCGTGTTGTCAGCGCCGACTGCGGCTGCCTGTTCAACATCCTCGGCCGCGCCGCACACATCGATCGCGCCGCCGGACGCGGCGAGCCCTCGCTGCCAGGGGAACATCTCGCCAGCTTCCTCTGGCGGCGCACGGCGGGAGAACAGGGATGACTGCGCGCGACAACATCCTGGCGCGGCTGCGCCGAAGCCCGGCAGGCGCGCCGGCACCGCTGCCCGACGTGGGCGCCTGGTTCGCCGCGCGCCGGGTTGACGACCATGAGGTATTGATCGAACGCTTCAAGACCCACATCCGCGCCGCGCGCGCCGAGGTGCATGACACCGACGCGGCGACATGGCCCGAGCTGCTGCTGAATCTCGCCGCCGCCAAAGGCCTGCGCACGCTGCTGGTCGGCAAGGGCACGCGCCACGGCGCTGCGCTCGCCGCCCGGCCGCAGCATGCCGTGAGCATCGTCACCTATGAGCAGCCGGCGACCAGTTGGTGCGACGAATTATTCGACGACATCGACGCCGCCGTGACCACCGCCCGAAGCGCCATCGCCAACACCGGCAGCCTGATTCTCTGGCCCGATGCGCAGGAACCGCGCCTGATGTCGCTGGTGCCGCCGGTGCATTTCGTGCTGCTCGATGCGCGCCGCATCCATGCCGACCTGCACGCCGCGATGACGGCCGAGAACTGGGCCGCCGGCATGCCGACCAACGCGCTGGTCATCTCGGGCCCGTCGAAGACCGCCGACATCCAGCAGACCCTGGCCTACGGCGCCCACGGTCCGCGCGAGGTGATCGTGCTGCTGTGCCGCGATGGGGCAGAACCATGAGCCAGACCTTGCATTACCAGCCGACCACCGGCTTCGCCGAGCGCGCCCGCGCCGCGGCCGGCGATCCGGCGCTGCGCCGCGGTTTTCGCGGTGCCATGGATTTCCTGCAAGCCAAGCGCCTGGCCCAGTTTCCCGATGCCGGCGATCTGGCCACCCTGCGCGACCTCGGCGCGGCGATCCGCCGCCACGCGCTGGAGAACCTGCCGCAACTGCTGGAGCAGCTCGAAGCCAAACTCGTCGCCAACGGCGTCCAGGTGCATTGGGCCGAGACGCCGGCCCAGGCCAATGCCATCGTGCTCGACATTGCGCACCGCATCGATGCCAAGCGCATGATCAAGGGCAAGTCCATGGTCAGCGAGGAAGTCGGCCTCAACCACGCCATGGAAGCCGCTGGCATCGAGGCGATGGAGACCGACATGGGCGAATACATCGTCCAGCTCGCCGGCGAGGGGCCGTCGCACATCATCATGCCGGCGATCCACAAGACCAAGCAGCAGATCGCCGAACTGTTCGCCGCCCGCCTGCCCGGCGTCGAATACACCGAGAACGTCGATGAGCTGATCCGCATCGGCCGCGAGGTGCTGCGGCGCAAGTTCGCCGCGGCCGACATCGGGCTCTCCGGCGTTAACTTCGCCGCCGCCGACACCGGCACGCTTTGCCTGGTCGAGAACGAAGGCAACGGCCGCATGTGCACCACCGTGCCGCGCGTGCATATCGCCATCACCGGCATCGAGAAAGTCATTGCCCGGCTCGACCACGTACCGCTCTTGAACACCCTGCTGCCGCGCTCGGCCACCGGCCAGGCGGTGGAGACTTACCAGAACTTCATCAGCGGCCCGCGCAAAGCCGACGAACTCGACGGGCCGGACGAAGTACACCTGATCCTGCTCGACAACGGTCGCAGCCAGGCCCATGCCGACCTGCAGTTGCGCGCCACGCTGCAATGCATACGCTGCGGCGCCTGCATGAACCACTGCCCCGTGTATGCGCGCATCGGCGGCCACGCCTACGGCACCACCTATCCGGGCCCGATCGGCGCCATCATCTCGCCGCACCTGCTGGGCATCGGCGCCACCGCCGCGCTGGCCACGGCATCGACCTTGTGCGGCGCCTGCAACGAGGTCTGCCCGGTGCGCATTCCGATCACCGATATCCTGATCCGCCTACGCAACGAAGCCCAGGCCCGGCCCGCCGCTGTCGGCGCTCTGCGCGGCGCCGGCGAGGCGCGCAGCGCCCTGGTCAGCACGATCTTCCGGGCCTGGGCCGCGGTCTACAGCCACCCCGCGCTCTACCGCCTGGTCACCTGGGCCATGAGCCGCGGCCGCGGCCTGACGCCCAGGAGGCAAGGCGCCTGGACCGGCATCCGCACGCCGCTGATCCCGGCGCGAAAGCGCCTGCGCGACCTGCTGGCGGAACGCCGGCGCCAGTAGCCGAACTGCGGCGGGCTTGCCCGGCGCGCGACTTCCCTGTAGCTTTCCGCGCTCGACAAACAGATGCGCGCAAGCGCCGGAGCAAACCATGAAACTGTGGAAGAAAATCTTCCTGAGCGGGCTGGCGGGACTGGCAGGATTGGCCGCCGCGACCGTGCAAGCCGGCACGCCGGAAAAGACCCCGTCGGGCCTGATCTACGAATCCCTCAAGGACGGCAGCGGCGCCAAGCCGACGCCGAGCGACAGCGTGCAGGTGCACTACCGCGGCACCCTGGTCAACGGCACCGAGTTCGACAGCTCCTACAAGCGCGGCCAGCCCGCCACCTTCCCGCTCAATCGCGTGATTCCCTGCTGGACCGAAGGCGTCGCCAAGATGAAGGAAGGCGGCAAAGCCAAACTCACCTGCCCGCCCGGCATTGCCTACGGCTCACGCGGCGCCGGTTCCGCCGTGCCGCCGGACGCGACGCTGAACTTCGAGGTGGAACTGCTCAAGGTCATGCGCTGATCGCCGAGAATTGCCGGCCGTGGCGACACGGCGGCGATCAAGCAAGGGCAAGGAGGTTCCGGAAATGGAATCGCCCGCCGCTTGAACGATGGCCGACCGGTCTATATACTGGTCTATCGTGAATGACGGGGATCGCCATGAATCTCGAAATCGGATCGTATGAAGCCAAGACCAAGCTGCCGGAATTGCTGCGCGGCATCCAGGCCGGAAATAGCTACACCATCACCCTGCGTGGCGAGCCGGTAGCCGATCTGGTACCGGCCGCAAGCTGCAAAGGCGGCGATGCCGCAGCCGCGGTGGAACAAATGCGCCAACTGATGTTGAGCGGGACGCCGCTCAAGGGCATCGACCTCAAAGCGCTGATCGACGAAGGCCGCGCATGAGTTTTGTGCTCGACCACTCGGTGGCCATGTGCTGGCTGCTCAATGATGGCCGGCCCGCGGACGTGGCGTATGCACTGAAAGTTCTGGATGCTCTCAAGCAGACCGCCGCCACGGTACCCAGCCTTTGGGCGCTCGAAGCCGCGAACGTCGTGGTAAAGGCGGAGGCCAAGGGGTTGGTGACGGAGGCCCGAACGCAAGTCTTCGTAGCAACCCTGATGCGACTCAACATCACGACCGACACTGCAACTGCCAATCACGCGCTGAGCGACACCCTCAATCTGGTGCGTCGCTACAAGCTATCTGCGTATGACGCCGCCTATCTCGAACTCGCGTTGCGCCGAGGATTGCCCTTGGCCACCCTCGATGCCGACCTGGAAAAGGCAGCCAGGAAGGCCGGCGTAAAACGCTTTGAACCGAAAAAGCCGTAGCTGGCCGCTTCCGTCCGAGCTTTCTCGAAGCGAGCAAGCCGCTTGCGTCCAGCGCGGCGCGACGCTTCAGATACCAATACCGCAGGCGCGCGCCAGCAAGGCAGCGAAGCCGGGATAGCTGTCGGCGGTGAGGGCGAACTTGCCGGCGAATTCGCTGTGCGTTGCGCCGCGCCGCAACGCATCGATGAAGCCCTCGCGGTCCTTGATCCAGCTGCCGCCGAGCAACGTCACGCCGCGCGCGAAAAGGGCGTCGGGCAGGCAGCCGGCGCTGGGGCCGACCATGGCGAACCAGCGCGCGTGGCGGCAGTGGTCGAGCATGCGATCGAGCGTGTCGTTCAACAGCAGCGTGCTGGTGGACACGATCTTGCTGCAGGCGGCAAGCTCGCCCGCATCCAGCGTAACGCGGTAGCCTGCGGCGTCGCCCGCCAGTTCGGCCCGCAGTTCGACCACCGTGAGCTGCGCGCCGCTGGCGAGGATGCGGCCCAGCAGCGGCCGGAACAGGCCGATCATGCCGATCTGCTCGCCGGCCTGCGGGTTCATCTGGCCGATCGAATCGCGGCTGTCGTCGGGACGGAAGCCCGCACGGTCGAATAGACAGCGGGTCAGCGCGTTGGCCGCGGCGAAGCCCAGGGTCCGCGCGCAAGAGTTGGCGCTGGCGTAGCGGCGCGCCAATGCCAGCGCATCGGCGCCGGCGAGGCCCTCACCCGCGCCGCCGTCGCGCAGGCGCGCCAGCGTGTCGTCGAGCAGGACGTAGGACAGGCCCAGCGATCCGTCATCGAGTTCCAGCGCGCAGAATTCGCCGCGGTTGTCGCCGTCGCAGCCGTTCGCCCGCGGCGGCGGCAGGTGCAGGGCGCGCACGCGCGGCAGCTTGCCGTGTGCGGCGAAGGCATCGAGTTGGGCCAGGTAATCGGCGGCGAAGCTCACCGGACGACCCTCCCCCCGTCCCCCATGAGCCCTAACCTTGAAGTGTGTCGGTGCATTTCTCTCTCCCCTTCAAGGGGAGGGC
>JAXMJU010000021.1:0-8526 GCA_034376265.1 Sulfuritalea sp.
ACATGTTGCGAGGATGTGGACAATCACTTGACATGCCACGACCCAGGCACCTAAGGCCGACTGCGGGCTGACTGCGCCTCAGGGCAGGATCTTGACGATGGCAATGAGTTGGGAAACCACGATGCATAGCACCATGATCTTCAGGTTGGTGACGACGTTCCACAGGGCTTGCTTCATGGCGTTTCTCCTTCAGTTGGTTGGCGGGGTTTTCACCTCTGGGTTGGCCCACAGGTGAAAACCCCGCCCGAAGGAGAGGTTTCCGAACTAGGTCAGGCGATCACCTTGGCGAGCGCGATGACCTGGGAAAGAACGACGATCATGACCATGAGCTTCAGGTCCGTGATGACGTTGAACAGGGCTTCTTTCATGACGGTCTCCACAAAAAAATGGGGAGACCGGTCCCCAGAGGAGAGAGATCTCCCCTGGGGGTAACGAAAACTAACGAAACTGAGGTCTGATGCGAACGACTAGGCTGCGGCGCTCTCGACGTCACTCGGGTATGCCGGTTGCGGCAGGTCGAGCGACTCGCCGTTGACCTTGGCGAACTTGACCCGCAGCAGACGACCCTTGATGCTGACGCCCAGCTCTCCCTTCCTGTCACCCTTCTCGAAGGTGAACATTTCGGGATAGATGTCGGCGATCTTGAAGCCGATGATCACGGTCTTCTCGGCCGCGACATCGGCCTCCAGCATCTTGACGATCTTCTGCGCCTCGGCGCCGCTCACCTTGCAATCGAACTTGGTGTAAGCGATGTCATCGGTACTGCCACGCATCGCGGACACGGTGCAGGCCAGAAACTCCTGGCCCTTCTTCGGTTTCACCCGACGCACGCGATTGAGATAGCCGACACCTTCGACGTGCAGATTGAAGAACGACGACTGATTGGTTGCTTCCGCTTGATTGGACACGATGGTCTCCTTTTCACACAAAAATGGGGAGACCATGCCCCGGACGGGGATGGAACTCCCCGACTGGGTTGAAGCAATGACGACTATCTCCGGGCCTTGCGGCCACCGGTTTTCAGGAGATCTCACCGGTTTTGGCGCTCTCGCGAGCGAAGGGCGATGCGTAACGCGCATCGGTCGGGCTGACGCAGCCAACGTGGTACACCGGCAGCGTCTGCCCGACGCCCGCCATGCGGCAGGGAGTCGAGCAGCGCATATTCAAATCAGATGACCATCGCCCAGGCATTTGGTTCCATTGCTTCGGCATAGTTCGTCGTCACCCGGCAGCGCGCGACAACAGCCTGGCCAAGACTCACCGATAGGCTGACCTCGGTGAAGGCAGCGAAACCCCGTGCCGGGCCTTGCCGCTGGGCCTGAACGCGAAATCCGTGGAAGGAAGCACCCCACCTGCCGTGGCGCTGCGCCTCCATGAGCGCCAGCAGCGCAATCGAGCGGACCATGCGAACCTCTTCGCTGCTGGGGAAACAAGCCAACTCCGCTGCGGCGCCGACGGGGCTGTCGCTCACGCTCAGGCTCTGCCTTCGGACGCCTCGCGGCGCGGCTTGAACTTGACCTCGGCCAGCCGTGTGAGGCTCAAGAACAGATGGTCCGCGTTCAGATGCAGCGCGCTGCGCTCCTCACCGGTCGCCGTCACAGTCCATTGGGTTTCAGCCAGCCGGCCGATGACATGGACGCGCGCACCCTTCTTCACCAGTTGCGCGACCTCCGCCGCATGTCGATCACCCCAGACATTGACGTCGAGCCAGAAGCCACCGGCCTGCTCCAGACCGCCCTTGCCATCCTGGCGGTATTCGTCGAAGAACACCCGAAGCTCGGCGACCTGCCGTTCCTCGCTACCGACCATGACCGTCTTCAAGAGCGGCTGGTCACCCACATTTCCGGTTCCACTAAACTCGTTCGACATTACACCCTCCGTTGGTTGATTGACTCATTGAATTCCGATGGGCTGCGAGGCCCGGGCCGGAAACCCGCTGATCGCCGGCGCCGACCTCACAGCAACTCCGTGTCCGCCTGCGGCGAATCCTCGGCCGCGGTAAGCGACGCCTGTTCGAGAAGGCGCAGCTCGGCCTCGCTCAGCTTGACGCGGCGCCGCGTGTGACGGGGCGCCTGCGCGCCGGTAAAGACCTTGCGCGGGACTTCACCGAAAAGTGCGACCACGGCACGCACCCGCTGCTGCGCGAGTCCGTCCGCTGCGGGCAGGAAGTCGCTGCGGCTCAATGGCCGCAGCTCCTCGCGCAGGAGATGGCGCTCCCAGCGGATCGGTTCCAGGAACAAGGCGCGCAGCTCCCGGCCGAGTTCGCGAATCGCCGCCCTGCCCTCGTCGTCGCTCATGCGATCCTTGTGGATCAGGGTCTTGATCATGCGCACGTAGTAGTCGAACTCGACGATTGCCTCCGCCGTGGCGTAGCCGTAGGGACTGCGAAACCCGAGCTCGACGGTTTTGGGGCTGCGCGACCCCATCACGGCCAACGACAGGCCCTTGCGCTTGAGGATCTCGATGGCTTCCTCACGCGCGGTGATCACGCGGCTCAGATGTGCGCGAATCGCTAACAGACCCTCGTACATGCGGATCAGGATCCAGTCGGCGTAAGGGTTGTCGTTCGCCGACAGGTGCCAGATGGATTTGAGAACCGCCGCAAAGCGCCTGCCTCCGGGAATCGGCGGCAACTTGCTTGCGGCATCCGCACCACGGCCGGTAAAGATCCGATAGGCGTCCTTGGTGTGCAAGCTCATTGTGTCGGGGATGGCATCCGCCAGTTGCCCGAGTTGGGCGTTGGCTGCGAGCGTGGGATCGGGCGCATTGGACGCATCGGACGCATTGGGCTCATTGCGCTCTTGCTGCAGGATTGCGTCAGGGGCTGCCATTGCGGACTCCGTTTCGATTGAGGGGGTTGTGGCTGCCGCGAACGGCGTGGTGGTTGCAGCGCCGTGTTGGCGGCGCTGGCGACCAGGATTTGTCGCTGCCGGGAATTCGGACTGGCAGGTGGCTCATGAGCGTTTCTCCGGCGGGCGCCCGGCCTGCATCGCGTCCGCGATCTGTCGCATCTCGGCGCGGCGGGATGCCAGCTTGGCCTGGCGTTCCGGGGTCGCGCACTCGGCGGCAAGACGCTGTTGCTCGGCCTCGCGCTGCTGGCGCAGGATCAGTTCCTCCTCATGCCTGCGCCTGGCAGCCGCCACGCGCTGTCCCAGTTCCGGAACGAACTCGCCGGCCTGGGCGCGCCTGACCAGGCCACGCAGGTAGGCGAGCGGGCTGGTATGCACTGCTTTTGCCTGCATCCGGGCACTCAGCTCGTCGAGCAAGGCCTGGGCTTGCTGCGCGCAGGGCTTAAGCAGGAGGAGCGCCGCGGCACGTTCTTCAGGGAGCAGGCTTTCCGGCAGGATCAGATCACCACCACGACGTTGCGACCGACCCTCATCAGCAATGGTTACCCTTGTGGGTGGTTGTTGTACTAAACCACGTGTACTTCCTTGTATATGTAGATTGGCGCTTTCGTCGAAACAGTGATGGCGTTTTTGTCGAATCAATTTTGGCGCTTTCGGCAAAACATGAATGTGGGAATCCCGCATACTTGTTTCGCCGTTTTGTCGACTATTGATTGTGGCAACACCACACTCTGGCGAATACGGAAAAACAATGCGATTGGCATCGCCTAATTCATCTCCGGCCAGCCGCGCGAGCAGGCAATCCAGCCGGATTCGGGCGAGTCGTCGCGGAGGAATGCCGACCAAAGTCTCTTCCCAGACTCCGACGCGTGCCAGTTCCCGGCGCGCAATCTCCTGTTCGCGGCGCGTGAGGCCGATCTGCTCGGTCCATACGTCGGTCGAACTGCCGATCCACTCCTGCAACTGCCGGCGCATCTGCAGCCGCGTCAGGTGCAGCGTGCGTGACAACAGCAGGCCGGCATGGACCCCGCCGCCGATGCCGGCCAGCGTACGGTGATAGGCGAGCGACGGCCCCAGCAATTCCGCGACCGCGGCGCCATCGGCCCAGTCCAGACTCGCCGACGCCCTGCCAATCCGGTCGCTGAGCAAGGCGCCCAGTTGATCAACGCATAGGCGGAAATGCAGCCTCGCCGGGATGCCAACGCGCTGCTCGCTGAGGATCGCCAGTTTGCGCAATACCTCGCGTGCGGTGGCTTGTTCCTTGGCGGAAAGTCCGGTTTCCATCTCCCATTGCTCAGTGGTCTTGAGGAACCAGCCGCCGGTCCGGGCGATGTCGCGACCGTGGCGCGTCCAGTAGATCGATTGGGAAAGCAACAGCGCCGCCTTCACGTTCGCCGTCAGGTCCACCAGCCGCCGGTGAAACGCGATGTGCCGGCCCAGCAGCGGCCAGAGGGTCGCCAGCGCTCGCTCCTGTTGGGCGGATTGCCATGGGTCGTCATCGGCGCTGGTTACGGTTCTCGGTTCTCGGTCTCTCATGTCTGGGCCTGTGCGCCGTCATCGGCGAACCGGGTTGGCGTGCGCCTGCAATGCGCGCCCTACGGCTTCGGGTCGTACCCGAAACCAGAGCTTCGCCGGCATGCCGGCGCGCCGCTCTTCGAGAAAGCCGCCGCTGCGCAAAGCTCGCCGTGCCGTTTCCTGCTCCCAGCGCGAAAGCCCGGTCTCTTCGGTCCATTCCTCCTGGGACCTGCAGAACCAGCCGCCGACCTCGGGGTCGAGCGCCTCGCTGGTCCAGATGGCCTGCGAGAGCATCAGCGCCGCCGTCACGCCCCCCGTGATCGGGACCAGACAACGGTGGAAGCTGATCGGCAGGTCGAAGACGTCGAGCAGCAGTTCGGCGGTAAGGCCCGGCGGAATCGAGCGGCGGCCGTTCATCGCGCCTCCTCGAATTCGCACGCTACTGCTTCCAGAACGGCGAGGGTAAGCTTTGGGAATGCCTGATGCAGGCGGTAATAGCGCACCCTCGGATCCGGGTCCTCAATGGCGTGCCATGCCCGGTAAATGCGCTCGCGCATGGGGGTGTCCGGAAGCGGGAAGCGGCCCGACGGTCTCCATGCACCGCAGTCGCGGCGGCGCCTGAGCGTCACCTTGCGGCGGATCTTGAAGAGCGCGCTCATCATCTGCCAGGACGCACCATGGCGAATGAAATACGCCTCCAGCGCCTTGGCCTCATTCACCAGCGAGACCGTGCGCAGCCCCGCAGTGAGTTCGGCGGCATCAAAGGTCACGCCGATGGTCAGATCGCGCATCGTGGCCAGGCGGTTCAGATCGAGGGCCGACAGTTGCCGCAAGCGCGCGACTTGTTCGTTCTCGATGCCGGCGGCGTGGAGTTCATCCGGCTTCGCCTCGGCCAGCCGCACGGCGACGTGATTGAGCAGTACCAGGCGCACCTGCGTATCGAGCAGCGGCAGCATCAGGCATCCTCCGCAGCAATTTCACTGCCCGGCAGGTCGGGCGTGGAAGCGGATGAGCGAAATTCCCTGACCAGACCGAGGAGATCCCAGCATGCGCTGGCCGTCTGGTCATTGGCATCGACCAGCCAACCGAAGAACGCGGCATCGAACTGGAAGGCATCCACCGGAAGGTCGGGCACCTGGGACGCGCTATCAGCCGCGCATAGATCGCCGGCTGCAAGACCTTCCGGCAGGACCGCCGTTGCGGACACCAGCGCCAAGAGCTGCCAAGCCCATTGCTGGCCCGGATGCAGCGAATCTTCATGAGGCGAAATCGGTAACTCGTCCATGCGGTACCCAAGGGGCGCCGCTTCGTCGCTGCGCAGGCAATCGCTGATCCCGACAAGACCAGCGCACAAGCGCACCTGCTCGATAACCCGAAAATGAGCGGCAGCGCCTTCGGTCTTGGCCGGAATCGCACCTTCTGCCTGCGTATCGCGCCTGGGAGCGACCGTCCCGGTGTTAGCGGTGCTAACAGTCGACTCCGTTGGCGAGCCCCCCACTGAGACTTGTGGCGACCGTGCCGCCGGTTCGAGCGCCATGCGCAGTTCGACAACAGGCTCGCCAAGTACATCAGCCAGCTCCTCCTCGCATGCACGGCATACCGCCGCAATGCTGAAGCTAGACGTGCGCCGATACTCGTCGGCAGTTTGGCGAAAGACCGGTTCGAAGACCATCGCGTAGAGTTCGTCCTCGGCCAGCGATGTGCGCGTCTGCGCATAGCGCTTCATGGAATTGAGCCGCGGCTGGAGGGTCTTGACGTCCAGGCCCGAGAGATCGATAACAGCTTCGCCCAGGATGCCCAGCCGCTCGGTGGCGAACAGGTAGTGGGCGAGCGTCGCGGTATTGATGGACAAACCCAGCGCCTTCATTTCTTCTTCGAGTTGTCGCAGAGAGAGTGTGGTTCCCTTCTCCGTTTCGATTCGGGTCTTGAGATCGACGACGCCGCTGGCCTTGTCCCAGAAATTCATGTCGCCGCGCTGCTCGTTCTCGATGAGGTGGGCGGTGAGGACGTGACTTTCCGAGCGCCATGGCCGAAACAGGACTCCAAGCTTGTGGAAACGCGGCTCCCGCGTCTCGGCCCAGAGTTGCCGGATGGCCAGCAGGCGCGTGTTGCCGCCGGCCTCGACGACAAAGTGCGATTCACCCGGCCGGCGGGTTACGGTGAAGGGATTGCGCAGGCCGCTGGCGCGGATCGAGGCCTTGATCTCGTTGAACTTGGTGTTGTTGGCCCGCCGCGGGTTGTGCTCATAGGGATGGATATCCTCTACCGAGAGCTCAATCTGGCAGTCATGGGTCGGATCGGCCTGGACCGGCAGGTCACGGGCGTTGTTGCCCAGATTGCCAACCTGCAAGGACTCGGCGACCAGCCGTCGTCTCTGTTCGATCGACGTGGGACGCACCGAGGCCTTTGCGGCGGCGGCGTGATCACCCTCTGTCGCAGCGCCAGGCAGCTGCGCTTCGTCACTCACCCTGAGCCTCCCGTTTGGGCAGCAGATCGGCGAACACGCCTTCGAGGCTGGGGATCAACTCCCAGGCCAACTGGTGCATGACGGTGTAGGCGCTCGGCGTCGGGCCGTCGCGCTTGCGTTCGTGGCGATGCACCGGGACGCGCAGCGTCGCCGCTTCCTTGTAGGCCTTGGCATGCGGCACCACGGTTTCCAGAACGGCTACCCGGCCCTTGAGCTTGATGAAGTCCTCGCGGATGCCGCTGGCGATGATCCGGGCATCCGCACTGCGATCCTGCCGGTAGATCACCGCTTTCATCGGGCCCAGGCTGGCGCCCAGTGCGCCGCCCGGCTCCAGGCGATCGAGCAGCTCCATGGTGCCGTCGCGGAATTCGCGGGCCGAGAGGATCTCTGGGGTGATCGGCGACACCAGGATGTCGGCGGCGAGTACCGCCGCATCCTGCAAGGGTCCGATGGCGCCCTGGGTATCGATCAGCACGCAATCATAGGCATCGACCACTTCCGGCGACTGGAGCGCAAAGCGCAGCCGAAAGCCACGGTCGATGCGATTCAGCAGCCAGTGCGGAAGATTGCCCTCGGGGTCGTCGGAGATCACGATGTCGAGGTTCTGATACAGAGTCGCCGTGATGCACGACTTCGTGACCGTGCCGCGCACGATCACCTCGGTCAGGCCGGCAGCCGGTTTCGCCACCGCAAGCGGAAAATATTTCGACAGCGAGGGTTGCACGTCGGCGTCGATCAGGAGGACGCGCAGCCCCATGTCGGCAAGGAGCGCCCCCAGATTAGCGGTGAGCGTGGTCTTGCCGACACCCCCCTTGGTGCTGGTCACAGTGAATTTGATCATCGAATCGGCGCAGTTTCAGGTCATGGTTCAGTCATACGAAATTCCTCGGCAAAGTGTCGGATCAGGGCTGCAGATAGTCGTCCAGACCATGCAGGGCGAAGATCTTGCGGATACGTTTGATTTCCTCGTAGAGCGTTGCGCGCGGGATTCGGAGCTTCTCTGAGGCCTCTTTGATGGACAGGCCCTGTGCGCCAAGCAGTTCGCACAGGCGCCGCTGCTCGGGCGTGAGCCGGCTCATGACCTCCGTAACGTCGATACGAATGTCAGCCGGATCGAAAGACTCTTGCCCACCCGGATTCCCACCCTGTTCGGCATCGACCAGATCGGCATAGGTGGGTGCATCCTCGGAGTCACCCACCGTATCGTCCAGGGAAACGGTTTCCTGGTCGCCCCGTCGCTTGTCGGTCTCCCGCTCGCGCGCCAGATCGATCAGCTTGTTGCGCACGACCCGCGCCATGTAGGCGATGGGCGGACCGCCCGGGTCGGGGACTAGCTGCTGACGCACTTCAAGCCAGTGCATCAGGCATTCCTGTAGGAGGTCGTCGAATTCCTCCCGATACAGACTTCGTGACCGCCGGCGGAATTCTCCGATGAGTTTCTTGGTGACCGCTATTTCCCAGCCCTGTAGACCATTGCCCTGTTTGAGCGCCATGGCGCCCCCCTTTCGTCAGATGAAAGGGCGGCAATGTGACCAATGACGTTGCTATTTAGCTAAATGGCATCGAAATAAATATATCTATATGACCTAGGGCATAGTCGCCGACAGTTTTACGAGCGAATCCGTATTGAAGAGGAGCGGGCCCCTGATTGCCGGAGCAGGCGCCGTCGGTATAGATCGCCACCCGCTGCGGCTT
>JAXMJU010000022.1:0-2815 GCA_034376265.1 Sulfuritalea sp.
ATTCCGGTCAACTCCGACGACTACGACATGCTGCACGAGGCCACCCAGGCCGTGGCGCGCATCATGCGTCTGGCGAAATCCCTGGGCGGCGCGATTTCCGGTGAGCACGGCATCGGCATCACGAAGCTCGAGTTTCTCGAACCCGGCGAGATCGAAGCATTCCGGGCCTACAAGGAGAAAGTCGATCCGGAGGGCCGCTTCAACAAGGGCAAACTCCTGCCCGGCGCGGATCTGAGGAACGCCTACACGCCCTCGTTCAACCTGATCGGCGCCGAAAGCCTGATCCTGGAGCAATCGGACATCGGCCACATCTCGGACTCGATCAAGGACTGCCTGCGCTGCGGCAAGTGCAAGCCCGTATGCGCCACCCATGTGCCGCGCGCCAATCTGCTCTACTCCCCCCGCAACAAGATCCTTGCGGCTTCCCTGCTCACCGAGGCTTTTCTTTACGAGGAGCAGACGCGGCGCGGGGTCAGCCTGAGGCACTTCGACGAGTATTCGGATGTCGCCGACCACTGCACCGTCTGCCACAAGTGCGCCAACCCGTGCCCCGTGGAAATCGACTTCGGCGATGTGTCGATCGCGATGCGCAACTTCCTGCGGCGCCACGGGAAGAAGAAGTGGAACCCGGGCACCGCCGCGGCGATGGCCTTTCTTTCGGCCACCGACCCGACCACCATCAAGCTCGTGCGCAAGCTCATGATAGCCTGGGGCTATGCGGCGCAGCGCCTCGGCCACCGCCTGGTCAGCATCCTGGGCCTGGCGCAACGGCAGACAAAGCAGCCGCCTGCGTCCACGGGCACGCCCCAGGTTCGCTCGCAGGTGGTGCATTTCCTGAACAAGCCGATGCCGCGCCATCTGCCCCGGCGCACCTCCAGGGCGCTTCTAAACATCGAGGACCGCCGGTTCATAGCCGTGATCCGCAGTCCGGAGAAAACCAACGAGGAATCCGAAGCGGCGTTCTACTTTCCCGGCTGCGGCTCGGAGCGCCTGTTCTCGCAGGTGGGCCTGGCCACCCAGGCGATGCTCTACGACATGGGCACGATCTGCGTGCTGCCGCCGGGATACCTGTGCTGCGGCTACCCGCAGACCGCAGCGGGCGAAGCGGACCGCGGACTGAAAATCATCACCGACAACCGGGTCCTGTTCCACCGCGTCGCGAACACGCTCAATTACCTGGACATCCGCACCGTGCTCGTGTCCTGCGGCACCTGCATGGACCAGCTGGAAAAATACGAATTCGACAAGATCTTCCCCGGCTGCCGGCTGCTCGACATCCATGAATACCTGCTCGAAAAGGGCGTGAAGCTCGAGGGCGTCACGGGTGCGCGTTACCTTTACCACGACCCCTGCCACACCCCGATCAAGACCGCCCAGCCCATAAAGGTGGTCAACGGCCTCATGGGCGACACGGTGCAGCTCTCCGAGCGCTGCTGCGGCGAATCGGGAACGCTTTCGGTAACCCGCCCTGACATCTCGACACAGGTGCGCTTTCGCAAGGAGGAGGAACTCAGGCGCGGCGTTGCCGCGATCCGAGATCAAGGCCACGGCGGCCCGACCAAGATTCTCACCTCATGCCCCTCGTGCCTGCAGGGACTTGCCCGCTACCGCGACGACACCGGCGCCGAGGCGGACTACATCGTGGTGGAAATGGCCCGCCACCTGCTCGGCCCGGATTGGCTCCCCCGATACGTGGAAAAGGCGAACCGCGGCGGGATCGAACGCGTGCTGCTATAGCGTCGCCGTGCATTGCGGGATGCTTTCAGATGTCACAGTCCCTGTTTGCGCGGGAGAAGCGTTGTGACAAAATTCATGGCAACAGACTGTGAGCTATGCAATCCTGCATCGGAATTGGTGCTGTGGCAGGACGCCTTTTGCCGGGTGACGCTGGTGGACGATTCCGACTACCCGGGCTTTTGTCGAGTGATTCTGGAGCGGCACATGAGCGAGATGACCGATCTGCCGGCGGCCCGAGCGCGCCCGATGCCGATCGCCTGGCACGCGCACTGAAGCGGCGGCTGGGCTCACCTGACTGAGGACCCCGTGTCCACGTTCGACCTGCCTATCATCAGCGCCGACGCCGATCCGGAGTTCACGGACGCCAAGTCCTGCGCCGCATGGCTGCGCACAGTCCCGCTGATCAACGTCGCGCCCTCGCACAGCCGGCTTCTGGGGCAGCTCGAAGAATTCGACTGCTTCGAGGTAGCCCCAACTGAACGTCTACGGATCCTGGAGCTGCTGGCTGCGCCCACCGCGTTCGTACAGATCGAGCAGGCGAAGAAGTACACCGGAAAGCCCGTGCCTCTGGCCAAGCAGGAGCGTGACATTTTCCATGGCGTCGTGGCACTCTGGAATGCGCTCTCCCATGGTTATCAGCGCTGCCTGAACTCGTTTGCCGAAGGCAGTCCCGAGCTCTCCGGGCAATGCGCCCTCGTCTGCCAGCGCGCACTTTGGTGCGCAGCGCAGCGCATTACCGAGCACTACAAGTGCTACCAGGAACTCAGCGGCGAGGACTGGAAGCCCCTGCACCGCATATACGCCATCGCCGAGGGTCACGGCGTTCTCGACCAGCGGGTGACCGAACCCGCCGACACTGCGCGCACAACCACCTGCCTGCGAACTTATGTCCAATCGCTGCTCCTGCACCGTGCGAACGATCCAAGCGAGCAGAGCTCCAAGCAGATAGCTCTTGCTTCGCGTTGGCTTGAAGACTGGTCGCAACAGGTCCGGATCGGCCGCAATCCTCCGGCAAGCGAGTCCGGCATCGCGACCCGCCACGACGACCAATACAGCATGACCCACGGTTACGCGCTCG
>JAXMJU010000023.1:0-6055 GCA_034376265.1 Sulfuritalea sp.
CGCCGCGAACTGCGGCCGTCGAAATAATCCGCTGCGACCATCTAGAGGGCGATGTCGATGTCCATCAACTCGGATATTTCGTCGCCGACCGCGGCGGCATTGGCGCTTTCCCCGGCGACAAAACTGTCGAGCGGCTCCGCACTCAGCAGACTCATGCAGCTTGCCCGGTAGCGCGCGAGGCGGACTTGCGCCCAGGGCCAGTAAAGCCCGAGCGTGAGCAGCAGCAGCAACAGGTTGCCGGCGAGCAGGCCGAAGTAGGCGAAGACCGCCATCGTGCTGGAAAAGCCCATGCGTTCCAGAGAGACATGGTTCCACACCAGGTTGGTGGTCCGCACGCGAATATAGGGCAGCAGAAACAGCATCACGGCCATCGCGCCGACGCCGAAGGCCAGCGGCAGCAACAGCTTCGAGGCGCCGCCCGCCGCCGCCAACACTCCGATGGCAAACATGCCGACCAGCGCCAGCCCGAGCGGCTTCAGGAAAATGCCATAGAACTGTCCGTTACTGGCGTTGCAGTGAAATTGCGCGCCGCCGTAACGCAGGTTGTCGAGCACAAACGTTCTTTGCTGGCGGTAGAACAGCGGAAACAGCAAGCCGAAGCTGATCGCCGAGAGCAATCCATAGCCGACAAATGCCGTCAGCGCCTGTCGGTAGCTGCCGTGAAACGAAAAGCGCAGGCCGCGGTAGCTGGTGTTGTGGGCGCGAAAGCGAAACGCCCGCACGATCAGCCACGGCACGATGGGCAGCAGCACCAGCACGGCCAGGCCGTAGGCGAGCGGGCCGGCATTCTGCGCCGCCGTCAGCGCGATCAGCAGGACGACGGCGATGGCGCGGCCCTTGAGGATGGCGATGGGGTTGCCGTGGTAGCTGAAGGCGGCATTGTCGAGCACCAGATTGCGGTGAAAAAATGTTTCGCGGCGCACCTTGGCCCATGCCGAATAGATGCCGAGGGTGATCAGCGAAAGAAACAGATTGACGATCCAGATGCGAAAATACTCGCCGCCGCTGCCGGTAAAGGCGAAGGGATAGGGCTCGCGCTCCCCTGCATCGGCGGCGAGCGCCGGCGACAGCGGGGTCGGTGGGATCAGCGCGGCATCGTGGGCCTGTCGCGATGCAGGATTGCCGAGGGTCTGGTAGGCGGCTCGCAGCGCGTCCAGGCGTTCGGGCGGCGGCGGATTGGGGCCGTTCAGGCTGGCTCGCAGTTCGCTCAGGCAGCGCTGGTAGGCGGCAGCAATGGCCTCCGGTGTGGCATCGCGAACCACGCCCAGCGTGTCGTAGCAGCTCGTTGCATTCATCATCGCCCCTGATGTTGTTGGCGCTGCCGGCTGCGCAGAGCTTGCCGACAGCAATGCCGTTTGGAATAAATGTCGGGCAGATTAGCCGCAACTCATTCCAATGGCAAGTTGGCGCGCAGTCGGCACGCAGTTTGCACCAGGGGGCTCGCGTCGTTCAGCAGGGCCTGAGTTCGATCAGGGCATGATCCTCGAGTCCCGGCAGGTGATCCGCCAGCGGCCGGCAAACGGTCGGCGTGCACAGCGTGTAGCCGGCGGTGTAGGGTGAATGGGTGAGGCGCAGCACCGCCTGCGGCGGCAGTTGCGGGCGGTAATGCCAGACTCCGTTCTTCAGCACGCTGCCGGCCGGCGGTTCCATGCCGGCACCGCTGCCGCGGACGCGCGCCTCGGTCAGTACCAGGGAGTGACCCACGATGCGCCAGTCTTCTTCCCAGCGGATTTTCTCTATCGAATGGATCCAGCTCAGCGTGAAACTCTCGATCGCCAGCGAGGCCGCGAGCGCGCCTGCCGCGAGGCAGAGGCTCATGGGCTATCCCCCCGGCCCCCTTTTCGGAAAAGGGGGTGACGGAACTTCGCCGCTGCGCGGCTCCATGTTTCTGGTTGCGCCTCCCTGGGGGCGGCCCGGCGTACGGCGCTCATGCGGCGGCGAGTCGCCGGCTGCGGACCACGTGCCAGATCACGAACACCGCGCTCATGGCGAAGCCGATCTCGTCGGTCAGCGGAATCGCCGCGACCAGCATGAAGGCCGCCGCTGCGGCGAAGATGCGCTCGCCCAGGTTGAGCTGGCTTTGCAGGAAGCCGATCGCCGCCGCGCCCCAGAGCGCGATCGACAGCACGGCCTTGAACACGATGTAGGCGACGGCGGCCACGGTCCACTCGCCCTGCAGCATCAGCGCCGGGGTGTACACCGCCATGTAGGGAATGACGAAGCCGGCGATGGCAACCTGCACCGCCTTGATGCCGATTTTCATCGCCGATTCCTTGGCGATCGAGCTGGCGGCGAAGGCGGCCAGCGCCACCGGCGGCGTCAGGTCGGCCATGATGCCGAAGTAGAAGACGAACATGTGGCTGACGATCAGCGGCACGCCGAGCTTCAACAGGGCCGGCGCGGCGATCGAGCTGGTGATGATGTAGTTGGGGATGGTCGGGATGCCCATGCCGAGCACCAGGCAGACCAGCATGGTCAATACCAGCGAGAGGAACAGGCTCTTCTCGCCGACGTTGAGGATGAAGCCGGCGAAGCTGGACGCCGCTCCGGTCAGCGTCAGCATGCCGATGATGACGCCGACGATGGTGCAGGCGACACCCACCGGCAGCGCCTGGCGGGCGCCGTCGACCAGGCTCATCCTGAGCAGGTGCAGGGTTTTCTGGCCGCCCTTGAGGGCGAAGGTCTGCGCCACCAGCGCGGCGATCAGCGCCAGCAGCGGGACGATGCCCCAGGTTTCCATGTTCTTGACGAAGACCGCGGCGGTCAGTCCCAGCGCCAGCCAGAACACGTAGCGGAAGGCGGTGCTCGATACGCGCGCGGCGATCGCGGCGCCGAGGATCAGCACGGCGGTCAGCACCAGTCCGACCATGCCGGCGAACATCGGCGTGAAGCCGTTGAACAGCGTCACCACCAGCACGATCAGCGGCAGCAGCAGATACCAGTTGTCGCGCATGGCGTGCCAGGGATTGGGGCACTCGGCCTTGGGCATGCCGAGCAGGTTCTTGCGCCCGGCTTCCAGATGCACCATCCAGAAGGCGGTCAGGTAATAGAGCATGGCCGGGATCGCCGCCGCCTTGACGATATCGGCATAAGGCACGTCGAGGTTCTCGGCCATGATGAAGGCCACCGCGCCCATCACCGGCGGCATGATCTGGCCGCCCATCGACGAGGTGGCCTCCACCGCGCCGGCGAAGACGCCCGAGTAGCCGAACTTCTTCATCAGCGGAATCGTGAATTGCCCGGTGGTCAGCACGTTGGCCACGCCCGAGCCGGAGATGGTGCCCATCAGTCCGGAGGAAAGCACCGAGACCTTGGCCGCGCCGCCCTTGGTGTGGCCGACGAAACCGAGAGCCACCGAGTTGAACAGGTTGACCATGCCGGCATGTTCGAGAAAGGAGCCGAACAGGATGAAGAGGAAGATGTAGGTCGCCGAAACCAGGGTCGGGATGCCGAAGATGCCTTCGGTGCCCAGCGCCAGCTGATTGACGATCTGGTCGAAGCCGTACTCGCGATGGCCCAGACTGCCCGGCAGCAGATGGCCGAACACGCCGTAAAGCAGGAACAGGCCGCAGACGATGGGCAGCGCGAGGCCGAGGATGCGTCGCGCCGCCTCGAAGGTGAGGATCACCAGCGCGGTGCCGACGGCGAGATCGAGGGTGCTCGGGTCACCCGAGCGCTGAATCAGCTCGGCCTCGAAGACCCAGTGGTAGGTCGACAGGGCGAAGGCGCCGAGCGCCAGCGCCGTGTCGCCAACGCCAACTTTCGACAGCCTGCCGCCGCTCTTGAAGGCCGGATAGAGAATGAAGGTGATGCACAGCAGGAAGCCGACGTGCAGGCTGCGGATCACCAGACTGGACAGCGGATGGAAGGCGGCGACGATCAGCTGGTAGCTGGAAAAGGCCAGCGCCAGCCCGTTGAGCAAGGCCAGCCAACCGCCCCCGAGCCGGCGCTGCACGCCGTGCTCGGAGAACTCTTCCACGCCGTGGTCGGGGGCGACGCTGTGATCAGCCACAGTGCGTGCGCCGGCTTACTTGATCAGCCCGACTTCCTTGTAGTACTTCTCGGCGCCCGCATGCAGCGGTGCCGGCGGCGCCTTGGCGGCGTTGTCGCGGCTGATGGCCTTGGCGGCGCCATGCGCGGCCTGCAGTTCGGGCAGGTGCTCGAAGATGGCCTTGGTCATCTTGTAGGCGGCGTCCGCGGACACGCCCTCGTGGCTGACCAGGAAGTTCTGGATCGTCACCGTCGGCGTCGCCTCGGTCTGGCCGTTGTAGGTATTGGCCGGCACCGTGCCGGACTGGTAGGCGGCTTCGCCGATTTTGGCGACGACGTCGGCGGGCACCGAGACGATGACGATCTTGACCGCCGTGGCGAGGTCGCGGATCGCGGCGACGCCGAGGCCGGCGGAAATCAGCGTGGCATCGAGCTGGCGGTTCTTCATCAGTTCCACCGACTCGCCGAAGGGCAGGTACTCGACCTTGGCGAAGTCCTTGTAGCTCAAGCCAGCGCCCTTGAATATCGCGCGGGCATTGAGTTCGGTGCCGGATTTCGGCGCGCCGACGGCAATGCGCTTGCCCTTCAGGTCGGCCAGGGTCTTGATACCGGAATCGGCATTGGCGACGATCTGGATGTAGTTGGGATAGATCGCGGCGATGGTGCGCAGCTTGTTCAGCGGCATCTTGAAGCCGGCCTCGGGGTCGCCCTTCCACGCATCCGCCAGCGAATCACCGAGCGTGAAGGCGATCTCGCCGCGCCCCGCCTGCAGCAGGTTGAGGTTCTCAACGCTGGCCTTGGTCACCTGGGCGGAAGTCTTGGCGCCGGGCATGGCCTTGCCGTAGACCTGCGAGAGGGCGACGCCGAGCGGGTAATACACGCCCGAGGTGCCGCCGGTAAGTACCGTGACGAATTCCTGGGCGTGGGCGGTGGCGGAAAGGCAAATTGCGGCGCAGGCCGCCATCAGGGTGCGAAGTTTCATGCGTTTCTCCTCGTTTTGATTGAAAGCTGCATCGGGGCAGCCGGTGCTCTTCTATAGCATGCGGCATGCCATCGCGGTACCCATCATAAGGCATTGATTCGCCGAGTGGCGGTAGCGCGTTCTGTGCGGGAATCCGCACTATCGCCGGCGCGGCCTGCGGAATTTCGCAATGCTTCAGGCCGGATTGCGGTGCCGTCCGGGATCGATGCCGTGGCGCGCCAGCTTGTCGTAAAGCGTCTTGCGCGGCAATTGCAGGCGCTCGGCGGCGAGGCCGACATTGCCCCCGGCGGCGGCCAGCGCCTGTTCCACCAGGTGCTTTTCGAAGCCTTCGGTCTGCTGCGCCAGGGACGGCGCCGCGGCCGCCGCCGGCGCCTCGGCGTCGAGCCCGAGGCACAGGCGATCGGCCGCATTGCGCAGTTCGCGCACGTTGCCCGGCCAGTTGTGGCTCATCCATTCGGCCATGCGCGCGGGGCTCCAGGCGGGGGCCGGCAGGTCGTAGCGCTCGGCCGCGAGTCGCAGGAAATGCGCCATCAGCAGCGGAATGTCTTCGCGCCGGGCGCGCAGCGGCGGCAGTTCGAGGCTCGCCACATGGAGCCGGAAATACAGGTCGGCGCGGAACCGTCCGCTCTCGCACAGCGCCTTCAGGTCTTCCTTGGCGGCGGCGACAAAGCGGCAATCGATGGCCACTTCCTGGTTGCCGCCGAGGCGCTGGATGCGGCGTTCCTGCAGCGCGCGCAACAGCTTGACCTGCTGCGCCAGCGGCAGGCTTTCGATCTCGTCGAGGAAGACGGTGCCGCCGTGCGCGTATTCCAGCTTGCCGATGCGACGCCTGGCGGCGCCGGTAAAGGCGCCGGCCTCGTGGCCGAACAGTTCGCTTTCGAACACCGACTCGGGCAGCGCGCCGCAGTTGATGGCGACGAAGGGGCCCTTGCATGCCGAGCCCTCGTGCAGAGCGCGGGCGACGACTTCCTTGCCGCTGCCGGTCTCGCCGCGGATCAGTACATCCACCTGGGCCGGCGCCAGTGCGGCGATGCGGCGTCGAAGTTCCAGCATCGGCGGCGACTGGCCGAGCAGGCCGCTGTC
>JAXMJU010000024.1:0-16574 GCA_034376265.1 Sulfuritalea sp.
AACACTAGAAGAATGTCATCCCGCTTAAACCCCTGCTCGACAAATTCGGCTGCGACCCGATCAACCAAAGCCACGCCGGTGAGCTTGTAGTAGTCCTTGGTCAGCACTGGGCGGAGGCAGAACAGCAATTCTCGAACGCAGTCTTCCATCGCGTCGGAGATGCCGTGCATGTGTATTACACCGTTTTCAGTCCAGCGCGTCATCTTCGCCGAATAGTAGCTGATTACGCTTGGCGGCTTGACTGTAAAGACTTCATCTCCGTCCAGAATGCGGTTTAGGAACTCAAGCGCCAGTGTGGTTTTGCCAAAGCCTCCGTCACCATAAATGAGGCAGAACTTCGACTCCTCCGGCTCATTGATCCACTCGATCAGCTTGCTCAACTCTTCGGACCGCCCCACGAAAATGCTCGTTTGCCGCACAGGGGCGTTGCTGAACACTGAATGCCTGCGACCTTCGAACTCCAGTTCGATGAGGTTGAACTTGGTGGGGAAGTTCGACCCTAGCTCCTCAAAGACGGAGCCTTCGGGCAAGTGGGTCGTGAACGAGTCCGAGCTGTCCCAGGCGAGCGTCTGGCCTTGAAGTTTCCAAATGCCTTTCCGAGTTTCGACACCCGATATGACAACGGGCAATCCTGCGTGCAGCAGGGGGGTCTTCAACGTTAACTCTGATGAAGCTATGGTGACTTTCAAGGTGTTGACGTCGACGACGCGCGGCAGGGCGTCGCCGAAGCACGCTAGGCTGCGGTGTACCAACACTAAAAGCTTGGGCGCCCACTCGGCGACGTCGGCCTTACTCAGTACTCCGTGGGCAGGCTTGTTGTTCCTGAAGGTCACCCAAGCTAACGCTTCGGCAGCGAGGGTATTGTCATAAACTGGGTCGCGTTCGAACCAGCCCGTGTGGTACGTTCGGGAAACGTAGCTCCGGATCACCGGCGTCGCGACCTCAAGGATCTCGACGGGTAGACCATCCGTGGGCTGAGTGAACCTCTTGGCAAAAGCGCCCAACGCGGCATTTTCCATGGCATCAGGCGTCTGTTCGCGGATAACTTCGAGCGCAGTCACAGCCGCCACCTGATAAAGCGAACGAAGCACCGAGCAGAGATAGTTAAATTTCTCCGAATTGGAAGTCAGCTGCTCTGCGATGGCTCGCTGGGTTTCGAATAGATTGCGCATTGTCCCAATATAGTTATGTGTTCGATTCATTAAGGTCGAGATAGCCGTATGGAAGCCCGTACAGCTTAGACTGAATAGCCATGTCAATAATAACGGCTATGCGCCGGCCATGTTTCTGAGCTGCAGGAAGAGATCGTGGCTGCAGGCATTGGTATTCAATGGCGGTCAGCGTAATATCGGACGCATAATCTGTTCAAGTGTTGGCAGCACGATTTCGCTTAGCTACCGTGGATCGAGCCGGTAATGGAGAACTTTTCGGTCGTTCCGTCCGGACGATTCACCCAGAAACACTTGGTGCCAAAGTCAGCAGTTCGAACGCTGAAGTGGGCGACGCCGCACCCAATTTTTGCAGCGGCATTTGGATGGTGCTCCAGCGCTGCGCGCAAAATCACTGCGTCGTCGGCACTGACTCGGTCGCCCACGTCGTAACGGTAGAGCATGGCCTTCAAATATGCTACTGCTTCCCCCCTCTTGTCGAAGTGCATGGGACCGAGGCTAATCGGCTTCGCGGGCATGTGCAACCTCCAATTCAGCAGTGATATTACGTGGCTAAGTCGCTGGGCAGCGTGAGACGTTCGCATACCTCGCGGATGATGATGGCTGGGATATCCATTGCTTGGAACTGGCCCACGCGCTCGGTGATCCACGCTATGCATCCATCTTTGCTGAGGTCGTCGCGGGCAATCTTCTCGTATAGAGCGGCGGCGCTCATGCGGGAAAGTCCAAGTTCCATGAGCGAGAATAGTGTCGTCGACGAAATGCCGAATTCAAGTTTCGTGCCGATATCCAACCCGTTATCAACTAGGTCCTCGCGGCCAATCTCGCGAAGATACAAGTTCAACACGTCCATATAGGCGGAAAGGTACTTTGGTGCCTTGAACCGTGCAATTTGCTCCACCAGTTCCATTGTGCCGCGGATCAGTTCCGGCAGGCTGAAAGACCTACCGGCATTCTGGTGCCATTCGATGCTATCGCGGATGATCCTGGCCAGCGAGTAACCCTTTAGCCATTTAAAGACGATCAACGAATATAGCCGGATGCGGCTCGCCGGGGCGAAGGCGAGAAACAAGTGTTCGTTTATCCTCCCCATGATCGTAATGAACCGGTCGTAGCTGTCATTGCTTGCGACTTCGGCTGGAAGCAGGTTTTCAACATCACCAGCGTATGCACGGAAAGCGTCAAGAAGGCGCTGAAGGCCAATCGCGCTCACCCCCGGGTGCCTGGCGGCCAGATCAACGTCGATTTCAATCTGCGCTGCTAGCGCTCCGAGCGCTTGGTCGAGTTTCGTAACCAACGCGGCGTCATGACGTTTCGCAAGGCTCGCCGCTGAAATGGAGCCGAGCCGCATGAAGGTGGTGAGCAAATAGGCGCTAACCTGCTCGAATTTATCCGAGTCTTCAAGACTGGACAGGTCCGATAGCCCACGCTTAGAGAGATAGTCCACCATGCCGCCGCCAAGCTCGAGAACTGAATCGCTTTCGCGCTTAATTGGGTAACGTGCGCGGCTAGGAACGCCGCTGGGCCAGGCTTTCGTATTCTCCGGATCGATACAAATGATGTTTCCTTGGAACTCGTCACCCCATCGACCTGCGCGGCCGGCCAGGTTCCAAAAGTCATGCGGTTCCATCGGATTGCCTTTCCCCTTTCGCGGCCCTCGCACCACGATCGTGCGACACGATAGGTTTACGCCCTCGATCAGAGTTGAAGTGCATACCAGAAAGCGAATCTTGCCCGACCGGAAAAGCCGCTCGATTTCTTGTCGGATCAGCGAAGGCATATTGCCGTAATGGAACGCCACCCCACGCTCAACCAGTGGTGCAAGTCGGAAGTCGTGGTGCACGCCCTTCCGAGCAAGCTCGGCGAGTTGTGAAAGCTCCGAATCGATGGACCCACGCTTGGGCAAGAGCTGACTGATCAAATCAGCGACTGCTTCCGCCTCTCCAGCACCGTTCGTATAGACGAGCGTTCCGCCTCTCTCGCCGACAGCCGCGGCAATGAATGCAAGGCGTTTCTTGAGTCCTTCTGGCGTGCTCGCGAGCTGTAGAGTCCCTACTGAAAGTGTCGAACCCTGCTGTCGAAGAGTAAGGTTCCAGCGCTTCGATTGTCGCGGAGCCTGAGTCGCGACGATCAGATTCTGAAGGACGGTGGGGGTGTCACTATCTACGGTGATGGTCTGGACACCTTGGGGCGCGTCCGTGAGTAGCTCTTCCGGGTTCTGGGTCGCCGGGCTGATAAAAACAGCTTTTAGCTTTGGGTTTACGCGGGTGGCACGCTCTATAGCATCCTGCAAAATTACGCCGCGTTGGTTGTCTCCGATCTTGTGCGCCTCGTCCACGATGAGTAGGTCGATCAAGAACGCGTCGCTGAGCGCGTTGGCTAGAAGGTGCAGCCGCTCCTGCGTGAAAACGAGAATTACTCTCGCGCCGCCAGTTCGAGCAGCTTTGTATTTGTCGGGGAGGGGAAGGGACGAAACCTCGATCAACTCGGCCTTGCCGAGGAGGCCCTTGAGATTGGCTTCTATCTCCGAAACCAGCGCGCGGGTCGGGGCAAGGTAGACCGCTACCCGGGTTTCACCCGCAATCACTTGGTCGATTAGCCACTGAAGTACGAGAAACGTCTTGCCAGATGCGGTAGGTGCGGATGCCGAGAGCCAGCGTTCCCCGGTCGCATTCGTCCAGAAGCGTTGCTGAAAATCGTTTACCTGTAGCCAGACGCCGCTCGATTGCACCAAGATGGAACGGTCCATCACGCGACGTTGAACCTCGAGTCGCAACGCGACGCCCAGTCGCCCGTCGAGGTCGGCTGCCAGCAGGTTGCGATCCGTGGCTAACTCGATGGCCCGGAAGTTGGAGAGCTTGCCCAATAGGACAGCACCCGCGTCTTTGAGTGCTTGTTCGTCCGTCAGAGAAATTGCAGCAGTTGCGATTCGAAGCGCAGCCTCTTGATCGTTCCGCTGTTCGGATCGTGCCAGAATGCTACCTGCAAGTAGCAATTTTGGCCAATCAATCGCCGCAGCGCACTGGACGGAGGGGGCAGCCGTCAAGTTATCGAGTTCCATGCGCACTGTGAGTCGAGTGATCGCATCAAGATCGTCCCGAATACCTTCCTGGAGAAGCCACGATTGGAGGTCCGCTAGGCTCACTATTCCTTGATCCCCATCGCTTTGAGGAATGCGGCTCGGAAGCCTTCGGCCGACGGCAACGGAATGCAAAGCAACTCGATTTCCACTTGATCGAGCTTCTCCGCTTTGAGCCGCGCTCCGATAGTTTTGCGCCAACCGGTAAGTTCCGTGCGGGAGGCTTTAACGATCTCGTTAGCAACTGCCTTCGCGTCGTCCTTCGGGTAGAACGGTGCGTCGAAGCCCACGAGAGCCACGCCGCAGTATTGGACCCGTTTAGACATGACCGACGACATATCAAAATACTTCTTGAGCGCATCGGTGAGTGCGGGGTTACTCAGGTCAGCCTTGTCGCTTAGAAGCACTAGGTCGCGTTCGCGCTCAGCCTCCTCGTGTTCGGGTTCGATCAGAAAGGGGGCGAGGGAATTGAGGCAGTCGCGAATCGCAGCACTCGCGTCCCCGTAGATTTTTGATTCACCCCAGTAGAGCTTCAGGATACCTTCCGGTGTCACACCAGCATACACTCCATCCGCGCCGTGATAGTGCATACGTGTGTCGGTCTTGAGATCCATCTTGCAAAGGATCTGCGGCAACTTTAGGAAGCGCTCCGCCAGCAGAAACAACAGCATCTCACCGCCCTCCCCGGTTTTCGAAAGGTCGGTAAACGAGCGCTTAGCCTGCTCGACAAGCGCGGTGACTGATTCGCTGGTGTTGAACTTCACATCGCGCGCCTTTGCATCGGCAAGTTTTGAGCGCGGGATCGCGTAGTCAACGACGGCATTCCGCATGAACTCCGCCAGTCGATGCGGTTGAACACGACCATTTGCATCCACGGTGAGGCAGTGACAGTGAATCTTCACTAAGTGCCCGTCAACGAGCACGTCTCGCTCTACAAGCGTGAGGTGAACCTCGAGCGCCTCAGGGTCCCCTGTCAAGGCCGACTCTAGATCGGTTGCGGTGATGCTCGACAAATACCCTCCTCCTCTCGTCCCCCCGTCTGCCCTCAAACGAACCAACGAAAGTAAATGCACCCCCGAAGACTAATCGACTGGTTGTCTTCGCCTTGGTCACGTTATGCCAACTATATCGCATTCACATAGAGAACTTTATGGAACGCTTTCCTTAAGGCCGAGGACCTGCCGCCCGAAGTTGATTGTTCAACATTCGACAACTTGGCGTTGCCTATCTGGCGCAGCATGATTGCCAAGTCAAAATGTCTATCTGCATAGCGCGTCTTCGGTTGCTTTCACCAGATCTTTGAGAAAGCGGATTGCCTTCTCCAAATCATCCTTGGTTACCGGGTGGGCCTTCGGCGGCCCAGGGTCAATTGCCCGAGACCTATGGACTACGTCCCCTCGCAGCCGCATGTATTTGTCGAGTCGCTCCCTGACAGTCCTTGAGTCAAAGTTGTTCCAGCACCATTCCTCGGTAAGATCGACGCCTGCATAGTCTCGGAAAAGTTGAATGGTCTTTTCCGACGTCGGGTTGTGGAGCCGCTTGATTTCCGTGTCCAGTCGAGACTGAACGAAATTGGCGATTGAACTGTCCGCGAGCCCCGTGAGCCTCAGACGTGTGGCTTCGAGAACCCGATCTTCGACAAAAGTCTCCCACGCCGTCATAGCCATAATCAAGCCAGCGCGTTTTAGAACCTCGATTTCTGGCGGAGGCGGCTTGATGTTCAGCGTATTGAAATGTTTGAGGAGGTTCTCTGCGTCAAGAATTGATTGCGCAAAAACTTCGCTGGCAACGGACATTGTGGTCAATCCGGGCTGACGGTTAATACGCAACATGCTAAACGCAATAAGCTGTTCGTGGAAGGTGGATCTCGTTTTTGAGGACAACGAGGATCTGTCGGCAGCTATTGGAAATCGCTATTCCGAAGCCTACAGATGCTGAAGTCGGCGACCGACCGCTCCGGCCAGGAAGCCGACAGCAGGAGATCAACTCCGCTATGTCGAAGTCCATCGAACCGCAAGATTTGTCGCCTAGGCGGGGAGTATTCCCCAGCAAGCGTTGACCGCCATGATGACAGGCGTATCATCACAGAATCGATTCTATTGTGAGTGTGTTGTGAGCATCGAACCAAAATCTCTCCGTGAATACCTGACCGACTGGTTGTCGAATCTGGTCTTCTCGATTCGCGCCGCTTTGTCGATGCCGTTGGTGCCAGATGGTGGGAGCGCTGAAACGGATTGCGGAATTGACCCGGAGTTCAAGGGCTGGTTGCATGGCGATCCAATGGTGACGAAGAACCCGGCAAGTCGCTACTGCGATCGCGCGCCCGGCTACATAACCGGAAATGGTCTCGGCAGCTTGGAGATTGGTGCGGCCGACGACTGAAGTTCGGCTGTTCCTGCTGCTTTCCGGTTGATGCCCTGTTGGTCGGCCGGACGACCGGCGTTTTAGGGTTTTGTAGGCTTATCAGGAGATGCTGCTGCATCCCCTGATCCAGCCTTCGGGCCGGTAGCCGGAACGCCGTCTTTGTTCAGATGCCACTCGCCGATGCTCGGCCTCTCCGGAGGCGTACCCAGCTTGGCGCGGTTATCGGCCTGCGCGCCAACGGTGTCCCAAACTGCTTTGTTCCCGCTGTGATTCGGGCTTACCTTGTCGACTTGCACAGTCGCGTTGTAGTTTTCGCTCAGGGCGCCTTGTTCCTGGGAGACTTCCCTTCTGCGCGTATCGATGGTCGTGGCGGCTCCACTTTCGTTCGCGCGAACTCGTGCCGCGAGGTCATTGCCCACACTTTGCCCTGGTGCTACATGCTGGCGGGATTGGCCATCGCGAATGGCACCGGCGTTCTCCGCCGCCTGACCTCGCACTGCATCGACGTTCCTGGACGCATCGTTTTGATTGAAATCATCGCGCAGCGTCGATAAGCCCCAGCCGAGGAGTTGGGGTAGGGGGTTACTCGGCGACAACGGACTATCGCCGGGGACGAACTGACTGCCGACGTCACCGCCCTTCGCATAGCCGAAGGCGATCTCTGTGACGGCGCGCTGCAGCTTGATCGGATCGTCCTCGCGCAGCAAACCGCGTTCAGACAGCCGTCGTGCGGCATAGTTGGTGAAATCAGTCTGGGCACCGCTGCTCCACTCGCTCATGAACTGCGCGGCCCGGGTGAGTTCCTTTGACCGACCATAGGCGTTCTCACTGGCGGATTGATGATCAACTGCCTCGCGATACGAGGAGTCGAAGCCCGAGGTGCCGGTGGTTCGGCTGCCGCGCGCCCACTGGTAGGCATCCGACGAGCGGAATTCCTTGACCAGAGCGGTGGCTTCCGACAACTGCGATGTCTCAACGGCCTTGCGAGCATAGTCGTGGGCGCTCTGAAGACGCTCTTGGTCCATGTGTCGACCCTCTCGCGTCATTTGACCGCCAATTTCAGTGAGCGGAATCTTGGCACCGGCTGAAGCGGATGCGACGACGCTCTTGCCAACAATCGAGTCTTCACCCAATCCCAGTCGCCGGTTGACCTCGCGCGCGACCGAGTTCAGTTTCTGGAGTTGCGTCGAGGTAGAGCCGCCATCGGACGTGGTGCTTGCCCCGGAGCGTTGCTGCGTGCGGTCGAAGCTGTCCTGGATGCCGAGTGCATTGGTGAGGGCGGCGGACTGGCTGCGCTGCATCGAATCGCGCTCTGTCCTGGCAAGGGTTTCCGATTCGCGGGCGTTTTCTGAAAGGGTGGTTGCTTGGCGCTCGCCGAATGTGAAGGTCGTGGCCAAGCGACTCAAGGTGGCCTGGTAGCGGAAGACGCCTGCATCCGGCCCGCTGCCCTGAATGGTGCTGCCGTGGGCATTGCTCGTCGTGGACATGAAGGCGGAGCTTCGGTTCGGCGCGAGTTGCTGCTGGTCGATGGAGACGGAGTCCTGGGTGACGTTGCCCTTGCTTGTCGCACTCGACTCTCCCGACACGGCCGACTGCATCGGCCCGACACCGGTGACCGCCTGGAAGGCGACTTCGCCACCCTTGATGATCGCGGTGGCGATGATCGGGATCGAGATCACCATGTAGCCCGCCACGGCCTGGTCGGAGATGGCGCCGTGGTAGATGCTCGATGCGGTTTCGAGGGCCAGGCCCTGGGTCGCCGCGCCCATGCGCGCTGCGGCTTCGAGGTTCTTTGCGCTGGCCAGCGTGGCCACGTAGTTGAGGATCGCGTACAGAGGCGGCCAGAGCTGGATCCAGACCAGACTCAGGACGAAGCTCTTGAGCGCCAGCCCGAGGCCTCGCCCTTGCGCCAGCAGAAACAGCAGGAACACGAACGGGAACACGGCGTAGATGATCGCCTCGATCACATTGCGCACCAGCGGCAGGGCCTGCTCGGCGACCTTGCCCATGGTCAGGAAAGACGAATTGATCGAGGCCGTGGCGTTCGCCCTGGCGGTCGCGATCATGATGGACGCGGGGTCGTTGATCTTCTGCCCGACGATGCTGCTCGTATCCTGCATCAGGTTGATCATGATGTTCTGGCGCAGGAGGTCGGCCGCCCCCTGGGCCGCTGTCGCGATCTTGGTCTTGTAGTAGGCCTGCTCGATCTGGCTGTCGATCACGCCTTGCGCGGCGGTGGGGTCGAGCGATGGATTCAATTGAAACGCGAGCATCGCCCGGGCGCGCGCGACTTCGGCCGGCAGGCGGCCGGCGACGTAGGTGTAGACGTTGGGACAGGTATCGACCTGCACCGGATTTCCGTAGGTCGTAAAACGCGCCGGATTCGGTGTCCCCATCAGCGCCCAGATGTCGGTGCTCTGGGAGAAGGTCGCCGGGTCGATGGTGCCGTCCTGCAGGTCGTAGAGGGTGCAGTTGTAGACATAGGCGATCAGGTCGGTACGCAGTTGCGGGTCGGCGACGTTGGCCCGGCGGGAGGCCTGGATCAGCCGGTTGCCGAACAGCACCCCGTTCTTCTGATAGGCCAGCTCGGAGGGCAACTGCGCATTCGGCGCCGGGATTACCTGGAACGCGGTCTCGAAGAACCGAGTCATCACGTCGCCCACCTTGCTCGTGTAGTGGCCAAAGAAGGCAACCCCGATGGGGACATTGCCGACCACCACCGGCGACTGACTGCCCAGCTTGTCCACGATCACCACATCGGCTTTTGGCAGGAAGAGACCGTAGTAGAGCAGCATGAAGCCGATCAGCCAGCTCCAGCCGTGAAACCGGCCCGGTGTGAATAATCCGGCGAAGGCCGCGACCAGCACCCCGGTCACCGCGACGGTCTTGACCAGTCCGAAGTAGTCGTCGCCCCCCATGATGGCGGCGATGGCGTTGAACACCCCGGTCAGGGTATCGACGTTGCCGTAGGCGTAGATTTCAAACATGGAGGATTGAACCGGGCGGCACGGTTCGCACTGTGACCTGCACTGTGGCCCGCACCGTGGTCAGTCGGCTAGGAACCGCGTGCGCCCGAATTGGCGCTGAAGTCGAGCATCGCTTTCACCGTCGATGGCATCGAACTCCAGAGTTGCCGTTCCAGGGTCTGCAGGTCCTGCGTCATGGACGAGACCGAGCGCACCTTGGCATACGCGGTCTGCTTTTCGGCGAGCAGTTGCCGGTGGGCTTCCTGGGCGTTCTGGCGCAAGGTCTCCACGTACTGCTGCTCGACCCCGGTGCGCTTCAGGGTCTGCGAGAGCGCGCTCAATGCCTGGCGGATCGCCCGACTGAGGAAGGTCTCGGCATAGTCGAGGGCGATCACGTCCTTGTAGGTTTCGATCAGGGTCTCGGCGGTGTTGGAGCCGGGCACGGCGTTGGCGACAGCCAGCATCTTGTACACCGGTTCCGTGGTGTTGTTGATGAAGCCGATGTCGGCAGGCGTTTGCGGCGTGCGCGTGGCGATGTTGTCGGATAGGCGGCGCAGCCGCTCGGACACCAGGCGCGTGAAGGGTTTGGCGGAGACGGTGGTGCGCACGGGGTTGAGGCACTCAGTTGCTTCGTCGCAGACGTAGACCTCGATATCGACATTGCCTTCCGTGGCGGAGGCGCCGCTGCCGAGCAACAGATCACGCAGGCCGACGATGCTCGGCTCGATGTAGCGCGGCATCGCGCCGCTGCCATCGTCCGCCGGCGGGTAGAGGATGACGCTGCCGATCACGCTCATGATGAGTTCCTTCTCCTGCTGGCTGATGGTGCCGCCCACCTGGTTCAGCGCCAGCCAGATCACGTTGCCCTTGACGAAGGTGGCATTGCGGATATTCGGATCACCGGAATTGGCGGCGTTCTTGACCACCGCCGGGGCGTTGGTGGCACAGGTGAGCCGGGCATCGACCCGGTCGGTGACGCTGCCCAGGTACTGGGAGATGTTGGCGCAGCCGCTTTGCACCGAATTGTCGTATTCGCCGACGAGGCCGTTGACCAAGGATTGGGCGGCCTCGCAGGAGTTGATGTTCATGGCGTTGATCTTGTTCATCTGGTCCTGCAATTCGGTCAGCAGCTTGTCGATATCGGGCGAGATCGACTGCAGGGCGAGCTTGAAGGCGTAGCCGATGGCGTTCGAGCCGATGTTCTGCAGCAGCGCCACGAACTGCTGCTTGTTGATGAAGGAGAAGGCCCCGCCGAAGAGATCGATACCGCCGCAACCGGCCCGCAGGCTCGGCAACTGGGCATTGACGAGCGGGTAGTTGCGTCCCGGCGCGCGCATCATGAGGCCGCCGCCGGTGTAGAGGTTCATCGCCTGGCCACGGAAGGCGCCGGGCGACGTGACATTGCCTAGCGCCCCCAGATCGTTGAACATCGCCTGCATCTCGGCATTGAGATTGGCGGGATGGCTGGCGGTGGGGGCTGCCGCCAGAGTTGCCGCGAGCAGGCAGGCCATGAAGCGTTTCGGTCGTGTGGTCATCGATCTTCCTTGGTTTCCTACAGCGGGTTCTCGCGCGGATCCTGCGCAAGGGCCGCGATTCGCTCGACCAGCTCCGTCATTGCCATCAGGCCGAAGCCGACGGGACGGATCTGCCGCGTGGATGGTGCCGTGAGGTAGAGCGCCGGCACGATCGTGCTGTTCAAGCGCGCAGCGATGCCGTTGTCCGCTTGAGGATTCGGGTAGTCGGGCAGGCCACGGCCGTCGAGGCTCACGGCGAAGACCGTCATGCCGAACTCCTGCTCGAAGCGCTTGAGTATCGGTGCGAGACGGTGACAGTACGGGCAGTCGCTCCTGAAGATGAAGAGCAGCCCCTGCGTTGCGGCGAGATTCCGGACGGTCTGTGCCTGGCGGTCCCGCTGCTGCTCGTCGAAGGCGGCGACGGCCATCGAGTTGGTCGGCCGACCCGTCAGGCCGTAGTCGAGGTCGGGCACGGTCCAGACGAGGCGCTGCCAGTTCTGCGCGAACAGCTCGGACTTATTCATGACGAATCGCTGATAGCGCATGTAGGCCAGGAGATTCGCATCGCTCGGGTTCATGACGGCGACGCGCTTCAGGTCGTCGAGGCGCTTTTGCATCGCCTCGAAGCCGACCAGCTCCGGCGGGCGGATCGGCGAGGCAGGCAATTCCTTCGGCGGAGGCAGGAGCTGGGGCGGGTCGCGGTACCAGAACCATCCCTCGCGCTTGCGCAGCCAGTAGGTCGCGTTCGACTCCGCATCGGTCTGAGCGCCGATGATGCTGATAGACGGTGTGCGTTCGTCGGCGGCCAGAGCAGCGAGCGGCAGCGTGACGAGCGACAATGCGGCGAGGCAGAAATACATTCGCATCACGCTCTACCGCTTCTCCGGAAAACGCCCATCACGGCAGTAGCTCACCTGGTAGACGAGTTCCTTGTCACCGCGCTGCGCCTTCTCCAGCACGTCCTTTTGCCGTGTCGTCACTTCGAGTCGGCTGCAACCTGGCTGGGGTAGGGCGTACAGCGTGCGCACGTCGATCTCGATCGGGGCGGTCGACTCGAACTTTTGTCGGACATAGCCGGCGGCCTCACCCACCAGCACGCCCTGCGCGGAACCCTGATCGATGGCCCGGATCAGGAGCGGCTTGATGTCGGACACCTGAATGCGGGCGGCCGGATTCGCCGATGCGTCCTGGCCGAGAGCCAGAACAAGTGAGGCGAGGGTGCCGACGACAAAGAGCTTCAAGTAGTTCATGGGCCGAAATACCCGTTGATTTTTTGTTGAGCGCGGGAGCGCAGGGTGCCGACATCGGGCAAGGTCGGTGCGATCTCGGCGTAGAACTCCGCCAGGTTCATTTGCGAGAAGTCGAGCGACTGCAATTGCGCGACGGTGAAGCCGCTGCAGTCGGGGCTCTCGGCGCCGCCCCAGCCGCGGCCCAACTGGGCGCGTCCCTGCTCGTTGAGGATGCGGGCCAGGCGCGAGTTGAAGCAGCAGTAGGATTCGGTGGTCTCGATGCAGAGACGAATGATCGGCAGACGTGACGAGCAGTAGCTGCCGACGCCGTGACAGAGCCGGTTGTCGCGCTTCATGGCGAGGATCTGTTCGGCCTGCTCGCAGGAGAGGATGCCCGAGAGCTGGATCGCCAGTATGGCGATGGTCCATGGGCCCGGTACCAGGGTCTCAATGAAGGATGCCACCGAGACATCGCCGGCCATGAGGCCGGCCAGTGCGGAGGAGCCGCCCCCAACTCCGAACAGCGCTTCGAAGCCGGCGATGGCCAGGTCCGGGGCGTCGGACGCGAATAGCGCGTCGAAGGTGTAGCTCGACCCCGCCGCGCCCATCACCTGCCCCCCGGCGCCGAGGATCAGGTTCAGGTTGCTGAAGAGCGATCCGTCCGATCCTGCACCCTTGCAGCAGTTGACCAGGCCGAAGAGCTTCTTGCGGCAGCGGTTGTCGTAGCCCTGGAAAACCACCAGGGTCGTGGGGTCCACGTACTTGCCGGCTTCCCGCTGCACTTCGAGTGCGGTAACCATCTTGGCGAAATCGGCGTCCGGGGCGTTGCCCGTGTCGAAGCAGTGGCCATCGAGGCAGAACTGCTGACCCCCACAGTTGGTGATGGTCGAGGTCGAGCCGCTCGCCACCCGGCATTGCCAGGTCTGCTCATGGAGCATGCAGGCGCCCAGCGGGTTGGTGTCGATGCAGCTCGATCCGATCTGGCTGCAACCGCGGTCGCGCAGGGGCTGGCAGTCATCGGTCATGGCCTGCGAGACGCAACTGAACTGCGATCGATAGCGCCAGCAGTCCCGGTGGACCGGGTAGCCGCCGATGTTGCGGGTCTCCGGGCCTTCGACGCAGGACTCGGAGGTTTTTTCGCAGTCGGCGGCGTGCACCGTCGACACCATGCCGAAGAGCAGGGCGAGGAGGAACGCGCAGAGGCGGCGCCGCTTCATTGCGCGCGCGCCTCCAGCGCCGCGCACTGGTTGTCCCAGGTATCGGTGAAGCTCACGGTGGTAGGCATGGCGAAGGTACTCACGCCGTAGTAGCTGGTGCCCTGACAGGGGTTGTAGAACCAGGCGCCGATGGAGCAGTTGGCACCGGAACAGGATTGACTGTAGTAAGTCTGGTAGCAAGAATAGCCATCGATTCGCGACGGTCCCGCGGTCTGGCCGATCTGGGTGTTCAGCGTGCCGGGCACATATTGCGAGCCCAGTTCCATGTAGACGCCACCCGTAGACTTAATGATGGTGAAGGCGTGCATCAGGTAGTTGTTCGCGCCGCAACTGAAGTCGAAGGCGATGTAGTCGATACAGGCCGGGCAGGGGTCTGCGGTCACTCGTGTCAGGAACTGCCCCGGCGAGCAGCCGGGCGTCTGGATCGGCGTGACGATCAGGACCTTGTCGCATGTCGTGTTCTCCATGGTCCGGTACTGGTGGCAGAGCAGCGTCTCGAAGATGTCCGGGCGCGTCACCGTCTGCACGCTGCAGCCGCTGTAGGTGCCGGCGAGATTGCCGGCGATGGCCTGCGGGTCGGCAGTGATGGTTTTGGCGCGGGTCAGCAGCGGGTCATTGGGGCTGATGTTGTAGGTCGGGCGCCGCGATGGATTGGTCTGCGAAAAATCGACCGCATTGCAGCTCTGCTGGGCAAAGTTCGCTGGTTGCCCGGTGGCGCCTGCGCAGGCACTGACATGGGCCGATGAGAGTGCGCCCAGGCCAGGGCTGCCGAAGTAGGAGGCCTCGGCCGGCGCCGTGGTGTAATTCGGCACCGTTGATTGCGCGGTAGTTCCGCTGATCTGGCCGCGCGCTACGGTGTTGCCGGATCTGCCAAGCGTGGCACCCTGGTTGAAGGCATCGGACAACGCGTCGGCGTGAGCGGGCCAAGTGTGCATGGCGAGCGCGGTGATGAGGCAGAGGAGGAAGCGAGGGGCGATCATGAGGCTGGCGATGCCCGCAAGCGTTTGAGGAGGGGCTCGGCACGCGGTGCCGCTTCCGGCTGGCGGCGCTGGATGGTTTCCAGCGCGTAGTCCAGGCTGACATCGCCGGCCACACTGACGAAGCTGGCAGGCGTTGCGCATCCGGCGCGGCAATTGCCCTGCAGGTCATTGGCAGCATCATTGAGCGTGAGCACGAAAGTCGGCGCCTGGCGCACGGCGAAGCGCGTGAAGGCTTCGGGGTCGATGACCCAGGCGACGCGGCGCTTGCCTATCAGTTCTTGCACGGCGGCAACGGTCTGTCGCATCGACTGTGACTTTAGGCCGCGCAGCACCAGCACGGCACCTGCCCGGGCGGCCTGGTCGGTGAGCAGTTGCAGGCTTGCCTGCGGCATGTCCAGCGTGATGAAGATTCTGAGGGGCGTCGATGCCGCCCCGGAAGTAGCTCCGGCGTTCAGCGACTGGACCTTGCCCCTTGCCAGCGCCTCGATGTCGATCGCGCTGCGTTGCAGATCCACACGCGGCGGCCGAGGGATAGCCTGCGAGCCGATCCTGTCCGTATCGGGGAAGGGGTTCGCCTTCAATGCGCGGTCGATATCCTGCGCGGTAGGCCATTGCGGGGTTTGTGCCAGCGCAAAGCGGGGCAGGAGGCATGGCAGGAGACAGGCCAACGCCCGAAGGGCGATGCGATCAATACGCGCCAGCACAGCAGTTCCTTTTGCGGAAAATCTGATACGAAAAGTCCTCGCCCGTCACCGGGAATGACTTGCCGGCACCCCAGATCATCGTCGTGCGGCCGTAGGGCTGGCAGCACTGACCGGCATCCTTCTGGGTGTTGGGGACGGGGTAGACCATTTGCAACTTGTAGTGGGTCTTGTCCATGATCGGCTGCATGTAGTAGCCGCACAGGCCCGCCGCCCCGGCGCCGTCGTAGGTGGCGAGCTGCCGGTGCATCTTGGCGGTCATGCGCTGGGTGAGCAGAGCGGAGGCCTGCACGCCGCCGATATGGGCGGCGACGTGGCCGGACATCGGGTAGATCGAGCCCTGACAGCCGGCGCACCAAAACAGGCTGGCGATGCCGAGTCCCGCGGAGGATGCGACACAATCGGCGGCACAGGCGGCTTTCGCCGGGGCATTGGCGAACAGCACCGCTTCTGGGTTGAGGATGGCGGTCAGCTCGTCGTCGGCCCACAGTGGATCAACTTCGGTGAGGTAGACCAGATCGAGCGCGCCCTGCTCCAGACACGGAAAATCCAGCAGCACTTCGAGCCAGTAAAGGATGGGGTTGGTGTACCAGTGCACGTGGTAGAAGCTGTTGCGCGTCTGGCTGTCGTGGCCCACCTGGGCGCCGCGCGGCACCTCGATGCCCGGATCGATGGCGACGCCGCCGAGAGCGACCATGCAGAACGGTGTGCGCGTCACATCGACCAGGCGCACCGGCTCCCAGAAGCCGATCGTCACGCCGATGCGCGGCGGATTGCTGCAATAGCAGATTGGAGTGGACGGATTGCCGATGTCATCCTGTCCGTCGGAAAGCAGCGATGCGGAGCCGATCGTAAGCGGAAAGACACAGCTCCAACAGATGTCGGTGATGGGGTTCATGAAGCGGCCGTGGCAGGTCGGGCCGGCAGCAACCGGCCCCGCCACCGCGAGGCAGGCGAGGAGGAGCGCGACCGCTACGAGTCGATTACAGAATCTCATCGCAGAATCTCCTCGATCTTTAGCCTCTTGCCTTCCTGCGAGACGAGCGCCGGCACGTGGCGAATGCCAAGCTTGTCGGTGAGCGCCCCCTGCTGGTCGTAGAACACCGGGCGCTTCCAGCGGCGCATCAGATCGAGGTAGGAGCCTCCGGTCAGAATCACTTTCACCTTGCCACCGCGCTCGTTGAGGATGTTTCTGGCGCGACCGACCTGCGCGGCGTCACGCGCATCGATGAAGAGAAGCGCCTTCGAGAGCGATACCGTGTCGAGCGGGTTGACCTTGGTTCCCGGTGTGACGATCACCTTGCCCTCCGCATCGGTGATCGCGTAGGGCACGACGATGCTCGGGTCGTAGTAGA
>JAXMJU010000025.1:0-2690 GCA_034376265.1 Sulfuritalea sp.
CTCGTGGCGCGCGGCGGCCGTGGCGGATCGCGCGCGCGAATTTTCCAGCAGTTGGCTCCAGCGCGCTTCGTCCTCGGCCAGCTGGCGCTGCTGCGCCCGCCAATGGCCGTCCTCGGCATCCAGCTGGGCCAGGCGCGCTTCCAGCCGCGAACGCGAATCGCGCAGATGGCTGATTTCGGATTCGAGCCGGCTAACTTCGGTATTCGCCGCATACATCTCGGCCTGCGCCGCATGCAGCGAGTCCGATGCGGAAAAATGGCTTTCGCGCGCATGCTCGACGCGCGCCTCGATCTCGCGCAACTGCGCGGTTTCGGCCTCGACGCGATTGACGGCTTCGTCCACCTGGCGCGCCAGGCGCTGGGCATCGTTGCGGGCGTCGTTGCGCTTTTTCAGCCAGAGCAGGGTCTGCTTCCTCGATACCTGCTCGTGCAGGCCGCGGTACTGCTGCGCCACGGTGGCCTGCGCCTGCAGATGGCCGACCTGGGCTTCCAGCTCGTTGCGGATGTCATCGACGCGGGCGATGTTCTCGCGCGCATCTTCCAGGCGGTGCTCGGTTTCCTTGCGTCTTTCCTTGTACTTGGTGACGCCGGCCGCTTCTTCGAGGTAGAAGCGCAGCTCGTCGGGCTTGGCCTCGACGATGCGCGAGATCATGCCCTGGCCGATGATGGCGTAGGCGCGCGGACCCAGACCGGTGCCGAGGAAGAGGTCGATCACGTCGCGCCGGCGCACGTGCAGGTTGTTGATGTAGTAGCTGGAATTGCCTTCGCGGTCGAGCAGGCGCTTGACCGTGATTTCGGCGTACTGGCTCCACTGGCCGGCGGCGCGGCCCTGGGCATTGTCGAAATACAGTTCGACGCTGGCGCGGCTGACCTGCTTGCGGTTGCCGGAACCCTTGAAGATCACGTCCTGGATCGACTCGCCGCGCAGCTCGGAGGCCTTCGACTCGCCGAGCACCCAGCGCACCGCATCGATGATGTTCGACTTGCCGCATCCATTGGGACCGACCACGCCCGCCAGCTGGCCGGGAAACAGCACCGTGGTGGGCTCCACGAACGACTTGAAGCCCGAAAGTTTCAGCTTGTTTAGACGCACTGGGATTGAACCGGAAAGATGATGGCGAAAAGACGACTTTGCAGCCGCGCCATTATAATCTGTCCCGCCCCTCTTACCCGCAGCCAGACAGCATGCCCAAGCCAGCCAGCACGACCCGCGCCAAGGCGCTGGAAACCTTCGCCAACCCCGCGCCGCACAGGGATTACCAGATCCACATGGAAATCCCCGAATTCACCTGCCTGTGCCCCAAGACCGGGCAGCCGGATTTCGCCGTGCTGACGCTGGATTACATCGCCGACAAGGTCTGCATCGAACTCAAAAGCCTGAAGCTCTACATCTGGAGTTTTCGCGAGGAAGGGCATTTTCACGAGGACGTCACCAATCGCATCCTCGACGATCTGGTGCGCGCCGCCCAGCCGCGCTTCATGCGCCTCACTGCGCGCTTCTACGTGCGCGGCGGCATCTTCACCAATGTCGTCGCCGAACACCGCAAGACAGGCTGGAAGCCGGCAGCGAAAATCGAGCTGGCGGAGTTCCCAGCGCAGTCCAACACCCGCGGCTGAGGCCGCCGTGGCCCGCGCCTGAAAATGGACACATTTTCAAACGATTGACCTAGAATGAGTCCACTTTCCAGTGGAGTCACGCCATGTCCATCGCCATTCGCGAACTGAAGGCCAGCCTCTCCAGCGTGCTGTTGCGCGCGCAAGCGGGCGAAATCATCGAAATCACGTCCCACAACAAGCCGGTCGCCTGCATCGTCGGCATCCCGCGCCAGGCCGAGGCCGGATTGCGCGGCCTGATCGTCGGCGGCGTCCTGTCCTGGAGTGGCGGCAAACCGCGGACGAAAGCGCCCTTGGAAATGGCGCGACGAGGAACACCGGTCAGCGCGATGGTGCTGGAGGACCGGCGTTGATCCTGTTCTGCGACACCTCGGCACTGGTCAAGCTGTATGTCAGGGAGGATTTCAGCGACGACATGCAAGCATTGGCCCGCTCGGCTTCCGCCATCGCCGTGTGCCGCATCGCCTGGGCTGAAATCATGGCGGCGCTGTCGCGACGGGCGCGGGAGAATCCGGGAGACGCCGCGACGATAGAGACGATCCGCGCGCGCTTGCGCACCGACTGGCCCCGCTACGCCATCGTCGAAATCACCCAGTCGCTGGTCGAACTGGCCGGCGAATATGCCGATACCTTCGCCCTGCGCGGCTACGACAGCGTTCAACTTGCCGCCGCCCGCAGGCTGCAGGAAGCTGCGAGCGACGAAATTCACTTTGCCTGTTTCGATGCCCGCTTGCAGAAAGCGGCCCGTGTGCTGGGGATGCTGACGCGGGCATAGCCTCGCTGCCGCCGCGAATAAGTCAAGTTTTCACTCGATTAGCCACAAAGTTCAGCCGATCCGCCGGAGCGTCTCTCAACGCGGCTCCCCCCCCTTCATGGGGGGAGATGGAGGGGGGGCGTCGAGAAGTCGCTCACACCGCCACGCCACCCTCTCCCCAGCCCTCTCCCATCAAGGGAGAGGGAGATCGCCGCTTGCTGAACTATGTGGCTAATCAGGAAAGCATTTGATCCGCAGATTTCGCCGATTAACGCAGATGGATCAGGGCGTTACTTGGTCAGGTCGTACCACCTGCCGGGTGG
>JAXMJU010000026.1:0-2682 GCA_034376265.1 Sulfuritalea sp.
GCTGCTATAGTCAATCCGTAGAAAGAGCACCACGAGCAAGCCGCAGAAATGCGGCTTTTTTTATGTCTGACCGCCAAGCATTGTGCCGCGGCTTTTTAAAGGAAATCGCCATGTATGAAACCGTTGCCGGCGCCACGCTGGCCTGTTCTGTCACTCCACCGAGCCCGGACGATACCATCGCCGGATTCTCAACCGCAATCACCTACACCACGATCGGCGAAATCACCGACCTGCCCGGTGCTGCAGGCCGAAGCTACGCAATGGTCGAGCATGCGCCGATCGACACCCGGAAGCGCAACCGCAAGAAAGGCAGCTACACGCTGGACGATCTCGTGGTTGTGATGGCATGGGATCAGGATGACGCCGGGCAGGATCTGTGTCGCACCGCTGCGCTGGACGACAGTGTGCTCACGTTCAAGCTGACTAAACAGGGCGGCGATATACGTTACTTCACCGCGCAGGTCTCGGGTTTCATCGAAAACATGGGCACAGTGGACAACGTGGTGCAGGGACAAATGACTCTAGTGCGCCAGACCGACACGGTAAGCGATCCGGCCTGATTCTAGGCCATAACCCGCACCGGCCCGGCCCGATGTCGCCCTTCGTGTGGGCGCGCGGGCTGGGTACGGGCAAACTCCACACGAAAGGAAAGATATGGACTTCGATGTATCGAAATACGAATTGGATGACACGGCAACGCTCACCGTGCAAAACGCGAAGGGCGACGACGACTTGATCGGCGCCGATGGCACAAGCCCGGTCACCATCATGCTCTATGGCGGTGGCAGCAGGCAGATGGTCAAGGCGTTGCACAAGGCCGGGCAGCAGGCGCAGATTCGCTTGCAGGGCCTCGTGCGCGGCAAGATCGACAAGCGCGCGCCGGAATTGGCGGACCAGGAGATGGTCGAGAAGCTCGCGACCTGTACGCAAGCGATCAATAATTTCCCGGTGCCGGCCGCCGACCTGTACGCCAATCCGAAGCTGAAATACATAACGGCCCAGGTGATGAAGTTCCTGGATGACGATTCAAATTTCGCGCCGGCGTCTACGACCAACTTGCCGTCTGGGTCCGACAAGACGCCTGGCTGAAAACTGTCCCGGAGACGCCTGAAAAGAAAATTGATCGGGTAGAGCCGTTGTCGCGGATGCAACGGCTCATCGATGACAATCAGCCGATCGAGATTCCGCCAATCGAATGCGGGCAGTACCTGCTCGATTTTCTGTATGAAGTCGGGCCGGTGCTGAACGGCGACATGGGCAGCGCGCAACTGACGCACGTCGAACTGAATAAGTGGCAGGAGAACATCGGCCTTTGCCTGTCGCCGTGGGAAGTGCGCGTGTTGCGCATGCTGTCGCTGGATTACCTGATTCAGTCGCAACAATCGACAAAGCCGGAATGCGTGCCGCCTTATGGGCCTGTCGCGCATCGTGCGGCGGTGGCGAAAAAGATTGATGCGGTATTCGGATAACTGAGGAAACGAAATGGCTCTTGCCGTCTTTTACGCGTACATCCACCGTCGCGCTGATGACGGCATGGTGTTCTACGTCGGCAAAGGGAAGGGTGCGCGCTGGGAAAGCTCGAAGGGAAGAAACCAGCACTGGCAGCGCACTGCTACCAAGCACGGCTGGCGCGCCGAATTGGTTGCGCATTGGTTCTCAGAGGAGGATGCATTCGATCATGAGAAATCGTTGATCGCGCTGTATCGAGAATCGCACCATCCGCTCTGCAACTACACCAACGGCGGCGATGGTGCTGCTGGCGTCAATCCTTCGGCAGAGACTCGCGCCAAGATATCTGCGGCTGGGAAGGGGAGGATCGTTACCGTTGAAACGCGAGAAAAAATATCGATTGGCAACACTGGCAGGAAGCACACTATAGAGCAGCGCAGGAAAAACTCTGAACACCGAAAAGGGAAGCCGCTTGCGACGGAGACTGTAGCCAAAATAGCGGCGGCGCTGGTCGGGCGACCGAGAAGCGCAGAAGCTCGCGCCAAAATCAGCGCTGGCCGCATGGGCATAAAACCCAGCGCGCACTGCATTGCTATGGTGAAGGCCGCAAATACCGGCATCGTTCGATCGCCAGAATTCAAAGCAAAGATTGTTGCTGCTCTTACAGGACGCCCATGCAGCGCGGAGACAAGGAAAAAGATATCTGATGCGCAGATAGGGAAGGCCATTCCGCAAGAACAGCGCGACAAAATTTCAAAGGCGCTCGCCGGCATATCTCACTCAGTTGAACGACGCGCCGCGCAAGCTGCCGGACAGATAGGACGCCCGCATCCAAAGCGCGCATCAAATAAGGAGGTCTGTCTATGATTGCCGGGGTCTTGGAGGTGCAAATGCTCGCAAATTTGGCGAGGTTGCAAAAAGACATGACGCAGGCGAAGGGCATGGTCGGTGGCACGATGAAGGGTATCGAGGGCGCTGTGGGTAGCGCGAAGTCTGCTCTTGCAAAACTCGGGATCGGCCTCGGCATCGGCTATTTCGCATCGCTAGTCAAGGGCACCGTTGCCGCTGTTTCGGCGCTAGACGATCTTGCTGAAACTACAGGCTCATCCGTTGAGGGACTATCGAAACTCACTCAGCAGGCGCGCATATCCGGCGTGGATATGGCGACTGTCGAAATGGCTCTTGTTCGGCTCGGGAAGTCGATGCACGCCACCGACGAGGAATCAAAGAAGG
>JAXMJU010000027.1:0-25302 GCA_034376265.1 Sulfuritalea sp.
CGGCCGTCAGAAGCTGGCGCTGCAATCCGCCACAACGCGATGGCCAGGCGGTGCGCGCCGTCGCGTTGCAGCCTTTCAAATTCGTCCTGCAAGGGAACTGATCATGGAACCAAGCGCAATCAACAACCTGGGCTTCGCCCATTTCCTGGCCCACGCCGACGGCGTCGGCAAACTGGTGCTGGCGGCGTTGCTGCTGCTTTCGGTGGCCAGTTGGTACCTGATCGTCACCCGGGCGCTGGCCAATACCCTGGCGCAGAAGCGGGCCACGGCCTTTCTCGCCGGCTTCTGGAACGCGCCCTCGCTCGCCGAAGTGCGCACCGCCCTGGCCGGCCAGCCGATCGACAATGCCTTTGCCGAATTGGCGCAACAGGCGCTGCGGGCGGCCGGCGATGGCGCGGCGCACGCGCCGCACAAGCTGGCTGCCGCCGGCGGCCTCGGCGAATTCCTCACGCGCGTGCTGAGAAACGGCATCGACCAGGAAGCGGCGCGCGCCGAACACGGCCTCACCGTGCTCGCCTCGGCGGGTTCGGCGGCGCCCTATGTCGGCCTCTTCGGCACGGTCTGGGGCATCTATCACGCGCTGGTGCAGATCGGGCTCTCCGGCCAGGGCACGCTGGACAAGGTCGCCGGCCCGGTCGGCGAGGCGCTGATCATGACCGCGCTTGGACTTGCCGTGGCGATCCCGGCGGTGTTGGCCTACAACGCCTTCAACCGCCGCAACCGCATGTGGCTGGCGCGGCTCGATGCCTTCGCCCACGACCTCTATGTGCTGACCACGGTCGGTTCGGTCAAGTCCAGTACCCGCCAGGGAGACGCATGATGGCCATCGGCAGTTTCAACGGCCGCGGCCGCCAGGCGCCGATGGCCGAGATGAATGTGGTGCCGCTGGTGGACGTGATGCTGGTGCTGCTGGTGATTTTCATCGTCACCGCGCCGCTCTTGACGCACTCGGTCAAGATCGACCTGCCCAAGGCCTCGTCGAGCGCCAACATCACCCGGCCGGAGCATGTCGAGTTCGGCATCCGCGCCGGCGGCGAACTGTTCTGGAACGGCGAGAAGCTGGTCGTCGCCGATCTTGCACCGCGCTTCGCCGCGGCCGCGCAGCGCCAGCCGCAACCCGAACTACATATCCGCGCCGATCGCAATGCGCGCTATGAAAGCGTGGCGCTGGTGATGAGCGCGGCGGCCAAGGCCGGCCTGACGCGGATCGGCTTCGTCACCGAACCGGGGGAGTCGTGATGCTGGTCGCGGCGGCGCCCGGCGACGGGAACTCGCCGTCCTGCCAGCGCCGACTTTCGGCTTGCGGGCTGCCTGCGAAATGCTCGAACTCCTCCAGCGGCAGCGGTTGGCTGAAGAAAAATCCCTGGTAGGCATGGCAGCCTGAACGCGCCAGAAAATCCCGCTGCAATCCGGTTTCGACGCCCTCGGCGATCACCCCCAGGCCCAAGGTCCGCGCCAGCGCCACCACCGTGCGGGCGATGGCCGCATCGCTCGTATCCATCAGCACGTCGCGCACGAAGGACTGGTCGATCTTCAGCTGTTCCAGCGGCATGCGCTTGAGGTAGGCCAGCGAGGAGTAGCCGGTGCCGAAGTCGTCGAGCGAAAAGCCGATGCCGACGGCCTTCAGCACCCGCATTTTCTCGATGATTTCCTGCACGTTGTGCACCAGCTGGGTTTCGGTCAGTTCGAGCTTCAGTCGTTGCGGATTGGCGCCGGTGTGCGCGATGGTGTCCAGTACCTCGTCGACGAAATCCTTGCGCCGGAACTGCTGGGCGCTGACATTTACCGCCAGCGTCAGATGCGCGGTTTCCGGGCGGGCAGACCATGCCGCCAGCTGGCGGCAGGCGGTTTCCAGCACCCACTGGCCCAGGGTTTGAATCAGGCCGGTATCTTCCGCCAGGGGAATGAACTCGCTCGGATGCACCAGTCCGCGCTGCGGGTGCTGCCAGCGCACCAGGGCTTCGGCGCCGATCACGCGGCCCGCGGAATTGACCTGCGCCTGGTAATGGACGAGAAACTGCCGTTCCGCGATCGCCTTGCGCAAATCGGCTTCCAGCGTGGCGTGCGCGGTGACCACGGCCTGCATTTCGGGATCGAAGAAGCGCAATGTGTTGCGGCCCAGGGCCTTGGCCTGGTACATCGCCGTGTCGGCCCGCTTCATCAGTTCCTCGACGGTGACGGGCTTGCCGTCGAATAGGGTGATGCCGATGCTCGAACTGCAATGGTGGCTGCGCCTACCGTGGGCTTCGCCGTTCGCGTGGATGTCGAGCAGATAGGGCTGGCTCAGCACGCCCTGGGCTTTCACCGCCAGCGCCTCGGCCTGCATCGCGGCGAGTTCGTCGCCCTCGCTGCCGTCCAGATCCTCCAGCACCACGACGAACTCGTCGCCGCCCAGCCGTGCCACGGTATCGCTCTGGCGCACGCAGGATTGCAGGCGTGCGGCGACCTCCACCAGCAACTGGTCGCCGACGTCGTGACCCAGCGTGTCGTTCAGGGTCTTGAAGTTGTCGAGGTCGAAGAACAACAGGGCGCCGTAGCGGCCGCTGCGCACGCAACCGGCCAGCGCATGGCGCAGGCGGTCGAGCAGCAGGCGGCGATTGGGCAGGCCCGTCAGGTGATCGTAGAAGGCCAGCTGGGCGATCTCGTTTTCCGCCGCCTTGCGTTCGGTGATGTCGGCGAAGGTGCCGACGTAGTTGGTCACCTCGCCACCGATGTCCCTGACCGCCGTGATGCTCAGCCACTCGGGAAACTCCTCGCCGTTCTTGCGCCGGTTCCAGATTTCACCCTGCCAACTGCCGGTACGGGTCAGGCTGTCCCACATGGATTCGTAATAGGCCGGATCGTGACGCCCCGAACTGAGCATGTGCGGCGTATTGCCCACGGCTTCGTCCGGCTCATAGCCGGTGATTTCGGTAAAGGCGCGATTGACGCGCAGGATTACCTTGTTGGCATCGGTGATGGTTACGCCTTCCTGGGCCTCGAAGGTGGTGGCCGCGACGCGCAGATGCTGCTCGGTGCGTATCCGCTCCGAGATGTCGCGGATGGTGCCGCTGACGTAGCGCTTGTCGCCGACCTCCCATTTGGCCAGAGACAGCTCGATGGGAAACTCGGTGCCATCGCGGCGCAGGCCTTCGGTCTCGAAGGCCTTGCCGCTGACGCGCGATTCGCCGCCGGCCAGCACGCGATCGATGCCGCGCACATGGCTCTCGCGGTGCCGCTCGGGTATCAGCCGGGTCAAGGGCTGACCGATGATTTCGGCTTCCGCGTAACCGAAGGCGGCTTCCGCCTGCCAGTTCCAGCCGACGATGTTGCCGCGGCTGTCGGCGGTCACGATGGCATCGTTGGCCGACTGCGTCACGGCCTGGTAACGGGCGGTGCTCTCGCGCAGGATCTGCTCGACCTGTTTGCGTTCCTCGATCTCCTTCAGCAGGCTGAGGTTGGTCGCGTCCAGCGATGCGGTGCGCTCGTGCACGCGCTGGTCGAGGTCCTGGATGGACTGCTTGAGCAGCATTTGCTGGCCGTCGATGATGCGCTGGGCGCGGGCAACGAACACATACTGCAGCGCATACAGCAGGGCCAGCAGGCCGAGCACCGTGCCGATGACGATGCTGCGGGTTTCGGCGAGGTGCGAGGTCAGGTCGGTGACGTCGCTATAAATCTCGAATACCGCGACGATGCGCTTCTGCTCGTCGCGGATCGGCAGATAGGTCGAGATGACGTCGAGGTGGCTGCGCGTGCCCTCGAAGGCATCGAAGCTGTGCCGGTGTGTCAGCCCGCTGGTGACCTGTCCGTCGCGGGCGGCGCGAAATGCCGAATTGTCGCTTTTGTCTTCGCCAGTCTGGGTCGGGTCGCTGGAGAACACCGTCATGCCATCGAGGGCATAGATCTTGACCTTGACCACCTCGGTGTCCTTCATCTGCCGCGCCACCAAGGTGTAAAGGCTGTCCCGGTAAGCCATGGCGCGCAAGGTGGCCGGCGAGGTGTTCGCGCTGGCGGCCATGAGGCCGGAAAACTTCGGCCACAGCGAGTTGGAGAGGGCGTGGGTCAGCGCCAGGTTGCGGTCCTCGGCCAGGTGCTTGAGGTCGCGCAGGGCCAGGTACTGATAGCTCCAGCCCAGCAGCACCGCGACGATGACGGTGCACACCAGACTGGCGATCGAGAAATGGCGGGCGAACGCAAATTGCCGGGGCAGCGCGACGCCTTGACCCTCCTGGCTCATGCCTGCATTTCCTCCCCCCCATGTGTCCGCGGTGCGGCCGTTGGCAGAAACTCGGCAAGCGGCAGCCCGCCTCGGGCCTGGTAAAGACCCTTGTATGTGGATGGATTATATGCCAGTCAGGAAGGTCGTGCTTCCGCTGTCGTCGGGCTTGCGTCGCACCCGCCTGCTGCCGTGGGCCGACGATCGCGCGGCTTGCAAGGAGCCGGCCATGGCCGGCCGCCGCCTATTCGAGGTTCTGCACCTGCTCGCGCATCTGCTCGATCAGCAGTTTGAGTTCCAGCGCGATGGCGGTGACTTCGCCGGAGACCGACTTGGACGACAGCGTATTGGCCTCGCGGTTGAGTTCCTGCATCAGGAAATCCAGCCGCTTGCCGACGGCGCCGCCCTTCTTCAGCACCCGCTCGAGTTCGTCCATGTGGGTGACCAGGCGGGCGATTTCCTCGGCGACGTCGATCTTGGCGGCGAAGACGCCGACTTCCTGGCGGATGCGTTCCTCGTCGAGATTGGCCACCGCCTCGCGCAACTTGGTTGCCAGACGCTCGCGGTAAGCTGCCAGCGCCGCCGGCAGCAGCGGTTCGGCGGCGGCCACCTGCTCGCGCATGCGTGCCGCGCGCTCATTCAGTACGGCGGCCAGCTTGGCGCCTTCGCGTTCGCGACTGGCGACGAATTCGTCGAGCAGGGCAGCGAACAATTCCTGCGCCGCGGTCTGCAGGGTTTCGTTGCCGAGCGAGTCGTCGCCGAGCACGCCGGGCCAGCGCAGCACTTCCGCCACCGACAGGGGGGCGGCCTGCGGCAGCACGCTACGCACGGCTGCGTCGAGCTTGCCCAGCTCGGTCAGCAGCAGCGGGTCGGGCGCCCGCTGGCGTGCCGCCGTGCCTTGCGCCGGCTGCGCCTGCAAATAGCCGCGACATTCGATCTTGCCGCGACCGATGCGCCCGGTGATCTTTTCGCGCAAGGGCATTTCGAGAAAACGCAGGTCTTCGCTGAGGCGAAAGCTGACATCCAGATAGCGCGAATTGACGCTCTTGATTTCGAGGTTCATCACGGCGCTGCCGAGGTCGCGGCTGGCAGCGGCATAGCCGGTCATGCTGTAGATCATGGTATGGGGGAGCCTCCGTTCCCGTCGCCTAAAGCAGTTGTTTACAGCAAGGGGGCGAACAAGGAAAATCGCGGCAGTATATCAACCCCTCCGCATTCTCCCCATAACGCTCATGGCTTCGATGAACCACCCTGCATCATGAAATATCGCACATTCGATAGGCCGCGGGCTGGCAAATGGACCCGCCCCTCCCATCCTCCCCTCGCGGGGAGGCTACTGATCGGCTCGCTACGCTCGAACCTGACAAGTCGCGCTTGGCGATGTATTTCACGCTAACAGTGGCATCGCAGAACAATCAGGCATTGCCCCCCGGCACCGAACTGGATGGCTATCGCATCGAGCGACAGCTTTCGGTTGGCGGCTTTTCCATCGTCTATCTGGCGCACGATGCCGCGGGCACGCCGGTGGCGATCAAGGAATACCTGCCGAACGTCCTGGCGCTACGCGGCGAAGGACAACTGACGCCGACCGTTCCGCCGGAATATCAGGCGGATTTCAACCACGGCCTGAAGTGCTTTTTCGAGGAAGGGCGCGCGCTCACCGGGATCGATCATCCGAACGTGGTGCGGGTGCTGAATTTCTTCCGCGCCAACGAAACCGTCTATCTGGTGATGCGCTACGAAGTCGGCCAGACCCTGCGCGACTATATCCGCCAGCAGCGCGGCTGGCTGGAGGAAGCCTTTTTGCGCAGCATGTTCTGCGGCGTGCTCGACGGCCTCGGCGAGGTGCATGGCAGCGGCCTGCTGCATCTGGACATCAAGCCGGCCAACATTTGGCTGCGTGACGACGACAGCCCGGTGCTGCTGGATTTCGGCGCCGCGCGCTACGCCGTGGATATCGGTCCGCCCGAGCCGCGGGCGATGTACACGCCGGGCTACGCGGCGCCCGAGCAGTATCACGGCAAGTTCACGCTGGGGCCGTGGACCGACATCTACGCCGTCGGCGCCTGCATGTATGCGACGCTGGCCGGCGCCGCGCCGCAGGCGGCGGACGAGCGCATGGTCGACGACCAATTGCAGCCCGCGCGGCAGCGCTGGGGCTCGGACTACTCGCCGCGCCTCCTGGCCACCATCGACGAGTGTCTGCGCCTGGCCCCGGCGCGGCGGCCGCAACACGCCCGTGCCCTGCAGGCTTCGCTCACCACCGACCAGCCGGGGGATCAGCCGCCGTCGTCGTGGCTGTCCCGCCTCGGTTTGCGCCGCCGCAAATGAACTACACCATCGTCCAGGACAGTCGCATCGGCGGTCGCGAAATCAACCAGGACCGGGTCGCCTGGCTGGCCACCGATGACGCGGTGTTGATGGTGGTGGCCGACGGCATGGGCGGGCATCTGCAGGGTGAAGTCGCGGCGCAACTGGCGATCGATATCATCACCGAACGCTTTCGCGCCGCCGCGAAAACGCGGCTCGTCGATCCGCCACAGTTTCTTGCGGCGGCCCTGCAGCAGGCGCACGAGGGCATCGTCCGCTACGCCGCCGACTGCCGCATCCCGTCCCATACCGCGCCGCGCACCACCTGCATTGCCTGCGTGGTGCAGGATGGTCAGATCAACTGGGCCCATGCCGGCGATTCGCGCCTGTACCTGATTCATAGTCGCGCCAAGGGCGACGCCGGCTTCATGCGCACCCGCGATCACAGCCTGGTGCAGCGCATGGTCGATGACGGAATCATCGAAAGCGGACAGGCCGCCAGTCACCCGCTGCGCAATCGCGTGTTCAGTTGCCTGGGCGGCGACCTGATGCCGAACATCGAAGTCTCGCGCACCGTATCCCTGCAGGACGGCGACGTCATCGCGCTGTGCACCGATGGCGCCTGGGCCCCTTTGGGCGAAAAGCTGGTGCGCGAACTCGGGCGCGCCTCGCTGACCACCTCGGTGCCGCACCTGCTCGACGCGGCCGAACAGGCGGCCGGTCCCACGGCGGACAATCTGAGCCTGATCGCCATGCGCTGGGAAGCTCCCGACCCGGACGCCCATACGCTCAACCTGCGGCCCGACGCACTGCCGACGAACAACACCGCGCCGATCAGCGACGAGGAAATCGACGAAGCCGTCGCCGAGATTCGCCGCCGCATGCCCTACACCCCCTAACGCTCATGGCTTCGGTAAGCCACCCCGTAATATAAAATCTCGCACCGTCGATGGGCCCCAAGCTGGCAAATGGGCCCGCCCCTCCCATCCTCCCCTCGCGGGGAGGCTACCGATTGGCTCGCTGCGCTCGAACCTGACAGGTCGCGCTTGGCGATGTCTTTCACGTTAATGGAGCTTCTTCATGACCCGTCCGCCGCAACGCACCGACCGCGCCGCTGCCCAGCTGCGCAGCCTCGGCATCACCCGCAATTACACCTGCCACGCCGAAGGCAGCGTCCTCGTCGAATTCGGCGCGACCAAAGTCCTGTGCACCGCCAGTGTCGAGGAGTCGGTGCCCGGCTTCCTGCGCGGCAAGGGCTCCGGCTGGGTCACCGCCGAATACGGCATGCTGCCGCGCGCCACCAACACGCGCACCGCGCGCGAAGCGGCGAAGGGCAAGCAATCGGGCCGCACCCAGGAAATCCAGCGCCTGATCGGCCGCTCGCTGCGCGCCGTGACCGACCTCGCGGCGCTCGGCGAACGCCAGATCACGCTCGACTGCGACGTGCTGCAGGCCGACGGCGGCACCCGCTGCGCCTCCATCACCGGCGCCTGCGTGGCCCTGCACGATGCGTTGTCCAAGCTGGTGGCCGGCGGCAAGCTGGCCAGCCATCCGATGCGCGAACTGGTGGCCGCCGTGTCGGTCGGCATCGTCGATGGCATCCCGCTGCTCGATCTCGACTATGCCGAGGATTCGGCCTGCGACACCGACATGAACGTGGTCATGACGGCCGGCGGCGGCATCATCGAAGTGCAGGGCACGGCGGAAGGCGCACCCTTCTCGCGCGCCGAACTCGATATCCTGCTGGAACTTGCCGCGGCAGGCATCGGCGATATCGTCGCGGCTCAACAAGCCTCTCTCGCGTCATGAAAAAGCTGGTCCTCGCCTCGGGCAATCCCGGCAAGCTGCGCGAATTCGGCCAACTGCTGGCGCCCTTCGATTTCGAGGTGCTGCCGCAATCGGCCTTCGACGTGCCCGAAGCCGAGGAGCCGCACATCACCTTCGTCGAGAACGCGATCGCCAAGGCGCGCCATGCCGCGCGGCTGACCGGCCTGCCGGCGCTGGCCGACGACTCGGGGCTCTGCGTGCCGGCGCTCGGCGGCGCGCCGGGTGTGTTCTCGGCGCGCTACGGGCAGTTGTCACCCGATCAGCCGAAGTCGGACGCGAAGAACAACGAAAAGCTGCTGGCCGACCTCGCCGGCGTTACCGATCGCCGCGCGCACTATGTCGCGGTGCTGGTGCTGATGCGCCATGCCGACGATCCGCAGCCGGTGGTCACCGAAGGCGAATGGCATGGCGAGATCATAGCCACGCCGCGCGGTGCCGGCGGCTTCGGCTACGACCCCTATTTCCTGGTGCCCGGCACCGGCCTCACCGCGGCGGAGCTGCCACACGAGGAAAAGAACCGCCATTCGCACCGCGGCAAGGCGCTGGCGCAGCTCATCGAGCGCCTGCGGCTGGGCATGTGATCACCATCATCCCGATCGCCGCAGCACCAGCGCCAACTCTTGCCGGCTCCGGCCTGGCCATGCCGCCGCCGCTGGCGTTGTATGTGCACTGGCCGTGGTGCGTGAAGAAATGCCCCTACTGCGATTTCAATTCGCACGAGAGCCGCGGCGAGATCGGTGACGACCACGAGGCCGCCTACCTCGCCGCGCTGATCGCGGATCTCGAAGCCGCCCTGCCGCAGATCTGGAACCGGCCGGTGATCAGCGTTTTCATCGGCGGCGGCACGCCCAGCCTGATGCGCGGCGAAACGGCCGAGGCGCTGCTGGCGGCGATCCGCATGCGCCTGCCGCTGCATCCCGGCGCCGAGATCACGCTCGAAGCCAATCCCGGCACCGCCGAGGCGGCGAAGTTCGCCGCCTTCCGCGCCGCCGGCGTGACGCGGCTGTCGATCGGCGTGCAGAGTTTCGACGACGCCAAGCTGCAGGCGCTGGGGCGCATCCACGACAGCGCCGAGGCGCTGCGCGCGATCGAGATGGCGCAGCGGCACTTCGAGCGCGTCAATCTCGACCTGATGTACGCGCTGCCGCAGCAGACCCTGGCAGAGGCCGAAGCCGACATCGCCGCGGCGATCCGCGCCGGGGTCGACCATGTCTCCGCCTACCACCTGACCCTGGAACCGAACACGCCGTTTCACCACGCGCCGCCGCCGCTGCCCGACGACGACCTGGCGGCCGACATGCAGGAAATGGTCGAAGCCCGCCTCGCCGCTGCCGGGTTCGCGCACTACGAGACTTCGGCCTTCGCCAGACCCGCCGGCGACACCGACTCGCGCTGCCGGCACAACCTCAACTACTGGACCTTCGGCGATTACCTCGGCATCGGCGCCGGCGCGCACAGCAAGCTGTCGAACCATGAGACGATCTGGCGCGAGGCGCGCCACCGCAATCCGCGCGCCTATCTTGCCGGCGCCGCGCGCGGCGACTTCGTCAGTACCCGCCAGGCCATCGGCATCCCCGATCTGCCCGGCGAATTCATGATGAATGCCTTGCGCCTGAACCAGGGCTTCCCGCCCGCACTATTCACCGAACGCACCGGCCTGCCACTGGCCGCGATCGAAGAGTCGGCGCTGGCGGCACGGCGTGACGGCCTGCTGGAGATGGCGGACGGCCTGATGCGGCCGACCTTGCGCGGCAGGCGTTTTCTCAATCGGCTGCTGGGCTGTTTTCTGGCCTAGGCGTCGGCAGGCACTCGATGTCGCCTATCCGCGACATCAAATAACGCCTAGGAACAGTACCTTGTCCCCGGTGGCCGATATCCTGTCGTTGCTTGGCTACAGGTCGTGAGCAAGGGTTTTCCCCAAGCTTCTGATTTCCATGATTTTCCTCCACTGGCACCGAGCTTGCGTTAACCCAGGCTTGCTTGACCAAGGAGAAATCATGTTGCCGAAGACCTCATCCGTACATTTCCTGAGCGGCCTGGGCCATATAGCCAGCCACGCCGTGATCACCCTGCTGGCGCTTGCCATCGCATTTTCGGTGCCGACCGCAGCCAGTTACGTCCTATTCAACTGGTGGCCGAAAGTGGAAGGCGATGCGCAGGCGCTGTTGTACACGGAACTGGGTTTCGCCGCGGTGCTGGTGCTGCTGTTCAATCTCGTCAAGATTGCCTGGGACTTCCGTGGCCAGGCGCGCATGAGCAACATCGCTTCGCTGATCTATGCCAGGGAGAGCGACGATTGGCTGGCGCGCTGGGGCAAGCAACAGCAGTTCCGCCGCCTGCCCTGGAAGCGCGATGTCAACATCATGGCCGTGACCGGCTACGGCACCTTCGCCGCCGCCGCCAGTCCGCTGCGCGACGTCCTGCAGGAGTGCTACGAAATCCGCGTCATGCTGCTCAATCCCGACGGTCCGGGCGCTGCCGCCTACGCGGCGGCGCATGCCGATCCGGTCGCCACCCTGGCGCAACTGCGCCAGGAAATTCGCGGCAGCATCGACGGCCTGAGGCAACTGCGCGCGGCGGGCAAGAACGTCACTGTCAGGTTCTACGACACGCCGCCGTTCTGGAAACTGATCTTCACCGGCGAGTATGTCTGGGTCCGCTGTTGCCACAACAGCCGCGATACCGACAAATTTCCCGAATATGTTTTCGCGCTGCAGCCGGCCAAACCCAATCGGGGTTTCTTCCCCGCCTTCTATACCTATTTCCTCAACAGCTGGAACAATGCCATCCATGCGGAATATATGTTCGACACCGACGAACTGCTGTACCGGGACGTTCAGGGTAGCGAAATGCGCCGCGCAAGCTTTCCGCAACAGGCGGCAAACGAGGTCGAAATCCAGCCCGGACTCAGCGTCTGCGCGCGTTGACCAATGAAGCCGATCGCCTGGACGCAATCCGTCGGGCGCGATGTGTGTCACCATGACGCCCTGCAATCGACCGCAATCGGCAAGCAAGGAAGCGACAGCGTGAATGGCCTATCCGAAAACCTGATCGAAATCGAGGACCTGCACTTTGCCTATGGCACCAACCAGGTGCTCAAGGGTATCCAGCTCGCCGTGCCGCGCGGCAAGGTGGTCGGCATACTCGGCGTCAGCGGGGCAGGCAAGAGCACCATCCTCAAGCTGATCGGCGGCCAGCTGCGTCCGGACCGCGGGCAGGTCCGCGTCGATGGCCGCGTGGTGCACGAACTCGACGACAAGGGGCTCTACGACATGCGCCGCGACATGGGCATGATGTTCCAGGCCGGCGGGCTGTTCAGCGACATCTCGGTGTATGACAACATCGCCTTTCCGCTGCGCGAACTGACCGACCTGCCCGAAGACCTGATCCACACCCTGGTGCTGATGAAACTGCATGCCGTCGGCCTGCGCGGTTCCAGCGGCCTGATGCCCAACGAGCTCTCCGGCGGCATGGCGCGGCGCGTGGCGCTGGCGCGGGCGATCGCCCTGGATCCGATGCTGACCATGTACGACGAGCCCTTCGCCGGTCTCGACCCGATTTCGCTCAACGTCATCGCCGAGCTGATCCGCCGCCTCAACGACGCGCTGGGCGCCACCTCGATCGTCGTCACCTACGACGTCTCGGAAACCCTCAAGGTGGTCGATTATGCCTACTTCATCCACGGCGGCGTGGTCGTCGCCGCCGGCACGCCGGACGAACTGCTGAACTCGGACAATCCCTCGGTGCATCAGTTCATCCACGCCGAACCCGACGGTCCGGTGGCCTTCCACTACCCGCGCGAGCCCTACCGCAGCGATCTCGAACTGGAGCAGTGAACCCGCAACGCCGCCCCCGCGACCGAACGCATTGAGAGTCGGCGCTGGCGGTACGGCGCGCCGGCGCCACGCTGCGTTTCAGCGCAGGCTGATCGGCGACGCGTCTACCAGCGACAGGCGAACGGTCACGGCGCCATCGACCAGACTGCCGGTATTTACTACGCGGGCGGTGGGAGCGGTGGAGCGCAATATAGGCGGCGCAGTGGGCGCGGGAGACGAATTGGGTGCGGACGTTTGGATTGAAGGTGCGCCGCGCAGAGCGATCGAACCCGCGGTTTGCTGCAGCAGCTTGCGCGTCTCCGCGGGGACAGCGAGACGTCCACTTGGCAGGCTCAGCGATCCGCCAGATGACGATCCTGCGAAAGCGAGATTGCCGCCCCCGATGAGGGTCAGATTGCCACCCGTCGCCGTTCCGGTTAGTGTCAGGTTCCCGTTGCTCGCCACGGTCAACGATCCGATTGGTAAAGAGTCTGCGATTTTGATGACAGCGGCGCCTGCGGTGAGTATGACTTCTCCCTGTGGGGTGGTAATGATGCCTTCGTTGGTGACGTTGGCGCCGACCAGATAGACGCTGCCACCTGCAGGGGTCGTGATTTCGCCCTGGATGATTATGCTGCCGGCGGCACTGCCATCGACAAAGACGTGACGGCCGGCAAGAAAGTCTTCGTCGCTTACATTCAAGGTACTGGCGACGAACCCTGCTGTGTCTATCCGCCCGCCGGCCCCGATCATGATGCCCGACGGGTTAACGAGCCAGACGTTACCATTGGAACTGAGCGTGCCATAGATCACTGTCGGGTCACTCATGACCCGGTTGAGTACGCTGGACGAGGCCGAGGGCTGGCTGAAATGGGTGGTTTCGCCGGCGGCGATCGAGAATTTGTTCCAGTTGATGATGGCGCCATTGCTGTTGGTCACCGTCAGCACGTTTCCGGCCTGACTGAAGGTGGCGCTGCCATTGACCACAGCGGCGCCCTGCGGATTGGAGAATGCTGGCACGGCGATGGCGCTGGCGATCAGCAGGACAAGCATTGGTGCGAGGTTCATGGCTTTCCCCTTGGATGGGCAGGACTTGAACGAAATCAGCGAAACAGGATGGGCGAGGCATCCACCAGCGGCATGCGCAGGGTGATGCTGCCATCGACCATGCGGCCGGGATTGGTAGGCGCAGTGATCGCCGGCGTTGCACGTGGCGGCAGGGATACAGCGGTTAAGGCCGGCGGCTGGCTTGGTGCGGAGGACGGGCTGAACTGTCGTGGCGCGACAAGAGTATTGATGTTGATCCGGCTGGTGCGAGAACCGACCAAGGTTCCACCCGGATTCACCAGCCAGACGCTGCCGTTGGAACTGAGCCTGCCGTGGATGGCAGTTGGATCACCCAGTACGCGGTTGAGAATCACGCTAGAGGCGGATGGCTGCGCGAACGTTACGGAGCCGCTCGAACCGATATTGAATGTGTTCCAGTTGACGATTGCGGTGTTGCTGGATTGAGTAATCATCAACGACGAACCCGTTCCGCTGGATATTGAGGCCGCGCCGGCAACAACCTGTCCTCCAGTAGGCAGAGCAACCGGTGCGGGGGGATTCGCGTACGTGGGCGAAGTGAGGCAAATCGCGGAGCAAAGTAGCGCAAGGGACAGGAGTTTCATCAGGTAGTCCTCCATCGGTCAAGACGCATCGGCTCGTCGTACATCGGCATGTTCGTGGCTCAAAACTCGCGGCTCAGGGCCAGCCACAGTCGCCAGCGGCTATCCCGGCCGTCGCTGTCGGTGCCATCGAGATTGCGGCCGGCATTGCCGCCCCACTGCCTTGCGAGATCGGTACTGAAGCGAAAGTCTTCCGGCATGCGCCAGGTGAGGCCCGCGCCCAGCCCGGACAGCTCGTAACGGTTGCGCTGGTCGGCCCAGGGTTTGGCGTTGCGCTTGATGCTGCCGGTATCGACAAACAGCCGGCCGTCGATCTCGGCCGCGATGGCTTGCCGCCATTCGGCGCCGGCGATCCAGCCGCCGTCGCCGAGCGCTTCGGCCGTCGGGTAGGCGCGTACCTGGGCGACTCCGCCGAGGGCGAATTGCTGGGTGCCATCCAGATTGCGGTCGGCCCATTGGCCATGGGCGCGTAGCGCCAGTGTTCCCGGTCCGATCACAAGTTCGTGGCCGAGGCGCCAACGCAGCGTCCAGAAGCTGCCGTCGATCTGCGCCGAAATCGCATCGGCGGCGAAATCCGCGGCATTGGCGGAAAGGTCCGCTTTGCCGCGTTCGATTTCGAGGCCGAAACGGGTGAGGCCGCTGTCGTTCCTGGCGGTTCCTGCAAGATTCACCCTGGCGCCGGAAATCCGCCGCCGGCGCAGTTCGCCGAACAGCGAGTCGTCATGGTAAGTGGTGCGCCACAGCGAGTAGTCGGCATTCAGCGCGACGCCGGGCGCAAGCCGCCAACGCTGTTGGACGAATACCCGCCCGCTCAGAAAGTCACCTTTCAGTTCGAGCGCCGCGCCGGCGCGCTTGGCCGTGTACCTCGCCTTGGCGGCAGTGAGACCTACTCGCATGCCGGGCTTTGGCAGCGCGACGCTGGCATACGGCACGATCAGGGTGCTGCCGGCGGTTTGTTCCAGCCCAAGGCCGAAGCGCTCCGTCAGGCCGAAGGCGTTGCTCGCGCGTAGCGCGAGGACGAGCCGGTCCTGGCCGATCTCGCGCAAGCCGTGATTGTCGAGCGAGACGCGCCCCGACACGATCGGTCTATCCTGGACGCGCACCGTGATATCGACCGCGTCGGGCTTGCTGCCGGCATCGATGGCGATGGCGGCGGCGATGCCGGGTTGCGCGTTGAGCATCGCGATGCCGTCTTCCAGGCGCGCCAGGGGCACGGCGCCGCCGGCTTCAAGGCCGCCCGTCACGTAGCCTTCCACCAGTTCCGGCGCGATGCGCGTGTCGGCGGGAAGTTCGACGCGCACCTGGCCGATGTGCAGTTCCTGGATTTCGATCTCGGCCATGCCCTCGGCGACGGATACCGCAACGACCCTGACGCGTGCCATGCTGCCCCGACGCAGGTAGAGGCGGGCGACCGCGAGGGCCGCCTGGTGCAGATCGTCGGCCGCGAGCTCGCGGCCGGTGCAGGGAGCCAGTTCGGCGGCCAGTGCCTCGGTCGAGATCAGCTGCGCACCGGAAAAGCGGAAGCCCTTGATGACGATCTTGTCTACGCCGGAGACCGGGGCCGCGAGGCTCTTGCGATCGACCAGCGGCACCGGCGCGGCGGGCGCCGGATCGGCTTTCTGGCGCGATTCGAATTCGATGGAGGGCGTCTGGGCGCTGGCCGTGACGGCGAAGCCCGACAGCAGGAGTGCGGCCAAGGCGGCCGGCAGCACGGCGATGCGGGGCAGTCGAAGTGAAGGCCTCGCGGCCAGCGGATGCATCAGCATGAACAGGTTTGTCGTCGGGCAGAAAGGTGGCGGGCTTATCGCAAGTGCATGGAGTTTAATCCCATTTAAATGAAATGGTTACTCGAATCTTGCGCAAATATGCCGATGACGAATCGGCTTAGCGCTTTGGATATAGGCCGCGCTAGACCGGCCGCCCTTGCCGCCCTAGTGCTCTTTGCCGTCCACCCGGGCTTGCAGCAGGAAGGGGATCAGGCGCCAGGCGAGGATGCCGAAGCCGGCCAGCCAGCCGCAGGCGGCCAGCACCAGCCAGAGCGCATAGGCTTGCGGATGGATCTGCGGCGCGACGACGCGCAGCACGAAGGCGGCGATCATCAGCCACAGCACGGCCTTGTCGATAGTCTCGAACACCACCTTGCGGCCGGTGTGGCCCTTGGCGATGCGGATCAGCATCGCCGGAATGATCAGGCCCATGACGCCGAGGCCGAACACATGCATCGAGAAGGCGCCGACCCAGGCCGGCGGGGCGACCCGGCCGAGGAACTCGGCCAGCAGCTGCAACACGATGGCGGCATAGCCCAGATACATGATGCCCAGATCGAGCCGGCGCAGGGCCAGTTGCGGTTTCCAGAACGCCAGGCGGCCGGCCAGCAGCAGCGCCAGGGCGAGCGAGAGCCAGGCGGCGAGCCAGGGCGGCAGCAGGCCGGCGCCGACCAGGGCCAGGGCCAGCAGCTTGATGGTCCGGTCCAGCGCCGCATGGCGCAGGATATCGACCTGGAAGATGCCCTTCATGAACTGCGTCAGGGTGCGCTCCAGCATCACCAGGAAGGCGACGCGGAACAGGCCGGTGGCCATGAGGACGCCGGCCTGGAAATAGTCGGCGCTCAGCATCAGATACTTGGCCAGCAGGAACACCGGGAGGATCAGCAGGAAGAAATAATTGTCGCGGTAGCTGTCATCCTTGCGGTGGCGGATCAGCGTCCATAGCAGCATGGCGACGATGGCGGCGAGAAACAGATTGTTCGATACGCGGAACAACAAGGGCGGCCAGTGCCCGCCGAACCACATGCCCGCCCGTTCGAACAGCCATGCCGCGACCAGGACGATCAGCGACGCACCGTGATAGCCGCGGATCTGCACCCAGTTCTTGGTCGAGGTCAGGAGGAAGCCGCCGAGCACGGCCCAGCCGAAGCCGAAGAACATCTCGTGGGCATGCCATTGCACCGGGCTGCGGCCCAGGTCAGGCCCCGGCAGTACGCCGAGAAAGATCAGCACCCAGAGCAGCGGCAGGCTGAGCCCGGCCAGGCAGGCCAGCGCGAAGAAGGGCCGGAAGCCGACCAGCCACAGCGGATGCGCGGCGAAGCCCATGATGGTTATGCTGCCCGCCTCACGCAATTGCGGCCGGCCGTTTTGGCGGCATACATCGCCGTGTCGGCACGGCTCAGGATGGCGTCGACCGTGGTGTCGTCGGCATGGCTGCAGGCTGCGCCGACGCTGACCGTATAGCGCTGCTCCGCGTTTGAACTCGCGACTTCGGCGCGAATTCTTTCGGCGACGACGAGGGCTTGGTCGAGGCCGGTTTCCGGCAGTAGCGCGACAAATTCCTCGCCGCCGAAACGGCCGAAGCGGTCGGGGCGACGCAGCGCGGCCATGGCGCGGACGGTGAAATCGACCAGTATGCGATCGCCGACGAGATGCCCGTGGGCATCGTTGATCGCCTTGAAGCTGTCGAGGTCGAGCATCAGCAAGGACATGCTGTGACCCTTGCGCCGGCAACGTTCGAGTTCCCGCTCGCAGGCGTCGATCAGCACGCGCCGGCTGAGAGCGCCGGTCAGCGAATCGTGGCCCGCCAGGTGTTCGAATTCGGCACGCAGCTTGTCGGTCGCCATCAGGACCGTGCCGATCGTTGCCGTGAGTACCGCGAAGGCATAGACGGAGACGTAGGTCGTCTGCGACGGCGAGCTACTGTCGAAAATTCCGTCGGCGGCGGGCAGGCTCAAGGCCGACACGAATCGAAGCGACTGCGTGAGTGCCAGGGTCAGCAGCGCGATGGCGGTGAAGTGGCTGGAGAAGCTGCGGGTGCCGCGAATCAGTATCAGCCGGGCATGCGTGAAGGACAGCGCGGCCATGAAGAGGGTGATGAGCGCGACGCGCATGCCATGGTGCGGTTCGGCCAGGGCGAACCAGGCCAGCGGTGCCAGCGTGAGAAGTATCAGGCCGCTCCAAAGCTTGATCGACGGCTCGACGCCAAGGAAGCGCTGGCTGCCGAAGTAGAGCAGGGAGGCGCCGCCGAGCAGCAGCAGATTTGCGATCACGATGGATAAAAAATCCGGAATTGCGCCGCGCGCACCGAACAACAAAGTGGCGACGAAGATGATCGCCGGCGCGGCAGCCCACTCCGACAGGCCCTTGATCGACGGCGGGTAGTTACGGCGCAGGAAGAACAGCACCACCGCCATCAGCAGGCTCATGATGCCCGCGATCAGGATCACCGAGCGGACGTCGAGATTGAACATGTGAGCGTCAGGGTTTGCGGCGAAAGACCACGTCCCAGACGCCATGGCCGAGTCTCAGCCCGCGCGTTTCGAACTTGGTCTGCGGCCGGTAGGGTGGGCGCGGCGTGAAGCCGTTGGCCATGTTCAGCAGCAGGGCTTCGCCGGCGAGTACCTCCAGCATCTGCCGGGCGTAATCCTCCCAGTCGGTGGCGCAATGCAGGTAGCCGTTGCGCGCCAGCCGCGTGGCCAGCAGCCTGACGAAATCGGGCTGGATCAGGCGGCGTTTCTGCTGGCGCTTTTTCGGCCAGGGATCGGGAAAGAAAATGTGGATGCCGGCCAGCGAGTCGGGCGCGATCATGTCGCGCACCACCTCCACCGCATCGTGCTGGATCACCCTCAGGTTGGCCAGTTCGCGCGTGGCGATTTCCTTCAGCAGGCTGCCGACGCCGGGCGTGTGCACCTCGATGCCGAGGTAGTCGTTCTGCGGGTGCGCGGCGGCGATGGTCGCCGTGGTCTCGCCCATGCCGCAGCCGATCTCCAGAATCCGCGGCGCCGCGCGCCCGAACACCGCATCGAGATCGAGCGGCGTCGATTGATAGGGAATGCCCCAGCGCGGCATGCCTTCCTCGTGGAAGCGCCGCTGGGCATCCGAGACGCGGCCCTGGCGCAGGACAAAGCTGCGGATGTGGCTGGCGCGGCGCCCGGTGGCCGCGGTGTCGTCCTCGGTCTCGTCTTCGCTCGGGCTCATTGGGCGGGCGCTTGAAAAGTTGGCGCTTGCCGGCCCGCGGAGCGGCATTCCCGGCAGACAGAGTCCGGTACGGTAACGACGATGTCGGGCAGGGTCTCCGGCTCGACCGTACCGGCCAGCAGCTTGTCGAGTGCATAGCGCGGCCGGGCGATCGCCTCGGGCAGGCTGGCGCAGGCGGCATGCAAAGTCACTTCGCTCAATGCCGGCTGGATGTTGTCGATCAGATTCAGGGCGTGCGACAGATCGGGCCAGCGCGCCTCGCCGGCCCGCGGCCCGAAATAGTAGTCGGCCAGGTCGTGCACGATGGTTTCGATCGACTTGGCCTGTTTCGCATGCCAGGCGGCGTAGGCGTCCTGGATCGGTTCGGAATGCGCCGGAAGGTCGAGGCAGGCGGCGGCCAGCAGCGACAGCCCGTGGGCGAGGCCGAACAGGCGCTGGCGCAGCAGTATCTCGGGCTGGTCGTGGGCATAGCCGCTGCGCCCGGGAATGACCGTAAGCGGTGCCTGGGTTTCGGCCGGCGTTGCCGCGGCGCCGACGGTGGGCGGCGCGTCGGCGGCCTGCGCCGTAGACAGTAGCGCCGCGCACAGGGCGCCGGCGAGCAAACGTCTCACTTGCCGCCCTGGCCGCCGCTTTGGCCGCTGTTTTGGCCGATCAGTCCGCCGCTGGGCGAACTGGGGGTCGCCGCGTAATATTTCTTCGGCATGCGTCCGGCGCGATAGGCTTCGCGTCCGGCCTCGACCGCCTTCTTCATGGCGCCGGCCATCAGCACCGGGTCCTGCGCGCCGGCAATCGCGGTATTCATCAGCACGCCGTCGCAGCCCAGCTCCATCGCAATCGCCGCGTCCGAGGCGGTGCCGACGCCGGCATCGACCAGCACCGGCACTTTCGACTGCTCGATGATCAGCTTCAGGTTCCACGGATTGAGGATGCCCATGCCGGAGCCGATGAGGGACGCCAGCGGCATGATGGCGACGCAGCCGATGTCTTCCAGCATGCGCGCCTGGATCGGATCGTCGGCGCAATACACCATGACCTGGAAGCCATCCTTGACCAGGGTCGCGGCGGCCTTGAGGGTTTCCGGCATGTTGGGGAACAGGGTCTGCGGATCGCCCAGCACTTCGAGCTTGACCAGCGCATGGCCGTCGAGCAGTTCGCGCGCCAGGCGCAGCGTGCGCACCGCATCGTCGGCCGTGTAGCAGCCCGCCGTGTTGGGCAGGATGGTGAATTGCGCTGGCGGCAGCACTTCCAGCAGCGAAGGCTGGCCCGGCTCCTGGCCGATGTTGGTGCGGCGGATGGCGACCGTGACGATTTCGGCGCCGGAGGCATCGATCGCGGCACGCGTCTGGGCGAAATCCTTGTACTTGCCGGTGCCGACCAGCAGGCGCGATTGATAGGCCTTGCCGGCGATGAGGAGACGATCTGTGTTCATGGCGTGTGGATCCTGGGGAAGCGTTCAGCCGCCGCCGACGGCGACGACGATTTCAATGCGGTCGCCGCTGGCGAGCAGGGTTTCGGCATGGCGACTTTTCGCCACGATTTCGCCGTTGCGTTCCACCGCCAAGCGCTTACCGGTCAGGCCGCGGGCTTCGAGCAGGGCGGCCACGGTCAGGGGAGCCGGCAGAACCTGCGGTTCGCCGTTGATGATGATATCCATCGCCCAATTTTACTTCAGCAGGCGGCGCCGGATCAGCGTCAGCGCGATCCAGAAGGCAGTCGCGGCGACCGCCAGCAGGGCCGCGATGTGGCCGACGATGCCGGCCGGAATCTCGCCGAACAAGAGCGGCCGCACCAGCGCCACGGCATGGGTCAGCGGCAGCCAGGCCGCGACTGCCTGCACCAGCGGCGGCAGCTGGTCGGGCGGGAAGAACACGCCGCACAGCAGCACCATGGGCGTGATGAACAGCGTGAAGTAATACATGAAGAAATCGTAGGAGGGCGCCAGCGCGGTGACGATCAGCCCCAGCGCGGCGAAGGCCAGCCCGGTGATGAAGATCACCGGCAGCGCCCACAGCGCCAGCGGCGAGGCGACGAAACCCAGCACCGAGATGACGACCAGGATCGCGGTGCCCGACAGCGTGGCCTTGGCCGCCGCCCAGAGCAGTTCGCCGGCCATCACGTCTTCCAGCGTCACCGGCGCGTTCATGATCGCCTCCCAGGTGCGCTGCACGTGCATGCGCGAAAACGCCGAGTAGAGCGCCTCGAACGAGGCCGCGTTCATGGTCGACGCGCAGACCGTGCCGGCGGCGAGAAAGGCGATGTAGGAGACGCCATTGATCTGCGGCAGCAGCCCGCCCAGGCCGTAGCCCAAGCCGAACAGATAGATCATCGGGTCGGCCAGGTTGCCCAGCAGCGAGGGAATCGCCAGCTTCTTCCAGACCAGGAAGTTGCGCCGCCAGACGGCGAAGGCGCGGCTGGAAAGTTGCGGCAGGAGGAGTTGCGCGTTCGCAGGCATCAGCATTCAATCATAGCGAACCCGCTATGTTTTTGCCCGGAGTTTCGCCTGTCAATTCCCAATGCCAACAATCAGCACTTTGTTTGATCTCGTCATCGGGATGTTCCGGCACGGGCGCGGGAGCCTTTGTCCCGCTTGCCGATTCCATCTTCGTCGAACAGGCTGGACTTGTCCGAGAAACGGATCGGATCGCTATGGCGTACTACCCGAACCTATTCGTCAGCCACCTGCCTGGACGGCGTGCTGCAGTACTTCAGTGGCCCATTGATTGAGGCTTTTGCCGGCGGCCTGCGCTGCCACCAAGGCACGACCGTGAACCTCGGGAGGCATGCGCAGCAGCAGCTTGCCGGATGCCGGTTTCTCGGGGTGAACCCCCTCCTTCTTGCAATCGGCGAGGTAGTCTTTGACAGCGTGTTCGAACTCGGCCCGCAGTTCCGCAACGGTTTCGCCATGAAAGCTGATGATGCCGCGGATACCGAGGATGCGGCCGACGAAAATATTGTCTCGCTCGTCGTATTCGACGCGAGCGGTATAGCCTTTGTACGACATGGTGTTCATGGCATTACTCCTGCGCGTTTGAGAAGCTCGCGCGCCTCTTCGACCTGATAACGCTTGGCTTCCTTTCCTGGATGTGGCCGATGGCACCGCCACTGCTCGCCTTTGAGTTCGATCTTGACGCGTGAACCCTCGCGCTCCGAGACAGAACCCCCGAGGGCCTTCATGAGCGCCTCGATGTCAGCGAAAGGAATTGACGCCGATGTCGGGTGCGAAAAGATGGCGGCGAGAGTCTTGCGGTGTTTGGCATTCACGGTGGAACGATATCAAATAGTGATAGCGTTTGCAACTCTCACTTCTCCCTCCGATAGCAGTCGACTTCGGACTGATCTGCGCAGGATGCGGCTATCCGGAATCGCTTGTCGCCGTGTCGCCAGCGCCGACTTTTGCATCGCCCCGCAGAACTGGTGCTGATCAACCAGCGGTGTCCAACCCGGCGCGGGAAATTCGAGCCTGGAACCTTTGATCCGCGCTCTCGCAGGAGGAGTGGGACGCTTTAAGGTCGCAATCCGTGACCTTAAAGACAGGGCGCGGCCAGCACCGCAAATACCTGCCTTATGCCTTCACCGAACACGGCGCGATCATGGCGGCTACCATCCTCAATTCACCGCGCGCCGTCGAGGTGTCGATCTACGTGGTACGGGCCTTTGTGCAGCTGCGCGAACTCCTCGCCGGCCACAAGGAACTGGCCAAGCGACTCAACGATTTGGAGACCCGCATGGAGCGCAAGCTCCTGACCCAGGACCAGGCCATCGCCGGCATCCTCGATGCCATCCGCCAGTTGATGGCGCTGCCTCCGGCACCGAAGAAGCGTTCCATCGGATTTGTGACCGGCGAGAAGTAAGCAACAAGACGAAGGGCCGCAACCGCGACTCCCTTTGCTGCGTATCGCTCACGGCATTGCCGGCCTACCAGCACCTACTTTTCAGTACGGGAAATTCGAGCCTGGAACCTTTAATCTCACTGTGGTTGATTACCGGCCGGCACAGCAGCGGATGGGCGCGCATACCGGCGGGGGATTGATCGGGTAGCTTCGCCAAGAGTCGGCGCTGGCGGCACGGCGATTGCATCGCCTGGACGCCGGCTGTTGCCCGTTTCGCCGGCAGATCGGGCAGGGCTATGACCATTTCGCCAGCGATCCTTGAATACGCGAACTGAACGCCCGAACCCTGTCGGCAGTGAGGCGCTCGGCCTGGTAGAGCGACAGCATCTCGAACCGGCACGCGGGCGCGCAGGTACCAAGGAGCGCTGATTTCAACACGCGTTTCACCGGTTGCCGCAACAGCAGGCGATCCACCCACCAAGGCGAGCCCAGCGACGTAACCGCAAGCGCGCGCCGCAAGTTGTGAAGCCTTGGCCTGATCGGGCCAAAGTCGGTGGCGTGGTCGTAGGCGATGCCGGGCGCCCAGACACGGTCGAACCAACCCTTCAGGATGGCGGGAAAGCCAAACCACCAGGTTGGGAACACCAGAACAAGGGCTTCGGCGGAGAGCAAACGCTCGACCTGGGATCGAACGGCAGAGGAATCGAACGGAGGCTGGTAGTAGCTCCGGCGTTCGCTGACCGCAAGCGAAGGCGAGAATTCGGCTTGGTAGAGATCCTCGACCTGCACCTCATGGCCGGCCTCGGTCAATGCCTGGATAGCCGAGTGCGCCAAGGCATGACACAAGCTGTCGGAGATTGGATGGGCGAGCACGACAAGACACTTCATGGTGAATACGGCCTACGGGATGTGGCGTTCATGCCGGAAATTCGGGAAATTCGAGCCTGGAACCTTTAATCCAAATCGCGCTGTGTAGCCAAGGCATCAAGTTCTGCATTGAACTGTCCTTCGAGCGCCCAGCAGTTAAAGGCCATGAGGCTGACAATAAGGAGCAATGCTTGGCGCATATTGTGATCTCTAACGTTCAAGGTCAGGGGCGCTACGCGGCTTTATCGCGCAGCGTCCCCTGCACCGCAGGGTTAGAGCCCTGGCGGATATTTGCTTGCATTTACAGGAGGGGGGCACTTACGCATTGGTAAATGACATCGCAATCAGATTGAAATGAGTTGCCCAGAGTGGCGAAATATCCAAACTGCAACAGCCCAAAAAGCGATTGCGTCGACTAGGTGAGACCGAAATACCAACGCAAGAAGCCCGCTTTCGAAACTTTGATGTAAGCGGCTGTATAACGAAGATGTAATGTGCTTCGAAGGCAAAGGCACCTTGAACTTTAGTGCCAAGCTAACAAGAGCACCAGACAATATGATTAGTACGGGGACAAATACAATCCACGAGGTAAGGTTGAATCGCTTTACGTTTTCGACAAGTCGAGTAACGCCAATCGAGCTTGATGCCTTCCTTTCCGTCCATGGAGGGCGCGCGTTTTGGTTGGCGCTGTTCCAGTCGTAGTCGTAGTGCTGATTAACGTTCTTGTACTCACCAGAGCCGCTAACCTGCGCAAGCACCAGATTTGAAATGGGTTGATCAAGCTGAAGGTCTAATACATCTTCGGAGTGATTGGATACGACTAATTCAAGAACACCTTTCCATCCGGGATCTACGTAAGACATAGGCGTTGAGATGCCCTTGCTAAATAGATTTACTTTTGGAAACATCATTCCAAAATAGCCGTCCTTAAGTACAACGTACTCTCGCGTAAATATGACCACGGACTCGTGGGGCTGAAGCCTATATTTATTGTCAGGCAATTTCCTTAAGTCGACGATCCCATCCATGTTGTTATAAATACCATCGGGATCAAGCTTTCTATGGGATAGCGTCTTGACCAAGAATCCGATATGTAAGGAAATCTTATGCGTCCCTGAAGCCCTTTTACTGAAGTCATCAAGCATTAGTCGCTCGGAACCGCCGTTCCCATCGCTTCTACTGATGATTACCTTCCCTGACGAAATAGCCTCTTGAATCAGATTTTCTCCAAGTATCACGATGCCTCACTCCCAAGATCGGTGGTAAATACGATTTCATGGCCCCTTCGAATTTTCGCCTGAAGGTGCCTAAGCGAAATAGAGTTTGGAGAAATCGGGATGCCAATAATTGAGTCGACGGCGATATTCGCTTCGCGCAGCGCCGAAGCCTTGCCAGGGTTATTCGTAATTAGTGAAATTGACTGAATAGAAAAGTGGTCCAGTATTGCCTTCACGAACGAGTATTCCCGTATATCTCCTGGCAGCCCGAGCGATTCAACAGCCGCAAATGTGTCCATGCCTTGATTCTTATTGGACAGGGCACGTATCTTTGTTTCTAGACCGTGTCCGCGACCTTCTTGCCGGAGATAAATGAAGATTCCGTGATTCTCTTCCGCAATTCTCTGCAAGGAAAACCTAATTTGATCTTTGCAGTCGCATTCCGCAGAGAAGAGTGCTGTGCCTGTTGGACGAAGCCGCTACGCGGAGGAATCCCCTGTTGCGGCACCACGAATTAATCTGCACCTTCATCCCCTCAATTCCGAGGGAATGATTCTGCAATATTTCGTGAGGATAAACCAGCATGACGAACGACATCTCCACC